>NZ_JBNDYG010000003.1:75050-443021 GCF_049893405.1 Paenibacillus sp. Dod16
AAACAAATTCCTGTTTGGAGAGAAACAAATTCCTGTTTGGAGAGAAAGCCGGCGTCTGGATCAGCCTCTTTATGTTTGTCATTCTGCTCGGGGTGAACAGCATCATGCTTGCCGGCGCGGGCTCTGTTTTTGTGGAGCATCTGAATTTGAGCTATCAAACCGGATTGTTTGTCACGATGATCGGAACCTATTTCATTCTCAGAAAAGGCATCCAGTCCATCATGACAATGAACAGTCTTGTTGTGCCCATGATGCTGACCTTATCGCTTGCGATTATTTCTCAGACGATTCAAACTTCGGGTGCCACCCGATTCTTAACCTTGACTACGGACCATACCCTGCCTTCGGTTTGGCTGGCGCCCCTTCTCTACACCTCCTTTAACCTGGTAATGGCAATGCCGGTGCTGGTCCCGCTCGGCAGCCAGACCAAAAGCGCGCGTGCCGTAACCTGGGGAGGCATCATTGGAGGTACGGGCGTAGGATTTATGCTGATGGCGGCGCATTTTGCGATGTCTGCGCATATGCCCGGCATTAGTCAATACGAGATCCCGATGGGCAGCATCGCCAACCAGCTGGGCTGGCTCGTCCAGATCATCTATCTCATTCTGATCTTCCTAGAAATTTTCAGCACCTTCGTGGCCAATATCTACGGGATTACCCTGCAGGTTCAGCAGCGAACCTCGCTCTCGCCCAGAGTGATTACCCTTGGCATCATGGTGTTCTGTTATTTCTTCAGCCAGTTCGGCTTCAGTTCCTTGCTCTCTCTCCTCTACCCCATGTTCGGGGGACTGTGTCTGCTCTGGGTGCTCCGACTGACTTTGTTCGGAACACCCGAAATCAGGGGAAAATAAAGGGGCTATCCCAAAGGTATGGTAAAACTGCCTTTGGGAAGCCCCGTTTTATGGCTGCATCGTGATGAGTCGTGCACCCGGTATGAGTTTCATGGTTTGCTCCGCTACATGCCGATGACACGTCATCATTACGACTTGCCGGTCCTGCGATAATTCCGAGAGCAGTTCGAGCGCATGTCCGAGCCGTTCGCCGTCAAAATTTACAAACAGATCATCAAGCAATAACGGCAACCCCGATGCATGCGGCATCGATTGGATCAAACCGAGCCGCATCGCCAGATATAACTGCTCCGCCGTACCGCGGCTTAACCGGCTGCTCTCCACCAATTCACCAGTCGGACGCTCTGCCAACAGGCTCTGATCTCCCATCCGCATGACAATCCGGCTGTACATGCCGCCGGTCAGCATGGTGAAGTAACGGGAAGCCAACTGCAGCACCTGCGGCTGTTTCTCTTCCTCGTACATGCGGCGCGTACGTTTGATAAATTCGGAAGCCATCGAACGTACCGCATATTGCGAGACTAATTCCCGCAGGGCGGTGCGCTGCTCCTCCAGCTGCTGCAGGGCGGAATCCTCGTTCCCCGCTGCTTCCAGCGACTCTCTCTCCTGAAGCAGCCGCCCCCGCCGTTCCTGGAGCTCGTCCCGTAGGTGGAGCGCAGCGGATACGGCTTCCTCCTTCTTCATGCATTGAGCATCAAGTTCCGAAGCATCCATCAGCTCCAGCAGCTGTTCAAGCTGCCGGCGGCCCCCTTCATCCCATCCGCTGAACATGGTAATTTCGTGATGGCGGATCGTGCGAACAAGCTCCTCACGACGCTTCGCAGCAGCTCCCATACGAAGAAAGGTTTCTTCGTCTGCCGATTGGGATGATGCAATCAGAGCTGCTTTGCGCATCTGCAGCCCTTCCCGCTCCTCTGCAATCGCAATCCCCTCCTTGCGCAGCTCTTGAATACGCTCGGCAAGGACCTTCCTCTGTCTCGATTCCTCTTGATAGGGCTTCCATCTGGAATAGACGTTACCGAGCTCGGCAACGGCTGGGATTCGGTTGCCGTTAACGTCACCTTGGGGATCCGCCGCAAAGATCTCATGGCATTGGATGATATAATCCTCCGCCTCTTTTAACAGCACGTCCATTTTCAGTCCAAGCGATTTCTGCTGCCGGATCAGCTCCTGCCCCTGCTCCACTTTGACGAATACGTCCAGCATGACGTCAGGCGACAGGCTCTGCGGGAGTGATCGGGACATAAGCCAATCCTCCCACTGCCGCTCCAGCTCCAAATATCGCTTCTCTTCCTGATCAATAGCGCCCTGAACCGTTTGTAATTCAGCCGCTTGCAGCGCAGCTTTCTCCTCAGCCGCCGCACAATCGGACGTCAGTCGATCCAGCCGCTGCCGCCATGCTTGCCAGCCCTCCATCACGGATCGAAGCTCGCGCATTTGAGCCTCCACCATGATGGGGTCACGCGCCAAGGCAGCGTTTTTGTCCCTTCGACTGCCCGGAATCGTGCTCGCAGCTGCCGCCGCATATGGGTCAGAGACGAGCCTTGAATAGAGATGATCTATATGTTCCGTTCCCTGCACGTCTTGAAGATGGGTCTCATTCGAAGCTGCGCCATGAACCTCCCGACCTCGTTGACCACTCCAGAATACATAACCCATACCGAGCAGCATCACGATGCCTGAGACCACGGCAGCTTCCGTGGTTGACGTCCATAACAATACGACCACCAGCAGGAATGTCATAACAGCCATTCCCGCCAGCAGACCCGCGTGCATCCCAGGTAATCTGCCTCTACCCGATGGACGCGTGGAAGCAGGCTCAGGCTGAGTCCGGGTCAATCTCCGTTCACGCCAGCGCTCAATCTCCAGCTGCAGCTGATTCCACAGCACAGCGGTCTCCTGAGGCGCTGCCGACTTAATCATGGCAAATGCTTCTTGTCCCCGCTCCATCTCCTCGCGCAGCTGCCGCCTGGCTTCCCGCAGCGCCGATTCGGCTGCCGCCGCAGAACGCTGGGCCCCGCGCTGTTCAATGAACAGCGTCTCCATCCGGCGATCATACCCGGCAAAGGCCGCACTGATTCGCCGTACCTCCTCGCGCTCCGAAGCGGATAAAGACAGAGCCAGCAGCTCCTGCCGGGTCCATGCCGGGTCGATATCCCGAAGCAGCTGTTCCAGCCGGATCTCCTGAGATTTGTATTCGGTCGTAAGCTCGGCAAGCTCCCGGTTAGCGGCTTCGTGTAGGCTGCGTTTCTCCCAAAGCTCCTCAATCTGTTCGCCATACTGTTCCATGAACGAATTCAGAGGGAGTGCTCTCAGCTTATCTTCCGCATCCTCGATCGCCCGCTCGGCGCGAATCGACTGGGTGTGGAGAAGGCGCTCTTCCTCCTGCATCTTTTCGTATCGGGGGAGTCCATCAGGAGGAAAGTTGTCACTGTCCATCAGATCCTTTAATTCCAAACTGGCCTCACGCCATTCCAGCCAAGCCGGACGAATGTCCTGCGCTTTTCGAAGCAGCGACAGATCCTCGGCGTCCATAATGCGATCCTGTTCCAAAAGTTTCAACCGTTCCTGTATTTCCAGAATGGATGTAACGGTCTCGTTATAGCGGGAAACGTACGTCTTGCTCTCCGAAACCCGGGTTCTTAAATGCTCGATGGCTTGGAGCAGCTTGGCGGTATGCTGAACCTTTCCGCGCGGCTTATACAGCTTGTCCATCTCCTGGGATAACTTGCGCTCGGCTTCCAGTATATTGGCCCCGCCGCCGATTCCGGCATGGAACAAGTAACCGCTCATCTCGGCAGATTGCAAACTGCGGATTTCCTGAAGCTCGCTTAACGAGATGGCAAACAGCTGACGAAACATATCCTTGGACACACCGCCCAAAGCATATTGCTCCAGTTCTTGTTGTCCAAGCTCAATGACAATTCCATTATCCGCTTGTTTATGAATATGTACGCGCTCGCCTCTGCCGGTGGCTGGATTTCCTTCTCTGGACCGGTTGTAGCGCCGAACCACCCAAGGCACTCCCTCCTTATCCAGAAACCGCAGCTCGCCGCCGTGAATGCCTTCCTCCGAAGGCTCGCCGCGTTCTGCAGGCGAGCCCTTGCCAGGGAATCCGTACAGCATGGCTCGGATAAAATACAGGACGCTGCTCTTTCCCGCTTCATTCGGCCCATACAGCACGGTCACAGGCGCATCTATCTCAAGACTCTTGTCCCGAACAGCTCCAAAGCCTTGAATGTTCATCCGCTCTAGTCTCATGTTCCGACACCTTCCCCTTGCGAACGTTCGCGCAGCAATAACCCTAAGGTCAGTTCCTCCGCTCTGCGAACCCATTCCAGCAGTTCTTCCGGACTGATCTCGTCCAGCAAGGAGCGGATTTCCGCATGCTCAAGCAGAGGCTCCAAGCTTTTGGCAACAGCCCCGCCAGGATCTTGAAGCCGTTCCTGTTCCCCTCGAACAAGACGAAGCAAGTCCCCTGCAAAGCTGTCTTCCGCAAGCAGCCTCTGCCTATCGATCGCATCTCCGGAATGAAGCGAGAAGCTCTCGATCCAGACGCATCCCCGATAGCCGCATGTCTGTCCCTTCGCGGCCTCTCGTCTCCGCAGATCGGTCAGCAGCTCATCGAGCACATATCCGCCTTCAAGCTGACGATGAACCGGCCCCCGTCCCGTAATCCGAACGCGGATCATGCTCAGCCCATCCGCGTTCTCTCTGCTTATTTCGGTGAGAATGGATTCCAGTGAGCGTCTCCATTCATCGACGTCCTGACAAGAATCCAGAGGTGCTTCAACGATTTGCCAGCGCATGGAATCGAGCTCATGGAAGCTCAGCTTCGTGTTGGAGCTCTCATCCACATCGACGATATAACATCCCTTGGGTCCCGTCTCCCGGACATGACGTCCCTGAATATTGCCCGGATACACAATATAAGGGGATTCCTGCAAGGTTCGACGGGAGTGAATATGCCCGAGCGCCCAGTAATGAAATCCGGACTGGATTAAATCCCTTTTCGTACAGGGTGCATAGGTTTCGTGTTGGGGATCCCCATCCACGTTTGCGTGCAGAAGTCCGATATGGTATAGCCTGGATGACGGAGCAGGATAAGTTATTGCAATATTATCGGTTACCTTCGAGGTCGGATACGACATGCCGGTAATGACCGCCACTTCTTGATGATCCGAGCGGCGAACGGCCGTTACGCTTGCAGGCTCCGCCCCAAACACATGGACATGGGGAGGCAGCGCCATGCTAAGCTTGGTGCTGTCGAGCGGATCATGATTGCCATGGATGACATATACCGCAATCCCTTCCATTCCCAGACGGTTAAGGGAATCCAGAAAGCGAAGCTGCGCGCGCAGCGAAATGTTGGAGCTATCGTATATATCTCCGCTGATGACAATAAAATCAACCTGCTGGTCGATGGCCAGCTGAACGAGCCGTTCCAGCGCACGGAAGGTCGATTCCTGAACGTACGACCGCAGAGTGTCATCGAGTCCGCTTATCCCGATAAACGGACTGTCCAGATGTAAATCCGCAGCATGCATAAATCGAAAAGAAGCCATAACCGATCCCTAACTCTCTATCTTAGGTTGAAATTTCAAATACATTTTTTTCAGTTCATTCACGGATCGGGACAAGGAATATTGATTCTTCGCCTTATCCGAAGCGGTCCGGGCAAGCTCGTATCGATAGAGCGGATCACTGATAACCTTCTCGAGCGCAACGCTGAGTGCTATCGGATCCTCCGGCGGTACAAGCAAGCCGTTTACTCCATCCTCGATCTGCTCCGCGATGCCGCCGACGTTGGTGCCTACCAGCGCAAGACTGCTAAGCGCCGCTTCCGCGAACACGGAGCCGAATGCCTCCGCTCTCGAGGGCAGGACAAAGATATCAAAGAACGGCATGAACTCCTCGGGATGCAGCGTATATCCGTAAAAAATCGTCTCCTGGTAGATGCCGAGTGTTTTGGCCATCTCCTCGAGCTCCTGACGGGAAGGGCCGTCGCCGATAATGTGAAGGACGTAATCATATCCTTTGCGTTTCAGTTCCGCGCAGGCTTGGAGCAGAATGTCCAACCCTTTTGCAGGGACCAGACGGCATACCGTAATCAACTGCGGCACTGCATTTTCATGAGGCACCGGCTTAAATCTTTTATCGTCGAATCCGTTATGGATAACCCCGATCGATTCGGGTTCATTCACGTACGGAGCCATGTAAGCCTTGAAGGAGTTCGACACCGTCAACAGACGGTCGCTGATATATTCAAGCTCCTTATATAAAGAGACCAGAAATCTGTGCTCCAGCCCACCTTCTTTGATTCTTCCGTTGAGGATGAGCTCACGCTCGTAACTGGAATGCACGGTTTGGATGAGCGGAACCTCTGGGAATACCGCTTTCATCGACATGCCTGCAATCGGATGATGGCTATGGATAAGATCATAAGGCTTTTGAAGACGCAGACGTGTCCACCACAGGTAATCCCGGTAGGTTTGAAGGTATTTGGCCACTACGGCACTCCCTTCAAACTCTTTCCAATCAAAAGTGTGGAATATCGGATCCTCCTGGCCTTTGTTGCGGATCCGCTTGGGCAGCCAGAACATCTCCATCTCCCAACGGGATGAATGAAAACGCTCCTGCAAATAAGGAATCATGGACGAGACGCCGCCTGGCTGTTCAGGAGGGAAGAATAATGCTTGAAGAAGTTTCATGGGGATCCCCCTTTCTCTAAATCTCTTTTCAGATTCTTTTTCGATATGATATATTAGAACATATGTTTCATGCAACGAAAAACCTATTCCTACTCAGGAGTGAATCGATTTGTCCTATGAATTGAGCTACTGGTCCACTTCTCCTCTACCCACCATATTTGCTGTGTGCGGAGCCTATATCGCGCTCATGATGCTGATCATGTGTCTCTTTATGTACAGCAAACAACGCAAGAATGCTTACATATATATGGCGGCAGCCTTCTTCTTCATTATGACATACGAGAGTTTGAACATCCATTCGGCTTGGACAGGAAAATCTGTTTTTCCACCGGAATCGGACATCCTCCGTTTCATTCAGCTTTTTTCATTTGTCCTGCTGAACGTCTCGGTTGTCATGCTGTACCGTAAGATCAAAACCATGCATTATTGGCTTCCCTTGTTGTCAGCCGCACTGCTTATGCTTCCGCTCATTCTTCCCTCATTTCTTCCGTACACCCTGGACCCGATATGGCAAAGCATATATTTTGATGGTTTTCAGCTCGCTGCGCTCTACCTGGCTTATACCCAAGTCACTCCGCGGATCGGACAACCGATCAAATATGCGATTGGACTTGCCGTCTACGCCATCTCGGCAGTTCTGCAATCCATCCATACCTATTCCGGCGGCCTGTCGCCTGCGTTTCAGGGACTCGCTCTCGCCCTGCCGGTGCTCTTCTACAGCATCGTGTTCTTCATCCTGTTCAGACGCATTGTGGAGCTGATGCAGTCCATCTACCGGTCTGCCATTACGGACGGATTAACAGGACTCTACAACCGCAGGCATTTTATGAAGTATCTGGACCATTACGCCTCGCAGGAATTGAAAATATCCGCTATCTTCTGCGACATCGACAATTTCAAGAAGCTGAATGATACCCAAGGCCATGCCCGAGCCGATGAAGTGCTGAAGCAGGTCGCGGCCATTATGGAGGAAGAGCTTGACGGTATCGGGATTACCGGCCGGTATGGCGGCGAAGAATTGGTGGCCCTGGTGGTTGACCGCAAAGTCAAACCCGCACAGGTCGCCGAGAGCATCCGGGCCAGAGTGGCAAGCGAGAGCATCATCACGATCAGTATCGGCTACAGCGTACTGCGCAAAGGCGTTCGCGGCGATGAACTCATGAAACAGGCCGACAAAGCGATGTATCATTCCAAAACGACCGGCAAAAACAAGGTATCCGATTACCGGTCCTTAACAACCTCATCAACCGAACCAACGGAATCCGCCGGATAACTCTGGCGCAGGCTGCCCACGATATAAAGTGGGCGGTCTTTTTTTGCTTGACATTTCTTTACTACGCCTGCGGCATCGTGATAAACTAATGACCGATTCCTTAAAGCCAGAGAAGAAATGAGGCTGAACCAGGATATTTTTGCCTTTACACTGCAGCATGTACCTTATTCTAAAGAAGGAGCAATCTAACGAATGCGAAAGGAACTATTGCCTGTTGGCTTTGTTGCCAGCATGAATGATATTCTCGGGGATGCCTCGTGCGATTTTTGGGACAGCTACGATTTGCCCCGCACCCACGGGCTGCGCCTTAACCGGCTGAAAGCGGTTCATGCCGCAGACAGCGTAAAAAACCTCATCCGGCAATTCGAGCTGACGCCCGTGCCCTGGTGTGATACCGGGTACTATTATGATGAAAGCCTGCGTCCAGGCAAACACCCCTATCATGCCGCTGGACTATATTATATTCAGGAGCCCTCGGCAATGTCCGCAGTCGAGCTGTTGAATCCTCAGCCCGGAGAGACCATCCTGGATCTTGCGGCAGCTCCCGGCGGCAAGACAAGCCATATTGCCTCCAAGATGATGGGCCTAGGACTGCTTGTCTCCAATGAGATCCATCCCGAACGGGCACGGATTCTGGCTGAGAACGTGGAACGTATGGGAATAACGAATACCGTCGTTACGAGTGCAGCACCGGATCAGCTATCCCGCCGTTTCGTTGCCTGCTTTGACCGGATCATGCTTGATGCGCCATGCTCCGGTGAAGGCATGTTTCGAAAGGATGCCGCAGCGATTGAAGAATGGTCTCCTGAACATGTGGATCTGTGCGTTGCCCGGCAGTGGGACATTGTTCAGGAGGCGTACCGGATGCTCAAACCGGGAGGAACCTTGGCTTACTCCACCTGTACGTTCAACACGGCTGAGAACGAAGAGATGATTGAGCGCATTCTTTCGCAGTATCCCGATATGGAGCTGCGTGAAATGAAGCGCTTGTGGCCGCACTTGGAACGGGGTGAGGGGCATTTTGTTGCCATCTTGGTCAAATCGGCGGCTGCCGAAGTTTTAAATGAAGACCTCGCATACTCTGCGGTCAGCAGCAAATCCCCGGCCAAATCAAACCGGGGCGGCAAACAAGGACCTGCGCTCTCGGCCCTGGCCGACTTTCAAGACTGGGCGAAGCAGGAACTACCCGGCTTTGAGCTTGACTGCGGCACTCCGATATTGTTCGGTGAGGAACTGTACTGGCTTTCGGTCAGCGAGAGCTTGGCATGGAATGACAAGCAGCTGAAAGGCTTGAAGATGCCGCGGGCAGGTCTGCATCTGGCTCATCTGAAGAAGAATCGAATCGAACCGGCCCATGCGCTTGCCATGTCCTTGCATCCTGGCCAAGCAGCCCGCAGCTGGGATCTGCCTTCAGATTCAGCCGAGACGGCTGCTTATTTGCGGGGAGAGGTGCTCTCCATTCCTACTGAATACCGGGGCTGGACGTTGGTAACCACGGATGGATTACCTCTGGGGTGGGGCAAGGCCAGCGGCGGACAGCTCAAGAATCATCTGCCCAAAGGCTTGCGTAATCCCAAGTAACGCTTCTATTCGCAGTTCTATAATGAATGATAAGCCGATCCGAGCCGAATACTGTATAACATACGTTCAAACGCGTCATTAAAAGGGGCGTCTCTCTGGATTACAAACAGAGAGACGCCCCTTACTTTATCCACCTAATCAAAACCGGATGCTTCTTTCCTCATTTTAGGCTGCATCCTTATCTTTAAAACGGCGGCAGTTACTTCCTATAGTTCCGAAGCCGCAGGGGGCACTCCAAGTTCGAGGCTGATCGTCTGAAGCGCAACCTTCAGCACGGTGGCGTCCATAGCGACAACAAACATCGCTGCCACATACACGATGCACAATACCTTGTTCGGGTTCAGCCAGGTGTTCATGATCTATGCTCTGCTGACGGCCCGGTGTTGGCATACAAGCTTCGCGGCCGCAGATCAACCCAGTTCTCGTTGATAAAGGCTGTGCATTCCTCCCGCGTGCTAAGTCCAAAAGCCTGTGTCCAGCCGTTCGGAACAGCAGCGAAACCCGGCCAGAGCGAATATTGCCCTTCATGGTTTACCAGCACAAGAAACTTGCCGTCGACTTGCTCAAAAGGATTGGTCATGGATAAGTTCCCTCCTCTCCGATGTGGTCAGTCCTCGGGTTATACCTGCCTCCAGCTTGCTTAGAATGCACTTGCCGATATAATCCAGTGGGCCCGGCTGGCATAAATCCTTATGCCGGCATTCAATATCGTGCCGCTCGATCTTACCGCCCACGTAAGGCCCCCACATCTCCGGTTCAATGGGATCGAACCAATCGGGGATGATCGTCGAATGGAAGAATAACATGTCTCCCTCAAACCGTTTCGGAACGTAAGCCTTCAACAGCTGCACCGAATTCTCATAGGTCGCCTTCAGATTCATGATCGTCCCTTCCTCAAGGGACGAGAGCGCGCTGCTCTCATTCCGCAGCAATTCAAGGGCGGCCGCTATGGTTAACGGCGCGTCTCCAAGACCCGCTTCAATGCTCTCTCTGTCGAAGCCTCCCAACGCCAGCAGCGCGGTTAAAGCCTCGTCTTCATCGGGGGTTTCCTTGATCGGCAAATAATGACTTGGGTAAGCATCCAGTATGGCTAGCAATTCAATGTCCTCACCCGCCTCCTGCAGCTGTACCGCAATCGACTGAGCGACATTGCCGCCCAGAGACCATCCGAGCAGCCGGTATGGCCCTTGTGGTTGAAGAGAACGAATATGGTCGATATAGTCTTTTGTCATCTCTTCCAGTGATTTCGGCAGCTCCTCTGCTTGCGCAATCCCCCTCGCCTGTAAACCGTAAATCGGATAATCCATGCCGAGATGCTTCATTAAACCGGCGTAACACCAGCTTAATCCTCCTGCCGGATGCACGCAGAACAGCGGTATTTGTTCTCCATGCGCCCGAAGCGGAAGCACGACCTGCAGCGCGCTGTGTCCGCCGCCCATCTCAAGCTTGTCGATAAGCCCCGCTACCGTAGGAGCTTCGAATAAAGCTGCTATGCTTAATTCTTTGCCGAGCGCTTCGCGAACCCGGCTGATAAGCCGGACAGCCAGTAGCGAATGGCCGCCGAGCTCGAAGAAGCTGTCATCGATACCCACCCGTTTGACTCCCAATATCTCCGCAAATAACTCGCATAACACTTCTTCCTGCGGAGTTCGTGGATGGCGTCCATCGGCATCGGGCCCCATATCTGGAGCCGGCAGCGCTTTGCGATCGAGCTTCCCGTTAGGCGTAAGCGGCAGCATGTCCATAAATACGAACGCCCCGGGAACCATGTAATCAGGAAGCATTGAGGCCGCATAACGGCGCAGCTCAGCACCTGCAGACAACTCGCCGCCGGGCTTGCTCACAACATAAGCCGCAAGCCGGCGATCCCCGGGCTGATCCTCGCGCACGATGACTGCCGCCTGAGCGACATCGGCATGACGTGTGAGGACCGATTCGATCTCGCCGAGTTCGATCCGGAAGCCGCGTATTTTCACCTGATGGTCGGACCGCCCCAAATAATCCAGTGTACCGTCGGCCAGCCGCTTCGCCAGATCTCCGGTTCGGTACATTCTCGTCCCCGGCGGACCATACGGATCGGCCACAAAGCGGTCGGCGGTCAGATCTGGACGACCCCAATACCCCCGCGCAAGTCCTGCACCCGCGACATACATCTCTCCAATTACGCCATACGGAACCGGCCGAAGCTTGGAATCCAGGACATATACCCTAAGGTCCGGAATCGCTTCTCCGATCGGACTGCCGGCTCCCGGCAGCGCCAGGTTCCGGTTTAATTCCATATAACTGACGTGCACAGTCGTCTCTGTAATGCCATACATGTTGATCAGACGCGGGGCATCGTCGGCATGACGCTCATACCAATCCGTGAGCCGTCCGAGCTCCAAGGCTTCACCGCCGAACACAACATACCTCAGCGATAGTTTCTGCCCCAGTTCCGCCTGCTCTCGATCCGCCTGAATCAACGGATAAAACGCCGAGGGAGTCTGATTCAGCACGGTTACGCCTTCCCGGACCAGCAAGCTCAACATGTCGTTCGGCGATCTGCTGGTCGTATGCGGAACAACCACGAGTCGACCGCCGTGCAAGAGAGGCCCCCATAATTCCCATACCGAGAAATCAAAGGCATACGAGTGGAATAAGGTCCATACATCAGTCTCATCAAATTGAAACCAATGTGCGGTAGAGTCAAACAACCGGATCACATTCTGATGCGGTACAAGCACGCCCTTCGGTTTGCCGGTAGACCCGGAAGTATAGATGATGTACGCGGCACTCAGCGGCGTAAGGGGCCTGTGACGTTCATGGTCGCTTGGATTCTCATGAGAGTAGCTCTGCACCCGTAAAGCTTGTTCAGGTTCATCCATGACAACATGCTTTATGCATGCGAAGCTCGGCAGCTGATCCATCACCTGAACGCTCGTAATGACGCATACCGGACAAGCATTCTCGATCATGTAAGCCAGCCGATCCTCCGGATACTCCGGATCCAGCGGCAGGTAAGCAGCCCCTGCCTTAAGTACAGCCAATATGCCGATGACCATGTCCAACGAACGCGGCAAGGCGAGCGCTACGATCTGATCCGTCCCGATGCCGGAGGCAATTAACAAGTGAGCAAGCCGATTGGCTCGCTCGTTCAGCTCACCATAGGTAAGCGATAAACCATCATGGACAATCGCGTTCCTTAGAGGCGTGCGGATGACCTGCTCCTCAAACCGCTGAGGCAAGGTTGCCTGCTTGGTAAGAGGCAGTGGAGCGCTCCACTGTCGACGGGTTTCCTCAAGCTCATGAACGGTTAATATATCGAGTTGACTGATGGCTTTACTTGGTTCATTGGCAGCACTCTCCAATACGCGCACATATCGTTCCGCCATCGCTTCCGCCGTTCTGTGCTCGAACAAATCCGTACTAAATTCGATCATACCGTGAACTCCGTCAGGTTCGCCGTGCATATCCCGCCGCTCCGTCAGCTCGAAGGTTAAGTCAAACTTCGCGGTACCTACGCTTTGCAGCTGCAGTTTCGAGCTGACTCCCGGCAGTTCAAGCGAAGTTTCCGGCGTATTATGCAGTACGAGCATCACTTGGAAGAGCGGATGTCTAGACCTGGAACGCGGCGGATTCAATGTCTCGACAAGCCGCTCGAACGGCACATCCTGATGCTCGAAAGCCGCCAGGCTCCTCTCCCGCACCCGCTGCAACAGCTCGTCGAACGATGGGTCATCTGACGTGTCGACACGAAACACAAGCGTATTGATGAAGAAACCAATCAATTGATCCAGACTGTCGTCATTCCGGCCCGAGACCGGACTGCCGATCGGAATGTCCGTACCTGCACCCAGCTTCGTAAACAGCGCAGCCATCGCTGACTGAAACACCATGAATAAAGACGCCCGATTGCTCTGCGCGAGTGTATTCAGCCGCCGATGCAGTTCACGCGAAATCGGAAACGACACGCTTCCGCCCTGATAGCTGGCAACAGCCGGCCTCGGATAATCGGTGGGCAGCTCCAATTGCTCCGGTAAATCGCAAAGTGCCTCAGTCCAATAGTCCAGCTGGCGGGCAATCAGACTGCCCTTATCGCCTGTGCTGCCAAGAAGCTTCTCCTGCCAAACGGCATAGTCTGCATATTGGACCGGTAACGGAGACCATTCCGGCTCACTCCCCAGGCGCCGTGCCATATAGGCATCCGATAGGTCGCGTGTCAGGGGGGTAAGCGACCAGCCGTCGCCAGCTATATGATGCAGCAGCAACAACAGGACAAACTCTCCATTCCCCAGTTTGAACAACTCTGCCCGCAGTGAAGTTTCGGTGGCAAGCTCGAATGGGTCCCTGACGGCTTCCGCCAATCGATCGGGCAGCGCCGAGTCGCTGATTTCGGTCACGATCAGTTCCGGTCGTGCCTCCTCGGCATCCAGGATGTGCTGATAGGAAGTCCCGTCATGATCCGGGTAAACCGTGCGCAGCGTTTCATGACGAGCGGCCACATCACCCAGCGCCATCCGCAGCGCTGCCAGATCAAGCTCACCTGACAAGCGAGCCACGAGCGGAATATTATAGGTCGGGCTCGGACCCTCCAGGCGATATAAAAACCATAACCGCTGCTGGGCAAAAGACAACGGTGGATACTCAGTCCTTATCACGGGACGTACAGCCACTCTGGCCTCTTGCGCATGATCAAGCCGTTTGACAAGACTCGCGGCCGTCGCTGTTTCAAATAGGCTTCCTATGCTAAGCTCCACGCCGAAGGCCTCCCTGACTCGCACCATCACCCTTCCGGCAAGCAGGGAATGGCCGCCGAGGGCAAAGAAATCATCATCAATGGTAACCCGCGATAAACCAAGCACCTCGGCAAAAATCGTGCAGAGCATTTCCTCCTGCGGTGTCCGCGGCATGCGGCCGCCCGTTAACGGATGATCCGGTGCAGGCAGCGCCTTGCGATCCACCTTCTTGTTCGGCGTTAACGGTAGCGCGTCGAGTGCCACGATGACAGACGGGACCATGTACTCGGCCAGCTTCTCTGCGGCATAATCCCGTATTTCTGCTGCATTGATGATATTTGAAGCAGATGGCGATGCTACGATATAAGCAACAAGACGGCGATCACCGGCCCGATCCTCGCGGATGATGACGCAGGCCTGCTCCACCTCCGGATGATCCACAAGCACGGACTCAATCTCTCCCGTCTCGATCCGGAAGCCGCGCAGCTTGATCTGATGATCGGCACGCCCCAAATAATCAATCCAGCCGTTCTCCAGCCAGCGGGCAAGATCGCCTGTACGATACATCCGGGATCCGGGAGGACCGAAGGGATCCGCTACAAACCGTTCCGCTGTCAAATCGGGGCTTCCCAGATACCCTCGGCCAAGACCCGAGCCTGTAATGTACAGCTCGCCCGTTACGCCTGGCGGAACCGGGGACAGTGACGAATCAAGCACATATAACCTCGTATTCCAGACGGGCCCCCCAATGGACGGCTTGTCCCGTTCATAATCGAGCTTGGCCGCTGTCGAATAAATCGTTGTCTCCGTCGGTCCATATTGGTTATTCACTTCGCAGTTCAGATCTTGAAGCGCAAGCTTAAGTCCCACCGGGAGCGCCTCACCCCCGGTTATGACTTTGAGACGCTCAAACTTTCCTGGACGGCAAGCGACAATGGACTGCCACAACGTCGGGGTCGCCTGCATGATGGTCGCCCCCGTTTCCCGAATTCGGCCTATGAGAGCCGCTGCGTCGAGAATGGTATCCCGCATCACGATGTCGAGCGTCGAGCCGCATGAAAGCGGCAGCAGCACTTCCATGACCGAGATGTCGAATGACATCGTGGTAACCGACAGCCAGCGATCCCGCTCCCCTATCTCCAATCGCTCGCGCATATCCGACAGCAGATTGGAAAGTCCTTCGAACGTAAGCAGGACGCCCTTGGGCCGGCCCGTTGATCCGGAGGTATAGATAACGTAGGACGGGTGAAGCGGCAGCAGCGGACTTATGCGATCAGCATCAACAGGGTTATGAAACGCCTGCTGCTCCAATCGCTGAAGGGTAGCCGGAGCATCCAGCATAACCACGTCCTCGTCTTTCATGATAGCTGCGAAGCTTCCGGCCAGATCTTGTGTCGTTATCAAACACGCAGGCTTTGCATCCTCAAGCATATAGGCGATCCGTTCGTCCGGATAATCCGGATCTAACGGCAAGTAAGCCGCACCAGTCTTATGCACGGCAAGGATCGCAACGATCATGTCCGCCGAACGGGGCAGGGAAAGGGCAACGATTCGTTCAGGACCTATGTGGGAGTCAATAAGCAGGCGGGCCAGGCGGTTCGCTCGCCTGTTCAGCTCTTCGTAACGTAGCGTTAATCCCTCGCATACCACCGCCTCCGCCTGCGGGGTACGTGCCACCTGCTCCTCGAATAATTCCGGTATGCTTAACTGCGGTAAGGATCGTGCCGTATCATTCCACTGAAAAAGCACCTTGTCGCGTTCTTCCGGCAAGATGAAAGCCACGCTTCCAACAGGATGGTCCAGCTCCGTTTCGGCAAGACTGTCCAGCAAATACAAATAGCGATGTAAATGGGAAGCTAACTCCTCCAGGCTATAGATCAACGGATTGGCATCCATATCGACTCTCAGCCCGCTTCCATCCAAACTTCCATATACGTTCAAGGTCAGGTCATCCACCGGACCGGAAGCCAGGTTACGGACGATGCCGCCACAGCCTCCAAAGTTCAATTCCGAAGCAAAGGGCATCACATTAACGAGCGGTCCAAATAACCTGCGGTTATCAGCAAGCAGCTTGAGATCGCGCCGGATATCCTGATGTCTGTAGCGCTGATGCCGCTTGATCTCGCGAATCTCCCGTGTGACCTGCTGCAGCAGGTTGATTAGACTCATATCGGGCCTAACGCGCACTCGAAGCGGCAGCACATTCATGACCATCCCTGGAATACGGATGGAGGCCGAACCTAAGCGGCACATCACCGGCAATCCAAGAACAACATCCTCTGCGCCTGTTATTCGATGTATATATAGAGCCGTTGCAGCCGCTATCACGTCCGGCCAGCTTGTCCTTGATGCTTGCGCGGCCGCCTGTATGCGATGGATCGAAGATCCAGGAAGCTGCACCGAACGGCGCAGGAAGCTTCGCGCCGAACGCTGTGCCTGCCCCCCTAAGCTGACGATCTCCGGTTCATCGGCAAAGTGCAACAGCCAGAATTCGCGATCCGAGTCGAGCTGCTGCGACATGCGGTATGACGTATCTTCTTCCAAGATCATGCGAAACCTGCCGAACGCGCCTGTGCCGGAAGATACGCCCCCCGCCAATTCCGTGTAGACTTGAGAGACTTTCTGCAGCAGAAGCGATACGCCGAACCCATCGATTACGATATGATGAATGCGTTGATACCAATAGTAGCGGTCGGCGGAAATCTTGAACAGCGCCTCCGTAAACAACGGCCCTTGGCTTAGATCCACCGCTTGATCAAGGTCATGCATCATCCAGCTTTGGGCGGCATGAACCGGATCCTCATTTCCGCTGACATCCACCACATGAAGCTGCCAATCCGGAGATGGATCAATCGACTGCCAAGGACCGTCCGTATCTTCGCCGAAGCGAACATGCAATGCTTCAGCCTCCCCGACCACCTGACGTAAAGCCCTCTCGAACAGAATCGGATCTACAGGTCCTTGTATTTCAATGCATTCCGCCGTGTTGAATATCGGGTTGACCGGGTCAAGCTGCTGGGCGTACCATATCCCCAGCTGCGCTCCGGACAGAGACCAGCGCTCCTTCTCCCGCTCAAGCATATCCATCCCTCCTTACACCGTATAATAATCATAATTAGGCCGCGACAAGCTTAGCCTATTTGACAGCAATCCCCACCAGTCCGCCAATGTAGGCAGCTCTGCCATTTCCACAAAGCTGATGTCGATGCCCTCGCGCCGTAACCGCTCGGCCAAACTCATGATCCGAATGGAATCCAGCCCCCAGTACTCAATCAGATGGTCGTCTTCACCAATATTTGACGGCTGCTCCTGCAGCAAATCCGCTACGTTCTCTCGCAGCGTTTGCAGCGTCAGCAGCGGTTGGACCTTCGCAGAATTCCCCGTATTCCCCTCTCCGCCCGGAGCTTTAGAATGCTTCGAGATAGAACGCTGCTCTTGAGTTAACGAAGCAACCAAACGTTCCGTGGTCAGCGTAACAGCGCAGCGTTCGGCAGCATAAGTCAGCGCCAGGCGATGCTTCTCTTCCGAGAAATCGGCAAGGGCATCTGCAATGAAGAATGGCTGAATGTCTTTCATAAAAGCTTCGGTTGCGGTCAGCAAACAGCCAATATGGGCGTATATCCCGCAAATCATCAGTTGGTCGCGGCCTAACTCGCGCATCATTTCATGCAAATTGGTTTTCTGGAAGGCGCTGTATCTCCATTTGGTTAACAGCAGATCCCGTTCGTCCGGCGCCACCGCATCCACGAACCTTTTCTGATAAGGACCGTCATTGATGCCGGATCCCCAGAAATCCTGCAGCAGACCGCGCTGCTCCGGTGCTTGTCCGCCAGGCTGTGCCGAATAGATAACGGGAATGCCAAGCTCGGCGCAACAGGACCGAAGCTTCTGAATATGGGCGATCAGCTCCACGACAGGCGATTGATCCGGAGTGAACGCATCGATGAAATATTGCTGCATATCGTGGATGAGCAGCACGGCCCGGTTAGGATCTGCCGTCCATGCCACCTTATTCTTGGGCAGATCCGCCTCCCCTGGCATGGGATAAGGTAAAATTTTTGGAAGTGCCATCATATCTCCTCATTTCTAGGTTAATTGGACATATTCACCCGAACGTCATGATTCTGTAACGCTAGTTCACGCAGACTCTTTTTGCTTACCTTACCGACACCCGTGTGCGGGAAGGAATCCATAAACTCCACCCGATCCGGGATTTTGTACGCAGCTAGCCCTCTATTTCTAAGAAAAGCCTTCAGCTCATTGCCGCTAACCGCAGCATCATGGACAATAACGAAGGCACAGGTCCGCTCACCCAGATACTCGTCCGGCATGGCGACTACAGCTGCGTCGTGAACGCTCGGATGGGCAAGCAGATGATTCTCGACCTCCTCGGCCGCAATCTTGTCGCCCCCGCGGTTTATCTGATCCTTCGAACGGCCTTCGATTACCAGATATCCTGAAGGCGTCAAACTCGCCAGATCCCCCGTTCGATAGAAACCGTCTGTGGTAAAGGCTTTTTCGTTAAACTTGTCCGCTTTATAGTAGCCGCGAATCGTATAGGGTCCCCGCGTCAGCAATTCACCGACTTCACCGGGAGCCACCTCCACGTCATCCTCATCGACCAGCCGCACTTCGTCATACGGAGACATCGGACGCCCTTGCGTATGCACCGTTATATCCTCCGGATCATCCAGCCGGGTATAATTCACCAAGCCTTCCGCCATCCCGTATACTTGCTGCAGCGTACATCCCAGTACCGTTTTTACCCGCTTGGCTGCCTCTGCGCTGAACTTGGCCCCGCCTACCTGCAGCACCTGCAGATTCGACAGGTCATCCGAACGGGACTGTGCAGCCTCAAGCCAGATTAAGGCCAGGGGCGGAACGACCGCCGTCATGGTTACGCCCTCGGAGGCGATCAGCGGGAACGCYACCTCCGGACTCGCGGACCGGGCAAGGACAACTTTCCCTCCCGCATACAGCGTCCCCAGCACGCCCGGCGAGCTAAGCGGAAAGTTATGGGCAGCGGGCAGTACCGCCAAATAAACGCTATCCTTATCCAGCGAGCAGATTTCGGCGCTCATGCGCAAGCTGTAAATATAGTCGTCATGCGTGCGCGGAATAAGCTTCGGCAGTCCGGTCGTCCCGCCGGACAGCTGCAGGAACGCGACCTCGCCGGGATCGGGGCCTTCCTCGTCTAAACGGCGAGAAGGACTGCCCGCATCATCGAGATACAGGTCATCCAGGGACAGAAATGCCCCCGAGGCCGGGCCGTTAACGATGACATGGCGCAGCGAAGGAACCGATGCCTGGACTTGAGCTGCTAAGTTGCGATAATCATATCCCGAATCCTGATCCGGAATAATATAAGCGGCCGCTTCGCTGAAGCCGCATAGATATACGATTTCGCTACGGCGGTGAACAGGCAGGGCGAAGACGGGAATGGCCCCGATGCGGAACAGCGCAAATATCGTATCGAAAAATGGCGCGATATTCGGAAGCTGAACGATAACCCGTTCCCGCGCCTTGATTCCGAGCTTAAGAAATCCCGCTGCCAAGCGGTCCACCCGGTTGTCCAGCTCGGCATAGCTTGTATGCTGATCGCCGCTCACGATCGCAATCCGATCCCCGTGTTCCGCCGCACGCTTCCGCAGGAGCGCTCCAAACGTTTCGCCCTGCCAGCATCCTTCTTCCCGATAACGGGTTGCAAACTCCTCCGGCCAAGCCTTACAACCTGCCAACATTCCTTATTCCTCCCCTAAAATCGTTGTCTGTTGTTCGTTCAAGCCCATGGCTGCCAGAATCGTACGGAATTTGGCCGACGTCTCGGCCAGTTCGGCTTCCGCATTGGAGCCTGACACGATTCCGGCTCCCGCAAACACCCGCAATAAGGTTCCTTCTGTTTCCGCGCAGCGAATCGTTACGGCCCACTCGCCGTCTCCGTTAGCATCCGACCAGCCGACGGCCCCCGAATAGAAGCCGCGATCAAACGGCTCGATCGCTTGTATGGCATCCCTGGCCGCATCGGTCGGCGTGCCGCAGATCGCCGGTGTCGGGTGCATCGCGAGGGCAAGATCCAACGACGTTACCGAATCATCCTTCAGAATGCCGTTGATTTCGGTAGACAGATGCCACATGGCATTCGTGTGGATGAGGGAAGGTTCGGCAGGAACCTCCAGCTTGCTGCAATATGGCTGCAAAACCGACGCCACTGCATCAATCACGATGGCATGCTCATTTCGGTCTTTGGCGGATGACAGCAGCGCTGCAGCCCGCCGCTGGTCTTCAACGGGATCGGCGCTTCGCGCCGCTGAGCCTGCCAACGGATTTCCTTTGATTCGCTGCCCCTTCTTCGTAATTAGCAGCTCGGGGCTAGCGCCAAACAGCGTCCTTGTGGATGCAACGGCGTCCGGACTTGAAGTGTGGGACAATTCGGGTGCCAATGGAACGGCAAATGTATATCCATGGGAGTGATGGTAAGCTAAGTGATTCAATATATGAGGAATGGACAAGGCATGAGGAAGCGCGATATCCAGGGTTCGGGAAAGCACCGCTTTATGGAGTTTCTTTTGAGAAATGAGCTCCAGCAGCCGGTTCACGCCTTCCTGGAACGCCGCCGGTTCGGGAACGGACAGTACGTGATAGCTGGAAATTCGAGGCCTTTCCGGGGCTTGTCCTGTAGAGAATAGAAGGGAATCATGCCACTGAACCGAGAGCGGAATAAACAGGCTCGCCGGTTTCAACATGTCAAACGGGATGGCGCCTACAACAACGGCGTTCGGCCGTCCCGATTGCTTGGCGCGATCCAGCAGTTCCGTAACGCGTTCCGACAATGATCTATGGTCGTTCCCTGAAGGAACCGAAAGTCTCGAATACTCTCCATGCGTTAACAACGTCTTGCGCGGGGATGAGAAGAAGAAGGACGAACCGACCCGGTATTGTTCCATAAGTTGCGCAGCCTCGGCTGCGGTTGGAGTTTCATAGTGCAACATTTCAGTCTCCTCTCTGCTTATGAGCCTACCATTTATCGAATTAGTAAAAAGAATAAAACGCGCGAAGCCTCAGCAGCCCAACGTCGCACCGCCATCCACGCATACATCCTGCATGGTCATGTGCCGGGCACGATCGGATACGAGAAATACGACGGCATCCGCAATATCGGAAGGAAGCGCGATTCGACCCAGCGGTATGCCGACACGGTAATCATCCAGCGACCCTGCGATGATGGGCTCTGCGCCCTGATCATCCTTCCATAGCAAGCGCTGCATCCCGGTGTCCGTAGAACCCGGGGAAACCACATTGCAGCGGATGTGATGACGGGCATATTCCAGCCCCAAACACTTCGTGAACATCGTAGACGCTGCCTTGGATGCCGCATAAGCCGACATCTGGGCCCGCGGAACTTTGGAGGCATTCGAGCTCACGGTCACGATAGTTCCGGAATTACGGCTCGCCATCCGCCTTACGACGGAGCGTGACGTATAGAATACGCCGTTGGTGTTGACGTTGAAATGCTCCTGCCAATCCTCGTCACGAAGCGACTCAACTCCACCGATTCGCAGCACTCCGGCAACGTTAACGAGAATCTCGATCGGACCGAGCTCCTCCTCAATCCGCTCGATCATCTCTTCAACCTCGGCACTGCAGCTGACATTTGCCCTGTAAGCCGCAGCCTGTACACCTGAGCTGCATAGATCGGCCGTAAGGCGGATCAACTCGGCTTCCTTCTGATCGCATGCCGCAACGACAGCTCCTTGCCGGGCGAGGGCTCGTGCCACCGCTTCGCCAATCCCTTGGGCGGCACCGGTCACGAGGGCTACTTTCCCGCTAATACCTGTTAACTTCAAGGTGATCACCTCCTTCATCTTGAGGAAAAAGTGCAAATCGTAACCCTCGGCTAATGAGGACAGGCAGCACGGAAAGATGTCCCTCATCCTCAAACTGATTGAATTCGGCTTGGATGCCATACGCAGACACAGCAGCCAGACGCTCGGCGAGCTCGGATGCGCTGATGCAATTGCCGGTGACATGGGACCTCTCGTGCTCTCCTGCGCCAAGCAGCAGTCGAACATGGCAAGGCTCTTCCTTGACGCGTTCGACAAAGCGCTGCTCCAGCTCTTGTAAATATTCCTGATTCCAATGAATAGAAGGACTGCCCGCGATATAACACGAGAATGCCTGCGGTTTGCTGAACATGGCATAGAGCGTGAACAGCCCGCCAAGGGAATGGCCGAATATCGTCTGACGACGGCAATCGATGTTAAACTCGCTCTCGATCTGCGGTTTCAGTTCCTCCTCGATGAATTGCAGGAATTCAGCCGCTCCGCCCTGTTCCGGGACGGAGGCGCTGCCCCACTTGTGCTTAAAGTTCGTGTTGGGGTAGGGCGTGTAATCATAGAACCGGTCCGGAGCATACTGCCCCTCCGTCTCGTAACCGATGCCGACTACGACCGCCGGCAGTATCCCTGTTTTGTCCGGTCTGTGGCACTGCAGGCGCAGCGTTTCGACCATCGTGTGAAACACGCTGTTGCCGTCTAACAGATAGATGACCGGATATCCTGACGGGGGAGCCTGCCCCATCGGCTGTGCGGCAATGATTCGATAGCGGCGCTTCCTTGCCCTCGAGCGCATCACCCAATGCTCCGCATGGGGCAGCTCTACGCTGCGCCGCAGCATATCAACGAAAGGCGTATGATTGCTCATGTCGTGCCTCCCACTATAGACCCGTAATGGAGCGAACGACATCATCCACGATTTTCTCGTAGGCGATCAGGCCGCTTCCCAGCCAGTATTCGTTATTCGCTTCATAGACCTGCCCGTTCTTGACGGCCGGCATGCCCTTCCAAATCGGGCTTTCCGTCATTTCCTTTAAACGCTCCGTTCCCTGATCATAGGCGTTAATGACAAAAATATAGTCCGCATCCAGCTGCGGCAGTATCTCCAGCGAGATGTTAGCTGCATTCTCGTTCTCGACCAGCTTGGATTTGCCCAGTCCCAGGTCCTGATGGATCACAAAGCCGCAGAGATAATTTCCGCCCATCAAACTGACGCCTCTAGGTGCAAAACGAATGATGGCAACGTTCTTGTCCCCCACCACGGAACTCAGCTTAGCCTTCGCTTCACTTGCTTTTTGCTGGTAATCCTTTAGGGCGGTCTCGGCCTCGGGCGCTTTCCCAAGCAGATCCCCCAAGGTGGTCAGCGATTTCTCGACATTCCCGGATGCATTTTTGAACACGTACGTTGGCGCGATTTTGGCGTACTTCTCATATGTACCGTCCGCTGCATATGTTTCGGTATGGAGCACGATAAGGTCCGGCTCGTAGGACATCAGAGCTTCCGGTGAAGGTAAGCCTCCTGAAAAATCAATCAGGGGAACGCCGTCCAGCTCCTGCTGCAAATAGGTGTGTCCCATCTTGCCGTTCGCCCATTGTGCAACAGGCTTCACGCCGAGTTTCAGCAAAGAGTCCTCCATGTTCGGTGCGAACACGTTTCTCACGTCTGCCGGAATCTTCACTTCATGCCCAAGCTCATCCGTTACCGTCCGCTCATTCTCCGCGGGCGTCTCCTCCCGGTTCGTCCCTGGTTCCTCCGTCGACGCTTGACTGCTCCCTGCCTGGCCGGACGTTTCCACCGCCGCGGTCTTCGCTGCCGGCTGATCGCCATCCACCTTCTCTCCACAGCCTGACAACAAGCCTATGACGATGACACAGCACGCAAGTGCTGATATTTTGATTCTCCAACTTCTTTTTCGGCGATTAAAACGTTCTGCCACAATGTATCTCCTCCTGTGATAATGATTCTCAATTAAGTAGAGTATATATTACGTGGCAAACGATTCACCATGGCTTTTATCCAGAACTCCGTTTGGACTATCTCCTGTAAACAACAGCAATGCCTCATCCAGCATTCTCGTCACGGCAAGCGCGGAATATTCGAACCACGGATCGGACGAGATCATGTAGACGCTGCCTCGAGTGACAGCTCGGAGTGTCTGCCATTTCGCAGAATGCTGCAGTGCAAGCCAATAACGGCGTGATGTGGCTTCAGGGCATACCGCGATCAGGATGCGGTCCGGATTGAGCTGTTGCAAATCTTCCAGCGTGATCTGTTGATTACGCGTGGTATCCAGACCGGAGGCTTCCTTGAGCTGCAGATCCTGATACAGCACCTCCTCGAGTCCCCGGTTACCATATGCATACAAGCTTTGTCCATATATTCGCAGCGCTATAACACGCTCGCTCCCCACGACTTGCCGCATTCGGGAGCGTGCGAACTGCACCCTTCGTTCATACTGTTCTATCCAGGATTGTGCCTGTTCTTCTTTATTCAGAAACGTTGCGATACGCTCCAGCTGCTTCCTCCACCCTGCATGAGACGGAACAATCAAGGTAGGGGCAATATGCCCCAGCTTGGTGATTTCCTCCGGACCGAGATGGTCCATGCCAATAATAACGTCAGGCTTTGCACGGAACAGCTGCTCGATATTCTCCTCGAAGCGGCTGTCCGGATAAGGAGACGTCAGCTTCAAGCGGGACTTGATCTCCGAATGATACGCATTGTAATAAAACGGGGTCCACTTCGCATCAAGAGGCGCAGCCGCAGGAATAACATTCAGTGCTACCAACTGCCCGATGATAGAGGAGGAACAGGCCGCGATTAGCTGCCTCGAATTTCGGGCATATTCGGACGGCGACATGCCCACCTTCTTTTTAAAAATACGGCTGAAATAGAACTCATCTTTGTAACCGACTCGCTGTGCGATGTCACGAAGCCGTTCGTCGGATTCGGCCAAATAACGCTTGGCATGATTCATACGCACATGGGTCAGGTAATCGATTGTGGTTTGGCCGAATGTCTTTTTAAATAAATCCACAAAGTACTTAGGACAAATATTAGCCATACTGGCTAATTGGCCAATGGTAATCGCCTCTTTATAATGGCAATCTATATACTCCTTAATCTCAACCAGGCTGGTTCTCCCGTTACGATCCGAATCCGATAGGCTATCTATTTTCAGCTCTTCTTCCACACTCATGAATTGCCTCCTTTTTTACGATAAAACGAGTTGCAGGCTATGCAGGCATGTTGACCAGTCTTTATTAATTGATAATGATTATCATTTTCATTGATAAAAATAGCATGCCATTTCCATCGTGTCAATCCAAATTTGGAAGGAAATGCTTAACCCCATGCCCCGCGCGATACCTGTTAACAGGCTCCAATCCACGCAAAAAACCCGTCATCAGGCACTTTTGCCAAGTGTCCTGTGGCGGGTTCTCATGTATAAAAAAATCGATTTACGACAAGCAGTATTTCACCAATGCCTCGTGTACGCCGTCCTCGTTATTCGAGGTTGTCACCGCATTGGCTGCAGCCTTAACCTCGACCGGAGAGTTATCCATCGCAATCCCCATTCCGGCGTAGGACAGCATCGTAATATCGTTGAAATAATTGCCGATGGCAAGCACCTCGTCCGGCTCATAACCTCTTCTTGCAGCCAGCTGCTGAAGCGCACTCCCCTTGGATGCTTGGCTATGCATGAGATCGATGAAGTATTCTCCGCTTCGCAGCATGTTGAAGGGAAGAGTCCACTGACTCCAATCCGCATAGACACGGTCGATATCGGCGGATTCGCCAAAGACCGTAAATTTGACGACCGGGTCTGACAGCTCCTCCCATGACGGCAGGTTGCTTGGCAGCATCAAATAGTTCTCGTACATCGAACGAACCGGACCCGCAAGCTCCTCCACCTGGTCCACATACATCTCAAAGGCGGTGTTCACATCAAAATGCACCCCGTGCTCACGGCAGTATTGCATGAAAGGCTCAAGCTGAATCGGGTCCATGCCGAACTGATGCACGATGTTATGGGTCTCCACTTCTACCGTTGCCGCACCATTATGACTGATAACATAACCGCCTAAACCCATGCTTTTCATAAAAGGAATCGAATTCAGCGGTCCTCTGCCTGTGCACAGTACAATTTCCACGCCTTGTTTTGCGGCTTCCATCACGGTGTTCCTCGTTTTCTCCGTGATTTCATGATCATCATTCAGCAGCGTTCCATCCACATCAAGTGCTACCAATTTATATGCCATTCTCCATCCATCCTTTAGTCTCTATTTCTCTATCGTAATCATGCCCTTCCGATCAAAGACAGTTCATGCTCGGTCAGCTCCCGGTACGCTCCGATCTCGAGATTTTCATCCAAACGAAGTTCGCCCATGCTGACTCTTTTGAGATACACGACTTTTTTGCCAACTGCCTCAAACATCCGCTTGACCTGATGAAATTTCCCTTCATGGATCGTCAGCGAGATGCGGGACAGCTGGACTCCATCGCCTCGTTCCTCATGGGAATGGATCACCAGCTCTCCGGGCAAGGTCACGTACCCGTCATCTAAGGTAACTCCCGCAGCAAACATTCGCACGTCCTCATCGTCCACCCTGCCCTCTACCATCGCTTCATAGGTTTTCGGGATATGCTTCCGCGGCGACAGCAGCTCGTGGGCCAATTTACCGTCATTCGTAAGCAGCAGCAATCCCTCCGTATCCTTATCCAATCGGCCCACCGGAAACGGCTCGAAGATCAGATATTCCTCATCCAGGAGATCCAGCACCGTTCGGTCACGAAGATCCTCTGTCGCCGAAATGACGCCAGGCGGTTTGTGCAGCATGAGATATATGAATTCCCGGTACTGCACGGTCTCCCCCTCAAACTCGATGATATCCGTATAAGGATCAACATGTTTACCGGGGTCCTTCATCACCGTTCCGTTGACCACGATGCTCCCTTGTTTGGCCTTTTTCTTCAATTCGGCCCGTGAGCCGAATCCAAGATTGGATAGCACCTTGTCCAATCTTAGCGTTGTTCTGCCTTTAGCACTCATATCGATGTCCACCTCCACCCTGCCGGATACTCATTCTTCAATATTCCTGTCTGCCATTTGGCCCAACCGGCTGAATATCCGTCTATACACACTAACACATAACCCTTCGCTTCAGCACCCGATCGACGAATCACGCGCTCTTCCGGAATCGACAAGGTTTCCCCTTTCAAATACCGGACCGCTTCTCCGTCCTCGGAGGACAGGCTGACATATCGAACAGCCTCATCCGCTTGCAGCGCTGTAGCCAAGGGATGTCCAGGTACAAACCGTTCATTCTTCAACTGTCCCATGTACCACCCGGGTCGAATCACTTTGAGCTGCTTCAGACGCTCTTCCGGCAGGGGTGATACATACACATGGTTCCCGTAGGTTACAGGATATCCGGTCAGCTTCAAATCCAGCTGCTCGCGGATAAACGCTTGGAACCGATTAATCGAAACCGAACCCGATTGAGAATCTATTACGCTTCGGCGGGATGCCTGTTGGCGCGCTGCATCTTTACCGTATTTCCCGGGTTTACCCGGGCGCTCCTCCTTGAAAGCCGCTTTTCCTTTACGCTCACGGGGATGCTCCGCTCGGGAGGAAATAGCAAGCGATTCATTGGCCAAGGTGCCCGAATTGAATATTGGAGCTTGTTCCTGTTCAACTTCACGTTTATCCAGCTCGCCGTCCCGCTGAAGCACGGCCATGAAATGCCCTTCGCCTCTAACCTTATGCGGCCATAATCGAGCAGTACCGGCAAGCTGCTTAAGCACATCGTCCTTCACATTCCCTTGACCCGCCATCCAGTCCGTTTCTCCCGGGGAAAAGATTTCCGAATGCTCCACCGGGACCACGCGAAAATCCGGATGTTCGCTCAGAAACTCGGCAATCATCCCTTCATTCTCCTCCGGCGAGAAGGTACAGGTGGAATACACCAGCCGGCCTCCCGAGCGGAGCATGGCTGCCGCCGATTTCAGGATGTCCCGCTGCATATCCGCAAACTTGAGTGGAGAGGATTCGTCCCAGTACTTCAGCATGGACTCGTCTTTGCGAAACATCCCTTCGCCGGAACAGGGAGCATCAATCAATATTTTCGTGAAAAATTCGGGAAAAGCCCCGGCAATCCGATCCGGGTCCTCATTCAGCACCACCGCATTCCGAACGCCGTACATCTCCAGATTCTTGGCCAGTGCTTTGGTGCGATCCGGATGCAGATCATTGCTGACGAGCACTCCCTGCCCATTCAGCTTGGCCGCAATCTGCGTAGATTTGCCGCCTGGAGCCGCGCACAGGTCCAGCACCAAATCCCCCGGCGTTACGCCAAGCAGTTCGACCGGAGCCATCGCGCTAGGCTCCTGGATGTAATATAATCCCGCATGATAGTAAGGATGCCGTCCCGGACGCTCCCCGGCCTGAGTATAGTAACCGGTTGAGCACCAGGGGATGGGCGCAAGGTCAAAGGGGGACAACTTCATGAATTCCTCTCTGCTGATCTTCAGCGTATTCACCCGAATGCCGGCATTCGGAGCTAGTTCGTAAGACTTCATAAAATTGTCATAGTTTTCGCCAAGCAGCGATTTCATCTTCGCCAGAAACGGCGAGGGCAGTCGTAATGCCATACAAGGTACCTACCTGTTCTGTATCGTATCGTTTGAAGTATATTTTCACTGTGCTGAAGCAGACATTCGCATGTTCCGCTTCGACTTTTAATATTGTATAATAAACTACATTAAAAAGGACAAGTCCTTATTTATTATTAATCATTAGGGGGTGGATCCATGAACCGCAAAAAAAAGAATAAATACACCGCATTATACGCCTTCGGCGGAGTCTTCGTCTTATTGATTGCTGCACTCGTTTTCTTGAACGGTCAAGGAGCAGCAAGCGAATTGTACGGCGGTAAGAAGGTCTCCAGCCTGAACCCGGCTACGCAGGAGCTCCTTAATGATCCGAACTACCAGCAAATCATTTTGCCGGATCAGCTGAAGAGCAAGGTCGACAACAAAGAGAATTTCTTTGTGTACTTCTTTGCATCCGACTGTCCGCACTGTCGTGCGACGACCCCGGAACTGATGCCTTTGGCGGATGATGCCGGCATTACGATGCACCAGTACAACCTTCGCGAATATCAGGAAGGCTGGAGAGAATACAACATTGAGTTCACCCCGACGCTGGTCTACTTCGAGAACGGCGCAGAGAAAGAACGCATGGTCGGCGGATTGAAACCGGAAGGTTCCAGTGAAGGCTACTCCATCGATGACTTCAAGCAATTCCTGGATAAATACAAGGGGAGCGTGACGAAATGAACCGCACTCGCGCCATCCTCTTTACCTTTGTCATTTCGGGCATGCTGCTGACTGCATGCGGCGGTAAAGAATCCGCTGCCGGGCATCAGCACGGCGCCGATTCCGAACGATACGAGACAACGGCCAGCCTGACGGTGATGCCGGAGTTTCTGTCCAATTATACCGACAATACGCAAGCAACCTATGCTACGGTCGGCGAACTTGAGGACATTATCAAGGAAATCAAATGTTATTGCGGCTGCATGGACGAGGAGACCGGCTATCATGATTCCCTCCATCGCTGCTTCATCGCCGAGAATAAGGACGGCGAAGTCAAATGGACGGACCATGGCGCCCAGTGCGGCATCTGCCTGACCGAGCTGCAGGATGCCAAACGGCTTCATGACGAAGGAAAATCCGTCGAGGAAATCAAGGAGTTCATCGATAACAAATATAAAGGTACCGAATCCTGATCCTATAATGATCCTAAAAAAAGAGCTGCCCAAAAGTAGATTACTCTACAGACAGGCAGCTCTTTTTTCACTTGTTCCCACAATTACTTGGAATGTGCCCGCTCCGGCTTTCGCCGCTGCGGAATGTTCGGCTGGATGCGCTCCGATGCCAACTGAACTGCCTGCTTAAGCTCAGTATCCCCAATTTCGATCGTCAAATCCCTGTAGGGAAACGGACGAACGTCATACGAAGATAACTGCTCGGCGTATTCCCGAACTTCGCTCACCAGCTTCCCCATCGAGATTCCCAGTTCATCGCCAGGATAACGCTCGAGGCGCGATACAGCGCTTATGAACATTTTATATGCTCCTCTAACGTTATTGTTCCGGAAATGGAAAAGCCCGACGGCTACTTGCAGAAGCCCCTTATACCTTGGATCGCGGTCCCGCGCGAGCCACAGTTCCTCTAGCACCTCATGGCATTCGAAGTAGTCTTGATCCCGGTTAAAGTAAACGAGGTAAGCGACATACAGCGGTTCATAACTCATGCTCGTTTACTTTCTTCTTGGCTTCGGCCAGCATCTCCTTCACCTCGTCCAGAAGCACCTTCATCGCATCCAGGTCATGATCCTGAAATAGCGTGTTAAACCGGCTCTGAAAAGCAATCGCCTCATTGACCAGATGAAAGAAATACAGCTTGTGAATCGCGTTCAGCACCTGTGTCGTAATATTGGAATCATCCTCGAACTGGCGCTGCGCCTCCAATATATCCTCCCGGATGCTCGACATTTCCGTATCCAGCGTATTCGCCGCTTCTCCGGCTTTCTTCAGCCGCGCCCGAATATCATCCGGCAGACTTTCCCGGTACTTGTAGCTAAGCGAATGCTCAATCGTAGCCCAGAAATTCATGGCCAGCGTGCGGATCTGAATTTCGGCAAGCACTTTCTTTTGCCCCAGAGCCGTTTGCACCGGATACTCAATAATCATATGAAAGCTCCGATAGCCACTCTCTTTGAAATTGGTAATGTAATCTTTCTCATATAATACGGTCAGGTCTTTCCGTGCCCGGATGTATTCGGCTACCCGCCGGATATCCTCCACGAACTGACACATAATCCGAATGCCTGCGATATCCTCAATCCCGGTTTCCAACTCGTCCATCGGCACATCGAGGCGTTTCGCCTTGTCCAGTATGCTCGAGATCCGTTTGACGCGACCCGTTACGAATTCGATCGGTGCGTATTCCTCTCTTTTTTTCAGTTCGGAACGCATCGTCTTGAATTTAACCTTCAATTCCTCAACGGTCTGCTCATACGGAAGCAAAAATGTTCCCCAGTCTCTAACGTCCATCGCCTTGCCTCCTGTCTTTACCCCATTACCGATGATTAGCGCCGACGGCTTCGGAAATATGGCTGAAGCCATCCCGTGCAAGCAGCTCCCGGAGACCGGAATGAAGCTTGCGGTTCACCTCAGGCCCTTCATAGATAAGTGCTGTATAAATCTCCACCAGGCTTGCGCCTGCGCGTATTTTGTCATAAGCATCACTTGCCGTGAAAATCCCGCCAGACCCGATAATCGGAAGGGCACCGCCGGTCTGCCTGTATATCCGGGATACAATCTCCGTCGAACGGTTACGCAGCGGTTTACCGCTAAGGCCGCCGGTTTCTTTGGCGTTACCGTGCGTCAATCCATCCCGCGATAGTGTCGTATTCGTGGCGATAATGCCGGAAACGCCGCTTGCGCTGATCGTATCCACCATGAATTCCAGTTCCTCATCGCTCACATCCGGCGCAATCTTCACCAGAACGGCCTTCTCGCCTCCATGAATCTTCGCTTGGCGGGACATTTCGTTCTTCACGGCTTCCAGCAGGGATGACAATTCGCTCCCATGCTGAAGGCTGCGCAAGTCCGGCGTGTTCGGGGAACTGATGTTGACAACAAAAAAGTCGCCATACGGAAATAAAGCTTGAATGCAAGCTTCGTAATCACCGTTGGCTTTCTCGTTCGGAGTCGCCTTGTTCTTCCCGATGTTGACGGCAACCGGGATGCGGCGTTCCTTGAGTGCGGACAGCCTCTTTGCCATCGCCTCGGCCCCTTCGTTGTTGAAGCCCATCCGATTGATGAGTGCCTCGTCAGGAGGAAGCCGGAACAATCGCGGCTGTTCATTGCCCGGTTGTCCCTTCGGGGTCACCGTGCCTACTTCCATAAATCCGAAGCCGATGGAGGAGAATCCTTTGACGGCCTGAGCGTTTTTATCCAATCCGGCGGCAAGTCCGACCGGTGTCGGGAAATGAAGCCCGAACAGGTCTACTGCCAAATCCGGTGTTTCGCTAACACCGTACATCCCTCGCATGACAGCGTCTGCGCCAACCACGCCGGAGGCACGTCCAAGGCCGCCAACCACAAGGTGGTGAGCTTTCTCGGGATCGAGTTTGAAAAATATAGGTTTGCCTATGTTGCGGTACAGCACATCCACTCTTCCTCTCATCCAGTTATTTCTCTATCCTTCAGTTTATCCGTTTCTGCCTCAAAAAGAAAGTTCTTCAGCATAAACCGGGCGATCATCCCGGCGAGAAAGCGATATGGCAATTTCGGGACAAACGCCTTACAATAAAGGAAGATTGTACAAATCATTATCACGATCATGAGAGAAAGAGGGGAAGCACATGTCAGCCAAACGTAAACCTCCGACCTTGCAGCAGAAAAAAGAAGAGGTTAATAAGAAGGCCATACTATGGATCAGCTCCGGCATCGCTCTTCTTATTATCCTGATTATTGTTCTGATTGTGATCGCCCAGCCTTAATCCAGCCAGTGATACACCTTGCCCGGGTTGGTCTGCCCCTGGGCAAGCTTGAGCTTGAAGCGATCTTTCGGCGTCCACAGGCCCTCGGGCAGAACCCCTTCCCGAATTTTCACAACGGTTCCCATCGGAACCAGATCAAACAGCTCCTCCACATCCTCCTTAAGCATACGGATACATCCCTCGGATTCATTCGCTTCGATACTGTCCACGTCCAGCGTACCGTGTATGGCGTACAACGTATCGGACAGCTGCATTCCCCGCGTTCCATAGGGGCCCTTCGTGGTCCCGTTCGGATTCACAACCTTGTCATTGATATGAAAATCACCCAGCGGCGTTTTCGCTCCCCCGAGCCCGACCGCATAGTTGCGCAGCATGACGGTCCCGCTGACAACGGCTAGCCGATGATGTTTCCGGTCGATGATGACCTGAAGCGGCTGCTCAAAAAAAGGATCCCCATTCGGCGATGTCCCCCAGTATCCCGTCTCTTTCGGATCGTTCCAAGGCGGCTGCTGCCCCGGCTGGTCCTCATGGCCGCCTGCTCCTTGGGCCTTATGCTTCATTAAAGCTCCGAACATCTCCTCCATGGCTTTCGATCGGCCGGACAGCCAATTGTTCGGATACGGCTGCGTCAATTCATTCAAGCTTTTAGGCAGGCGCCCATGCCGAGCCTTATACTGGTTGGCCGCTTCCTGCAGCACGGCCGTTTCGACTTGCAGATCCGCCCATTGCCCCGCGCTTCGCTTAAGCTTCGAACTATCCGCAGGCTCGCATTCACACTCCAATGCCGCTCCTTCATATGGCTTGATCGCAATGGCGCCCTTTGCGTCCCGATGCAATCCGTATAAACGCTCCATGTCCTTGCTCCATAACTGCCACTTGCCGGATGGCTTCATCCCCAGTGCAACCGACCAATTCGGCAATTCCTGAGGATGCCGAAGCAATGAGGACAGTGCGCCGGCGGAATCCTTTCCCTGGCCGGAAGCAACGGCGATGTACAGCGGTTCTTTACGCGAATCCCGCTTCTCGTTGTTAGCGGCCGAGGCGGATACGGGTTCATTCGGCGGGAACACATCGGATGCATAATCCCCCGGAACGGAGCCCGGCGCCTGGGCCGAAGGAAGAAATACGAGCAGCAACAATACCAGCGCAGCAAGCAACCGTCGGGTTCTTTTTCGCCTGCGGTCCTTATCCTTCTCCATCTCCAATAAGCGCTGTTCGTAATTTTTCCATATATCGGACGGAACCTGGCTAAGCTCGAAGGCTTCATAGACCCCCTCCGCCTTGTTATAGCAGTAATTTGCCTTACCCTGTTCGCCGGCCTGCTCATATTCCTTGCCGAGCAGATACCAGGCCATTTTATTATCAGGATGCGTCTCCACATATCTTTTGAGGTACAGCGAATTGTTCATTCGGGAGCCTCCTTTTATAACATTTTTACCTCTATTATCCTGTATATCGGAATATACGCTCCAATTATGTATGAATCGTGGATACGAAAAAACGCCCCCTGCCTTTGTCGGGCAGAGGGCGTCGGTATAAGTTCAAGATGGAATATCAGGGCTCGAGCGGTATTGGTTATTCTGCGTTAAACGGCTCGTCTGCAATCCGAATTGAATCTGTCGGACAGCCGTCGCAGGCATCCAGCATATCGTCATGCATATCTTCCGGAATTTCGGTTACCCCGCGGTTGTTGTCTCCGTCAAAAATGACTTCTGCCAGGCCTTCGTCGTCGTAATCGTAAATGTCGGGTGCCGTTGCGCCGCATGCTCCGCAAGCGATGCAGGTATCTTTATCTACCCAAGTAAACTTCGCCATAGTCTCTCTTCCTCCTGTATATCTATAAACATCTCTATAAACATAGTATAAGCTGACGGTCTCCCGCCACCATCTACATATATTAATACAATTTTTTTAGGAATACAAATAAATTTCCTCACATTTTCCGACAAAATTCAGGTGTGCTCAAAGGATATGGAGTATCTTCAACCAGCAAATAAAGCGATTAATCCCGGTCCGGATCCTGCGAGATCGGCTGATCGGCATTTTTATTATCGTTCCCCAGATCCCTTACAAAATCCATCTGTAAAGATGTTCCTCTCCGCTTATGATTACGGATTAAAGACGACGGATCATCACCCAGCATGCCAGCGGTCAGCACCGCACTTTCCCCGAATTTATTGCGCAGCTCGTCCATAACCCGGGTCAGCGATTCTTTCTTCGGCTGTTTCTCGTAATCGAACAAATCCAGCTGAATGGCGGACTCCTCCTTAGGGGCAAGCTGCTGGAGCGTAACGCCAAGCAGACGGAGCGGCTTGTCCTGCTTCCAGTGCCGATGATACAGCTCGCACGCTTCCCGGTAAATATCCTCGGTATTTTCCGTCGGAATGGCAAGATGCCTCGACCTGGTGATCGTCTTCATGTCCGGTGTACGCAGCGTGATCTGTATGCCACCGGTCACAAGACCCTGTCTGCGGAGCCTGCGCGCTACCTGATCGCTCAAATTCAGAAGCACCCTTCTCGCCTCCTCCGCCGATGTAACATCCTGCGGAAGCGTGGTCGTGTGTCCGATCGATTTGCTCTGTTCCCGCTCTGCAACGACAGGAGCATGGTCGATGCCGCTGGCTGCCCGTTTCATCCATGACCCCATCACGCCAAAAGTCGAGGTCAGCAGGCCTTCATCGGCGGCGGCCAGCTGTCCGATCGTCTGGATATTCAGCTTGCGCAGCTTATCTGCTGTCTTGCTCCCGATGCCGAACAGCTCTGCACAAGGTCTGTTCCAGAGCACCTGCGGGACATCCCGTATCCGCAACACGGACAGCCCGTTAGGCTTCTTCATGTCAGATGCCATCTTGGCCAGCAACTTATTGGGAGCAATGCCGACGGAGCAAGGCAGCGACAGCTCCTCGCGAATACGCGCCTGAATTTCGCGGGCGATATCCAAGGGGGTGCCGAACTGCTTCGATCCCGTGATATCCAGGTAACATTCGTCAATCGAAGTCGCTTCCAGCAGCGGCGTATAAGCATAAGCTATATTCATAAATGCATTGGAATACTTGCGGTACAGATGAAAATCCGGCTGGATGATCATCAGGTCCGGGTAAATCCGCAGCGCCTGTCTCACGTTCATTCCTGTGCGTATCCCGAGGGATCGTGCCGCATAGGAGCAAGTAACAACGACGCCTTTTCGCAGCTCGATGCTGCCTGCGACAGCCGTGGGCTTCCCCCGGTAAAGCTCCGGCTCCTCCGCTTCGTGTACCGAACAGTAAAAAGCATTCATATCCACATGTAGTATAACGCGGCCGCTGGCCGGATAATAATTGTCGATATGTCCCACGCAGAATTCCTTCTTTCTTATGATACGGTTCTTCCCTATATCATGCCCCCGTCTTTTCGCAGTCGGGTTGATGATTCTATCATTTCTATGTGTTCCATTATAACTTGTTTAGGACCTTGTGTGCCCTAACGTCTTGTTCGTAGGATCATGATCGCATAACTGCCAGCCTAACGCCTCAAGCATACTGCTCCCCTTAACACGGGTCAAGAATAAGCCCCGCGGGGTAAAGTTTGTTTTTTACTCTGTTACTTTCCCGCAAAGAAATGTTATAATACAAAATTATAAACAATGCGGTCCAATCCCGGACACCCAAAGGAGGACATCATGTCTAAGTCCATTTCCATCTTTGATACGACACTTCGCGACGGAACCCAAGGCGAAGGAATCAGCTTGTCGGCGGACGACAAGGTCAAAATCGCCAAGAAACTCGATGCTCTTGGTGTTCATTATATTGAAGGCGGTATCCCGGGAAGCAACAGCAAGGACATCGAATTTTTCAAAAGAGTCCAGGATCTCGGCTTAACCTCAAAAGTAACCGCCTTTGGCAGCACTCGCCGCAAAGGCTCCATCGCCGATCAGGATGCCAATCTGCTTCGAATTCTGGAATCCGGCGTTTCTGCGGCCACTTTGGTCGGGAAGTCATGGGATTTCCACGTCCACACCGCGCTTCAGACGACACTGGAAGAGAATCTGGCCATGATCTATGATTCCATCGCATTCCTGAAGCAAAAGGGCCTCGAAGTGATTTTTGATGCCGAGCACTTTTTTGACGGATATAAGAACAATCCCGAATACGCTGTTGCCGTATTGTCCAAGGCTCGGGAGGCAGGTGCTGATTGGCTTGTCATGTGCGATACGAACGGCGGCAGTCTTCCGCACGAGATCTCGAACATCGTGGCATCTTTAGCGGGTCCATTATCTGGCGCTCCGCTCGGCATTCACACCCATAACGATTGCGAGCTTGCCGTTGCCAACACGCTAAGTGCCGTACAGGCAGGTGTCCAGCATGTGCAAGGAACGATGAACGGTTACGGGGAACGCTGCGGGAATGCCAACCTGTGCTCCATCATTCCGAATCTGCAGCTGAAGCTGGGATACGAGTGCATCGGAGACGATAACCTCCGCACGCTGACGAACATCGCACGATATATCAGTGAAATCGCCAACGTCAATATGCCTGTCAACCAGCCGTATGTCGGTAACGCTGCCTTTGCCCATAAGGGAGGCATCCATGTTTCGGCGATCCTGCGCGATTCCAGAACGTACGAGCATATCGAACCGGAGAAAGTCGGAAACAAGCAGCGCGTGCTGGTGTCCGAGCTTGCAGGACAGAGCAACATCGTATCGAAGGCACAAGACATGGGTCTTAACTTTGATCCGGCTAGTGAACAATCCAAGCTTATTATCGGAAAGATCAAGGATCTTGAGCATGAAGGATATCAATTCGAGGGGGCAGACGCTTCCCTGGAGCTGCTGCTTCGAGAAGCGAACGGAGAGTTTAAGGAACTGTTTACCTTCGAATCCTTCAAAATGCTCGTAGAGAAGTCAGCCGGCCAGCCGGTTGTTTCCGAAGCCTTTGTCAAAGTCAACGTTGCCGGTGAGAGCATCTACACCGCAGCGGAAGGCAACGGCCCGGTCAATGCGCTAGACAACGCGCTGCGTAAAGCGCTGGTCCAATACTTCCCGACACTCAAGGAAATGCATCTTGCTGACTATAAGGTACGGGTGCTGGATGACAAGGATGCGACGGCAGCCAAAGTACGGGTGCTCATCGAGTCCAAGAACTTTGAGAACTCCTGGAACACCGTCGGGGTTTCCAGCAACGTCATTGAGGCGAGCTGGGAAGCGCTGGTTGACAGTATGCGTTATGCGCTGCTCGGTCAAATCTCACCGGAGCAGGTACATGAGTCCGCGGCAAGGCAAGGGTTGGTTAATCACTAAGGATGTATCCAATATAAAAAGCGCGTATCCGCCATGTATGCACATGGAGGCCGCGCTTTTTTGGTGTTTCAGCCGCTCTTCGCTTCACAATTAATTCAACAACTTAGCTATCTTTTTGCGAAGATCCTTGGGATCCGGAGCGCCAAGAATGATTTCCTGGATCACGCCGTTTCGATCAATCAGCACATTCGTCGGGAAGACCTGACCTTTATACAGCTCCTCGAACACTTCTCCTTTCGGATCAAGAAGTATTGGATACCGGAGTTCAAAATCCTTAACGAATTGACGCGCTTTCTTCTCATTATCATACTTGGACACGTTCACGCCGTAGATTTCCAGCTCATCTGCATATTCCTCCGCCAGCTTATCGAGCTCCGGGGCTTCTTGTTTGCACGGCTCACACCAAGATGCCCAGAAATTGACAACCATCGCTTTATCGCGCGCTCCGCCGCCGGCATATGTCTTGTCGTCCATCCCCTTCAGGGTGAAGGTAGGGGCAAGCAGTCCGGCTTTGGCGCCTGTCTCCGTCGGGAGCGGCTTCTCCTGCGTGAAGACAGCCTGGATATTGTCGCCGGCTTGGTTATAGATTACAGCGCCTGCCGCTACAACCAGCAGAACGAGGATGATGATGTTTCGTTTCATAGATATAGGTTCCTTTGCTAAACTTAGTTATAGTCCCTATTGTACCCTGAAACCCTGATCTTTCAAACACGTGATCAACTCTAAAATATAGCCCGGGAGGGAAAAAGATGAACCCGTCTGACATGGCCCTGGAGCAGCTTCTGCTGCACGCGGCCGTACAACAGCATATATCGGACTATACGTATGATTGTCTGCCACAGGAAGCTTGTGGTGTCCTTATCGGGCACTCCAGCGCAGCAAGGCGATCAGTAACCGTTACGCAATTTATCCCCATAAAAAATACAGCGGAGTTTCCGCTGCATTCTTTTCATCTGGACCCTGTTCAATGGACCCGCTTGGTGTTAACTGAAAAAGGAATTGTCGGATTGTTTCACAGTCACCCGGATACATTCCCTGAGCCGTCCGGCCAGGATCTGCTGCAGCTTCAGTCCTTCGGCGGATTGCTCCAGGTGTATGCCATCGGATCTCCTGCAGCTCCAAACGCTCCCGATTCAAAACCATTACAGCTTCAAACTCACAAAATTATTCGAGGACAAGAGACCTCAGAATTATTCAGCAATCTGCCGACACATTCCTGGGTGCGGCAGGAATCGGAATTCTATTCCCTCGCCCCGATTCCTTGCAAGATCATATCAGAATAATAAGCTATCGCGGCAACCATCTTATTCGCGGTTACGCCTCGCTTAGATAGACATACAAATCTCCAAGCGTGGTTGCATGGCCGCGCGCCTGAATTTCTTTCATATAATCCGCCCACAGCCGGGCAGTCATTCGCGCGTCGGACAGAGCATGATGCCGGCCCTCCACCGGAATGCCGCTGCTCCGCAGCAGCTCATCCAGACTGTAGTCCTTCTGCTCAGGATATAATCTCTGCGCGAGCATCATCGTATCAAGGAGCCGATGGGTTAATCGAACCTTTGACGTCTTCCACAAGGCTGCGTTCAGGAATCCGCGGTCATGCGCAGCGGCATGGGCAACAAGCACCCTGCCTCCTATAAAAGCCATAAAATCATGCAGCCCCTCCATTAAGGGCGGGGCTGCATCAACCATATGCTGCGTAATTCCTGTCAGCTCAGCAATGAATGGGGGAACAGGAGCACCGCTGTTAACAATCATATGAAAGGTTTCGTTCTCGATCACTTGCTCGCCGATGACCTTGATAGCACCGAATGACAAAATTTCATCGCCGTGCTGGTGATTGAACCCCGTCGACTCCAGATCAAACACAATAACCTCCAGCTCGTCCAGCGGGGTACCCAGAACCTCCGGCCTCCGGTTATCCTTCATCTGGGATCGGATGAACGCCAGCTGCTGCGCCGTCTGCGCCCCGCGCATAGAGGCGATGGCAGAATTAAAGTTACCCGAACGGAGGGATCTCCAGAAGCCCCCGTTCGATTGTCCCGGTTCAGTCATGGGTTCCTCCTCTCCGCAAAACGGTGCTCTCGCTGCAATGACCGGTGTATCCGTCTGACCACACCAAGCGTATCGCGAAGCTCGTACTGCATGGTTTTGTTCTTGAGCTGCTCCTGCGGGATATACCCGCTGCTCGTGATCAGCCCGTTCTCCAGCCGATGGGGCGTGTTATTTCTCAGCCGAAGCGCCGTAAAAAAAGCACGCTGCACGCTTTCCAGCAGCAAGTTGCCGCCCTCAAGCAGCATCACCTTCTCCATCCGCTTTTGCGTCGAGGTTTCGATGATGCCTCTTTGGAGCGCCATCGTGCGAATACTGTTTACAAGTGGAATATAAACGCCATACTTTACGTCAAATTCACCGGCATGCTCACCAAACCGCTCCGTTACAATTCGCCCCATGACATTCAGCGTTGCCTTGTGCTTGACCGTATTGCGCAGCACGGCATTGCCGATATTCGGGTTCAACTCGACGGAGCTCCGGAAATGGTCGGCCCATGCCTCCGTTAGCTCGCCATCTCCCGCTATATGACGGAGATCCGAAGCAATGATAAAATTGCGAATCGGCTCCCACTGCTGGTCTCCACACCACTCGCTAATCTGATTTTTCCAATCGCCAAGCTTTTTACTCCATAAAGGTTCGGAACACATCACTTTTCCCGAACATTTGGGATAGCCTGCATACTCCAGCAGGTTCGCCAGTCGAAGGCCATATTCCCGAAAGAAGGGAAGCTGTTCCTCCTCCAGCTCATCGCCAATGATCAAACCGTTGTCCTGATCGCTCCACAGCGTAGCTTCCTGCCTTCCGCTGCTGCCAAAAGCAACAAACGCATAACGCGCAGGAGGCTGGCCCAAGCCAGCCTCCCACATGTCCTGCTCACAGATTGCCGCGGCACGCTGTCCAATCAGATCGTGCATCGTATTGACGGATGCGATCCACTCTCTCAGCTCCATGTCATGACGCATCTCGATCAGATGGTTCTGACAAACGATCCGTTCATCTCGTAATTGCTGGGCTGTTGCTGCTGTCTGAATTTCCGAGAATACCGGAAACAGATTTACGGATTTCAGAGGTTTCATGCCGCGGCCTCCTCATTACATAATCAATAACCATTTAGAGTTTTATATTTATAACGCCGTATCGCTTCCAGGTACCCCTTTGCCTCCGGAACGAAACTCTGGTAATTTCCCTTCCGATTCCGCCAGAAGTTTCATTTGCTCCGGATATCCGTAAGTTCCATGTTCGCTCATATCTAGACCCACTAATTCTTCTTCCTCCGTTACACGGATACCCATCGTAATTTTCATGAGGTACAGAATAATGAATGAGATCACGAGAACGAATGCAAACGTACCGATGAGGCCCAATAGCTGAACGCCAAGCTGACCGAAGCCCCCGCCGTAGAACAAACCTTCTTTGCCTACGCCTGTAATTTCAACAAGTCTCGGTGCTGCGAACAAACCGGTGGATACAGCCCCCCACATACCGGCAATACCATGTACGGAGAATGCATATACAGGATCATCAATGCCTTTGCGGTCAAACCACTGTGCCGTAAAGAAGGTAATCGTACCGGCTACTGCACCGATAACAACAGCCGCCCAAGGTTCCACGAATGCACAGGCCCCCGTGATGGCCACAAAAGCAGCAAGAATACCGTTCAACATGCTAGGAATATCTGCTTTGCCAAGAACCGCCCAAGAGATCAGCAATGCCGCTAGTGCACCTGCCGCAGCCGCGATATTCGTATTTAAAGCCACAAAACCGAAGAAGCCGTCCGTGAGTGCGGAGATGGTGCTGCCTGGATTAAATCCGAACCAACCGATCCAGATGATGAATACGCCGAGCACCGATAATACCTGGTTGTGGCCCGGAATGCTGTTAGGCTTCCCGTCCTTATTATATTTGCCAAGCCGTGGCTTCAGAAGAACGGTAGCCACCAGCGCCGCTGTAGCACCTGTCAAGTGAACGACCGTCGATCCGGCAAAGTCCTGCATACCCAGAGCTCCGAGCCAGCCTCCGCCCCATACCCAGTGAGCAACAATCGGATAAATCACGATGGTGAACAGCAATCCAAACACGATATAGACGCTGAGCTTTGCCCGTTCTGCCATACCACCGCAAGCGATGGCCAAGGATACGGCCGCAAAGGATAAGTGGAACAAAAACATAATGGTTGTCGGCACATCGTAAGCGGACAAGGAATCAAAAGAGCCAGCCGCATTGTCGCCACTTAAGAAAAAACCTTCAAATCCGAAAAAACTGTTCCCGTTGCCGAATGCCAGGCCAAACCCTAGTGCCCAGAAGGCAACGATCGAAATGCCGAAGGTCAGGAATGTTTTGCCTGCAACGTGGCCTGCATTCTTCATACGGACAGATCCGGCTTCCAGCAGTGCGAACCCTGCTTGCATGAAGAATACGAGCAATGCTGCCAAGAATACGAACACGGAGTTCAAACCAGCCGTTAATTCAACGTTCGTGGCTCCCCCATCAGCGGCGAACGCGCTCGCCGGGAATGCAAGCAATGCGATTACTCCCGCCATTAAACCTAGCCATCTTTTTCCCATGTTTTACACTCCCCTTAATGTAAACTATTATAACATAACCTTGAATTCATATTGTCATTATAGGGGGGTTAACCAAAATCTGCAACGATTATTTTCATAAAAAACGAAGTTTGTGTAATATAATCTAACATTAAGTGCATACAGTGCAAATCCTCAAACATCATGTATCGATTAAAAAAAACCAGGCTTCAAGATTTTTTGTCACAACTATGACGTTTGACTGTATGGTTCAAGATCATGTATCATATTTCTATTAAAATGAAAATATAAATGCATTCATTAATTTCCAATTCAATGAAAGCTTGTGAGGTGATGAATGATGGGGATCACGAGCGGAAACCTTTTCCGAATCGGTGAGCTGGCCAAAGTTGCCGGAATCAGCGAAAGAACCATTGACTATTATACGAAGCTGGGTTTGATCTCCCCTGAAAAACGGACGTTAAAAAACTACCGGTTGTACAGTTCTGAAACCTTAAGCACTCTCGAACGTATTAATCAGTTAAAGCAAGAGAAATATACTCTCGATGAGATTAAGGAGAGACTTGATCGCTGGAAGTCGGTTCCCGATGATTCCGAAATGACGGAGAAGCTAACCAAGCTCGAAATACAGATGAAACAGCTGGAACGGGATGTGAAGGAACTCAACCCGCTTCTGAGTGAATTAAAGCCAAGTCAAGCCCGGGAAGTACTCGCTAACATTCTTCCTAAAGGGGCTGCTTGCATCGAGTCGCTACAAATCTTGCTGAACCAGTTCACTTCGATGTAATGGTGAAGAACCAAATAACAACTTTGTATGGGGGTATGATACATGTATTCTGACTGGATGTTTATTCTCATTATTATCGCTTTTATATTCTCGCTATGGGCCCAGTTCCGGGTCAAAGGCACGTTTAACAAATGGGCCAAGGTCGAGAACAGCACCGGCATGACAGGATACGATGCTGCCCGGCATATGCTGGATGCCAACGGCCTCCATGATGTGCCGATTGAACCGGTGCCAGGCACACTCTCCGACCACTATGATCCAACCAAACGCGTTGTGCGTTTATCGGAGCCCGTTTATTATGAACGCACGATCTCGGCTGTCTCTGTTGCTTGTCACGAGGTTGGCCATGCGATCCAGCATGCCGAGCACTATCCGATGCTTGTAGCCCGTCACAAAATGTTCCCGGTCGTAAACTTCGCATCGGGTATCGCTCCGTTTCTCTTGATTGCCGGATTCCTGTTCCAAGCTATGAACCTGGTCGGTCTCGGCATCATCTTCTTCTCTTGCGCCGTTGCCTTCCAGCTCGTCACCCTGCCGGTCGAGTTTAACGCAAGTAACCGTGCTCGTCAGCTGATGGTTCAAGAAGGCTATATCGCCAATGACGAAGAACGCGGAGTTGCTAAAGTATTGAACGCCGCGGCCTTGACCTATGTCGCTGCAGCTTTGATCTCTCTGCTCGAGTTGATCCGTTATATCATGATCTTTACGAGCAACCGGGAATAACTCAATAAAAACACAACAACAAAGGGCTTTCCTCTCTACCTGGATCGGTGGAGAAGGAAAACCCTCTTTTTTTTATATATGTTATTTTTGATTAATGAAGCCAGGTTAGGGAGTTGATGCGTCAGTCCGCTTTCCCTTCCTTTTTCGGCGACGGATCAATACCAAAATATTGAAGCAGAAACGCACGGAATGCCTGAGCAACCGGTGGCAGCTTCTCGTCCGCGCGGTGGATCAGACCGATGGAACGCGTTACCTTCGGCTCCGAGATCCGGACGCGTGCCGGCTGCAGAGGATTCGTCTGGAATAGGGCCATTTCAGGAAGCAGGCTGACCCCCATACCGGCCGCAACCAGCCCGCGGATCGTATCCGTTTCCTCGCCTTCAAAAGCAATCTTCGGCGTGAACCCTGCTTCAAGACAGGCATGCCACACAATTGGACGCAAGGAGTAGCCTTTGCTGAACAGCACAAAGCGCTCCTCTTTCAACTGCTCCAGCTTGATGGACTGCTCCCCCGCAAGCGGGTGATTCGGCGGCAGGATCGCAAACAGCTCCTCTGTCAAAACGATATCCCCATCCACTTGATCATGACGATCCGGAAACGGCGACACAAATGCCAGATCCACTTCAGCTCCAACCACGTCCCGGATCAGTGTCGGGAACATCCCCTGCTTGAACCGGAACTTCACGTTCGGATATTTCTTCCGGAATTCAGCCACAATGGACGGAATCAAATGGATGCCCAGGCTGTGTGGGAATCCGATGCGGATCTCTCCCTGTTCCGGGTCCAGAAATTCATGTATCTCGACGACCGCACGGTCCAAGTCCTTCATAATGCTCTCCACCCGTTTGCAAAAAAGCTGGCCTACCGGGGTTAACTGCAGATTCCGGCCTTTTTGCATGAACAAATTAACACCAAGCTCTTCTTCCAACTGATGTATTTGACGGCTGACGGCTGACTGAGCCACATGAAGCTCTTCTGCCGCTTGGGTAACGTGTTCCTTTTGCGCAACCTTTACAAAGTATTGCAACTGTCGTAATTCCACGCCTTTTATCGCTCCATTCTTATTCCCTAGAAGACTTGAAGACTTTATCAAATCATCCAATTCTATTATAACAGACCCTCTAAGGTCCGATTATGTTCGACGTTTAAATAATCGAATCATGAGACCGTAGAGGAAAAATCCGCCTACCAATCCGCCGACATGCGCTACAAGGCTGACCCCTGGGGTAAACGAGAACAGTATCCCCAAAATAAGCAGGGTGAACAGCGTCTTACGGGACGACTCATCAATGACATGCTGCTGGAACAGGGCAATGTACAGATAAGCGCCATAAGCTCCGTAAATGGCTCCTGAGGCGCCTACAAGGAAGGTATAGTCCTCCATACGCTCATAATAAGCCAATCCGATTACATTACCGAGAACACCGCTGAGCAGATACAGAATGGCAAACTTCCAGCTCCCCATGATTCTTTCCAGCGGGGGAACAAATACCAGCAGTGCGAAGCCGTTAAACAATACATGATCAAATCCGTTATGCAGAAACATCGCCGTAAAGTATCTCCATGCCTGATCAACGAATTGCGGCAAATCCGATAAAGCCCCATATTTCAGCAGCGTAACCGGATTTCTGGAACCGCCGTCTAAGGATGTGATCACAAACATCACCAGGTTAATGACAAGCAGCAGCGATGTAACGGGATAATAACGCAAATAACTTTTCCAATTTTCATAACGTACGAATATCATAGCATCCTCCTCATCCTAAACCAGGGCAGGGATGCTCCTAGTGGACATACCCTTTTTAAAAAGATTATAATGTACCATGAACCTGATCACCAAACTTTGATATCCAAGGAGGAGATTTCTCATGGCTCAAGAACGTTCAGGAGCTGCCACTTTCAAAGGCAATCCTATTACACTCATCGGTCCACAGCTCAAGGCTGGTGATGCCGCGCCGGATTTTACAGTGAGCAAAAACCTGCTCGAAGACGTATCTCTTAAGGATTATGCCGGTAAAATCAAGCTGATCAGCGTCGTTCCTTCCCTCGACACCGGGGTATGCGATGCACAGACGCGCCGTTTCAATGAAGAAGCTGCTGGTCTGGGCGATGATGTGGTGATCCTTACGATCAGTGCCGACCTTCCGTTCGCTCAAGCCCGTTGGTGCGGAGCTGCAGGCGTTGACCGGGTCATTACGCTCTCCGACTATAAATCGCGTTCTTTCGGTGAAGCGTATGGCGTGCTCATCAAGGAATTCCAACTCGACATGCGTTCGATCTTCGTCGTGGATACTAACGATACCATCACCTATGTTGAATACCTTGGTGAGATGACGGAGCACCCGAATTACGAAGCCGCGATCGATGCAGTAAAATCTTTGCGGTAACACGCCAAAAGCTACATACACTGCACACTTTTAAAAAGCGGGAGAGCAGCTCTCCCGCTTTTTCTTATTCTACTAAGCATCCACTTTATACTTGCTCAGTTTTTTATCCAGAACAGCGTACAGGTTCAAGATAACCCGGTAGTTCGCTCCCAGATCCCCTAGGGAACCGCGGGAAGCCGAATACATATCAACTGCGCTGCGAACCGGACTGATGCCGAGCACGGATACGGTAATGTCCAGTGTACGTCCAAACGAGGTTCTTTTCTCGAGCGTGATCTCTCCCACGGATTTAACCTCATGCAGAACTTTGTAACCCGGAATTTTTTTCAGTGTCGAGGAAACCTCTTCAAAACACTTTTCTTTTGAAAGATTGTAATAACGCGTCTTCAGCTTGGGATCTTTAGCACGGTCGCTTGTGCCGTCATAGCTGCGCACGATACCAATTAGAACTCGTTTTAATGACAAAGACCGTTCCTCCTTTATAAATGACCGTTCCTTTCCATACTCTAGTTTAACATTGTTTATGCTTTCAGCAAACCTTTATATATAGCAAAAAGGCACCTCTTTCACTTCGAATTCGAAATGAAAGAGGTGCCCATTCATTGACTTAACGAAACCCGCCTATGCCGTCCGGTAAACATTGTCTTCGAACCTGCATTAGCAGGTGGGTGACCGCAGAACCGCTTATGAATTCCCCTTGTCATATAGACAGGGCATTTCAGCCACGATTACGTATAGATCTCCCTAGACATCGTCATTGGTTCAAAACAACGGAAAACCGAAACGAACATCGCAGGATGTAGTCTTATTATAGGGGGTTTTGCCGGAAAAGTAAACCTCGCGTACTAAGGTTTCGATCCGTTCTCTCCCTTTTTGGCAGATTCCATGCTTTCCAGAAGAGCTTGTTCGGTTTCGGACTCCTCTTCCTCCGCTTTCTTCATCTTCTCCTGCTGTTCCTGCATTTTGGTGAAGGTGGCATAGAAATTAAAGAATGCAAACAATGCCATCAGGCAGAACAGGAAGAACACGAACAGCACCGGCATCTGCGTGCCGATATACGCCAAGACAGCGCTTCCGATCAAAGTCGAAAATACGCGAAACGGACGAATCAATGTCAGCAGCACCGCATTTTTTAACAGCTGCGTCGTTTTCATCTCATAATGAACGGTCATGGAGAAGAAATTAAACAGGGAAACAAACAGCACGATAAGCAGCACGAGCATCACAATGCCGACAAGCTGAAAGCCATCAAGCTGCGTCATATAAACCGTGTAATCCACGTACATAATCACGAACAGCAGCGTGTAAAAAATACCGCCGATCATGCTCTGCTTATAATTTTCCTTATAACCCTTGAAGAACGTTTTAAATACGGACACGTCCGGATTGCCCATTACCCATTTGCGTACAACGGTAAATAAAGCCGCCGTAGCCGGAAACAAAACAAACGGTGATAATATTCCCAGAACCCAGTTTGACAGCAGCTGCTCATTATGCGCATCCGGTGTCTGAACGGCCATCAGGAATTTGGTTAGAACGATAAACAGGAAAGGCGATGTACAAATAACCCACAAGATGTTCGAAAAAGCAATACGGGTAATCCACTCGGTGAGCTTGTATAAGCCACCCATGGCTCCTTTCATTTCCAAATCCGTTTCCTCCTCACTCAAATCATGCATGTATCTATTAATATACCTTATTTTGTACATGCATTGCCAGAGCCTAATTTAGACGACCTGGGCATTTATCCAATCCAGTGCCCCTGTTTCTCCATACGATATCACGTAATCCGTTCAACAAGCTTGAATTTCCAAATTTAAAGAGGAGGGATTATGTATGTCTTGTGAAGGCGGCGGTTACGGCTACGGAAGTAATGTTGGTATTGTTCTGGTTCTGTTCATTCTCCTTGTCATTATTCTCAGCACATTCTACATCTAATGTCTCTTTGAATCATGAAGTGAAACAGATCAGCTAGGTATTGCTCTAAAACTGCGAGTTTAAAGGGGATGCACCCTGGGTGCATCTTCTTTAAACATGAATAAAAGACGAAGCGCGGCGTGGGCAGCTGCTTCGTCTTTTATGTTTGGTTTCTTCAGTCAGAAGAAATTACGCGTATAAATTATTCGTCTCCGCTCCGGTTAGGACGACGCTCGCCGCCGCTGTAGGAACGAGGTTTACGGTCACCGCTATTGTTGCGGTCACGGTTGTAGCCACCGCCCTCGCGGTTGCCATAACTGCTGCCGCCTCCATCACGGTTGTATCCGCCTTTGGAGTAGCCGCCACGGTTACCACCGCTGCCGCTGCCGCCATCACGGCGATATCCGCCGCCGCTGCTGCGGCCGCCATAGCCACCGCTTGGCTTGCGACCATTGCGGATGTCCGGCTTCCGGCGTTTTGCACGGATCGGATCTTCAGGCGTCAGATGAATATCGGATGCTTCCTTCTTGTCGCCTGTCAGGATTTTCATTGCAGCTGCCAGCAGCTGTACGGAATCGTACTGCTCCAGCAATTGAATCGCAAGACCTTTGTATTCGGTCAATTCACCCTGCTCGATGATTTCAAGCACTCGCTCAGCGATGATACGTTGTTTGCCTTCAATCGCTTCGGCAATCGTTGGCAACGGCTTGCGTGGAATACGATGACGAGTCACACGCTCGATGAAATACAGATGATCCATTTCACGCGGTGTCACGAAAGACCAAGCCGTACCTTCCTTACCCGCACGGCCTGTACGTCCAATACGGTGTACATAACTTTCCGGATCTTGCGGCAAGTCAAAGTTTACAACATGGGTAACGCCGGATACGTCGAGACCGCGCGCTGCCACATCGGTTGCCACGAGGACATCGATGCTTCCGTCACGGAATTTACGCATAACGGTATCACGTTGGTGCTGGGACAGATCACCATGAAGACCATCCGCCGAGTATCCGCGTTTTTGCAATGCTTCTGCCAATTCGTCAACACGGCGCTTGGTACGTCCAAAGACGATCGCAAGCTCAGGTGACTCCATGTCCAGAAGGCGGCTCAATGCTTCGAATTTTTGACGTTCAGGAACTTCGATATATGCTTGATCAATCAGAGGTGCACTAACGTGCTTAGGAATAACGGATACATGCTCAGGTTCCTTAAGGAACTGGGATGCCAGCTTCTGAATGTTAGCCGGCATAGTTGCGGAGAACAGCAAGGTTTGACGTTCTTCAGGAACAAGCTTCAGGATCGACTGGATGTCTTCCATGAAGCCCATGTCCAGCATTTCATCCGCTTCATCCAATACAACGGTTTGGACATCGTCAAGTCGGATGGTTTTTCTGTTGATGTGGTCAAGTAGTCGACCTGGTGTGCCGATAATAATTTGAGGCTTCTTTTTCAAAGCGCGGATCTGACGCCCGATATCCTGTCCGCCATAAATAGCCAAGGAACGGATTCCTTTAAAACGGGACAGTTTACCGATTTCTTCTGCAACCTGGATGGCAAGTTCACGGGTCGGTGTCATAATCAGAGCGACGATACGCTCCTCTTCCTTGGCGATTTTGTGGATAAGAGGAAGGCCGAATGCTGCTGTCTTACCAGTACCCGTCTGTGCTTGTCCAATCATATCCTTGCCGGTGAGAGCAATCGGAATGGATTGGGATTGGATCGGTGTGGCTTCCTCAAAGCCAAGTTCAGTAATTGCTTGCAGCACGCGAGGCTCCAAGCCAAAATCTGCGAAATTTTTCAATAGGTTCATACTCCTTCTATCTGTGGACTTCCACTTTCTTCTCTGTATTCTTAAGTAGTGGTAACGTTTATAGGCTTTCCCGGCCAGCAGGATTTTCTGCACGAGGTGAACCGGTATATTTCTCTTATCACCAGTATGATGACTGGTTAATGTATAATCATCCTGATAAGCTTGCAAAGTTATCAATGTAACGGACTACTCAAGAATATCCAATACATTATATCACAAAACATTTCTGGAATACCAGCAAGCTTAAAGAAGTCATAATAACCGGGAGGTGATTCCTATGTTGAAGCGTCTATGGACCTATTTCTCGATCGTGTTCGGCGGCATCATTATCGCCGGCGGATTTAATTTGTTTCTGATTCCCCATCATCTGCTCAGCGGAGGCGTTTCCGGCGTGGCCCTAATTATCGGCTACTTCACGCCGCTTAATATCAGCGTCATGTATTTTGTGCTCAATATCCCGATTCTTATCACAGGTTGGTTCAAGCTCGGCAAAAGGTTCGTTGGTCTCAGCGTTCTCTCGGTTATCGTTACAACCCTATTCCTGGAGCTCATTCCGGTCACCCCGGTTGCAACCGACATGCTGCTGTCCTCGGTGTTCGGCGGCGTGCTTGTCGGATTCGGTACCGGCCTCTCCTTTCGGGTTGGCGGTTCCACCGGGGGCTTTGATATTATCGGCTCCCTCGTTACGAAATATCGGGACTTCCCCGTAGGAAGTGTACTCGTGACGCTGAACGCCATCGTCATTATGGCTGTTGCTTATTTGGAAAACGATTGGAACTTGGCCCTTGCCTCCATGGCCTCCATCTATATTGCCGGAAAAATGGTCGATATGCTCCACGTCAGTCATATCAAGGTTACCGTCTTTATTGTAACGAACCAGACGGAAGCCCTGCTGGAGAAGCTGCTTAAGCGCCCCCGCGGCATAACCAAGATCAAAACCGAGGGGGCCTTCAGTCATAAAGAAAAGGATATGCTTATGACCGTCACGACGCGATATGAGCTGGCTGAGCTAAAACAGATTATTACAGAGACAGATCCCCTTGCCTTTGTTAATATCGTGGAAACCACGGCTGTCATGGGTCAATTCCGCAAGAACTAAATATTTACCACCTGTCAGGGTAAGGTAAATATGTGGTATAATATTTGTGCGCGGTTCCTACAATATTCATGAGATCTGTTTCCCGGGCATCGCTTTGGCCCAATTTTAATTGTTTTTCCGTTTTACAAAAGAACGTCCTGCCTAACCAATTTGGAAGGAAAGGGTGATTTTTATGGAAATGGAAACGGTAAAATTGTCACAAATCGTCATGAAGTGGTTCCCGGAAATGTTATCGTTCTTTAGACAGAACGAACTAAATTCCATGATCGTTCTTAGGGACGGGCTGAGTATTCTGGAGCCGGAGGACGCTCTTGAAATTATTCAGTTCAGCATTTGCGAGCATCAGAACCAAACGCCGCTTCATTAATTTTTATGCAGCACGTGAATATCGCACGACAAGTGCCGTTATTCTCCGGTAAAATTCACCGGTGAGTAACGGCATTTTTTTATGGATAAATGTAAATTCTATAAGCACGTCATTTCCCACCAGCAGATAAAGCTGCATGTAAACGCTGTCCGCCTTCTTACGGGTATTATATTCCGATGCTAGTCACTCCCCAAGTTCACACGTTGTTCACGGCCACCTGCCACAAATGTCGATATTTAGCGTTTAAAACACCCTTGACCCGTTTAATGAACTAAGTACGCTCACCCGCCGTTTCCAATTTATTGTCGATTGTAACAATCCTGTTCTTTTTGTAGGCATCCGTTCCTTTATAATCATGATGTGAATGTACACAAGGGAGAGAGTAATTATGAATATCATCTTGGCTTTATTCATCTTGGCTTCCGCGGGCTTCGGCGGTTCCAGTCCGCAAGATAACAATCTTACCGCCAAACTTCAGGCATCGTGAAATACCGCCGTGATTCAGGGCATGCACCAAAAGAACAATCAAGGTCAGGGCCAATCCGACATCAAGCCAAACACGACGGAAATCGATCCGCAGATTGACGCTCCTAAAGTCAAAGGCATTTATGTAACGGCTTATAGCGCAGGCGGCTCCAGAATGAATCAGCTCGTGGATCTTATGGACAAGACCGAACTCAATGCCATGGTCATTGACATCAAGGACGATGAAGGATACATAACGTACAAAACCGATAATCCGAAGCTTAAGGAACTCGGTAAATCCCAGCCTTTTATCAAAGACATCAAACAGCTGATGAAGCGGCTGGAGAAACACGATATTTATCCGATCGCCCGAGTTGTCGTGTTCAAGGATACCATTCTTGCCAAGAAAAACCCGGAGCTTTCCTTCCGTAAAGGAGACGGCAGCGTGTGGACCAATGGCGGGGGCGACAGCTTCGTTAACCCGTACAGCAAAGAGGTATGGGATTACAACATCGAGATCGCCAAGGAAGCCGCCAAACTCGGGTTCAAGGAAATCCAGTTTGATTATGTCCGTTTTCCGGAGGGCTTTGAGAAACGCGCCGATTCGCTGAAGTATACCAAAACGGATCAATCGCGCGTGGACGTGGTATCCGATTTTGTGCAGTATGCCCGGGAAGAACTCGCGCCGCTTGGCATCCGCGTATCCGTTGACATCTTCGGCTATGCGGCCTCGGTGCCTGCAGCAGAAGGCATCGGGCAGGACTTCGTCAAAATTTCCAAAAACGTCGATATCATCAGTCCGATGGTATACCCAAGCCATTACACGGCAGGCTGGTTCGGCTCCCCCGTACCGGACAAGGCTCCTTACCAGACCATCAAGGGATCCATGGAAGATACTCACAAGAAGCTCGAAGAGCTGGGAGAGCAGAAGCCGATCATCCGGCCATGGATTCAGGACTTTACCGCGAGCTGGCTCGGAAGCGGTAATTATGCCAAGTACGGGAAAAAGGAAATCGAAGAGCAGATTCGCGCCCTCAAAGATACAAACGTCGATGAATATTTACTCTGGAATGCTTCCAACCGGTATACGGAAGGCGTCACTCATAAATAATTCAATTATCCATTCGCAAAGGGTCGGCCATCAACATGGCCGGCCCTTTCTGCGTTCAAGCAGCTCGGTGAGATCTCTTGACAGCAGATGCTATGATGATGGGTAGGGCTGGCTTGCCCCTTAATCTGTCAAATTGACGCACTCCAATTCAACGATTGGTTGAGTTTTGGGTCGCCGCTCAATAAGCCAGTTATTGTCCCCAACCATAGCAGAACCCTACAATATGGGGGCACCGTCCGAAAACTACAATAAGGAAGGCACATCGCACATGCAACCGACTACGACAACACGGGGAAAGCTGAAGCAATTTGCAATCATTCTTATCCCCATCTTAATTACGCAGCTAGCCTTATCGGCCATTACTTTTTTCGACACCAACATGTCCGGAAAATTCAGCTCAGCCGACCTGGCAGGCGTAGCAATCGCGACAAGCATCTGGATCCCGGTCCAAACCGGCCTTAGCGGAATTCTGATGGGGATCACCCCCATCGTTTCGCAGCTCATTGGCGGGCGACAGGAAAATAAAGTCGCTTATCAAGTGAACCAGGCGCTCTGGCTGTCCATCTTACTTGCCATCGTCGTCCTTGCGATCGGGTATGCCGTTGTACCGAGCATTCTCGGAGCTATGAGCCTGGAGCCGGAAGTTCGGCGGATTGCCTCCCAGTTTCTCGCCGCCATCTCGATCGGCATCATTCCCCTGTTCGCTTATACCGTACTGCGCAGTTTTATTGATGCACTCGGGCAAACTAAAATTTCCATGGTGATCACGCTGATTACCCTGCCGGTGAATGTAGGCCTGAATGCGCTGTTCATTTATGGATTCTGGGGCTTTCCAAGAATGGGGGGCGTGGGCGCCGGTATCGCCTCCGCGATTACATACTGGACCGTACTCATCATCGCCATCGTGGTCATCCATAACCATCATCCGTTCTCTTCATTCGGCATCTTCAGGCAGCTTCAGGGTGTTTCATTGAGCGCATGGAAAAGCCTGTTAAAAATCGGCGTGCCGATCGGGTTCTCCATCTTTCTGGAGACCGCCGTCTTCGCTGCGGTGACGTTGCTTATGAGCAGCTTTGACACGGCAACGATTGCCGCTCACCAAGCGGCCCTGAATTTCGCTACGACACTGTATATGCTGCCATTAAGCATATGCATGAGTCTGACCATCCTTGTAGGCTTCGAGACCGGCTCGGGACGAATGAAGGATGCCTGGAAGTACGCGAAACTGGGCATCAGCACAGCCGTTATCCTGTCGCTGATCACGGCTGTCATCCTGTTTATGGCCGGCCGCCAGGTTGCCGGATTATATTCCAACGAGCCTGCCGTCGTGGCGCTGATCCAGCAGTTTCTGCTGTTCGCGATCTTCTTTCAGATCTCGGACGCGATCGCCACGCCGACCCAAGGAGCGCTGCGGGGCTATAAAGACGTGAATGTCGCCTTTATGCTCGCTTTTCTGTCGTTTTGGGTGATTGGTCTGCCCGTAGGTTATGTGCTCGCCAACTACACCGATTGGCAAGCCTTCGGCTACTGGATCGGGTTAATCACGGGCCTTGCCGTCGGCGCTGCCCTGATGCTTATGCGTCTGGTCAAAGTTCAACGCAAGTTCGCACGCCAGGTACATGCTCCATCCCGATCCGCATCCTAATGTCAGTCGAAGAGCCTCTAAGAGAAGAGAGACCGTATTCTGCGGGAGTTTTTCTTGCGAAATATCGCTGACAGGCCTCTGAAGTTTCTGCTTTCTTACCGCTACAAAAAGACCGTCTCCATGCAGAATGCGTTCTGCAATGAGAGACGGTCTTTTTGCTTCTCGTCAGAAATTAGGACATGTCCTAATTTTATTGGGATAACCGCAATGCCAGATCGTAAAGCTCACGGTTAAATTCTTTCTTCGTGTTAACGACCTTGTCAATATCCGTGAGGACCAACTCGCCCTTGATGATGCCGCATCCTTTATCGGATTGGCCGTCAATCAGACTGCGAACCGCAAAATCGCCAAGACGGCTTGCCAGGTTCCGGTCAAACGGAGTTGGAGCTCCACCGCGCTGGATATGTCCGAGCACCGTTACCCGTGCATCGATCGAGGCGTGGCACTCTTTAAGATCACATACGATGTCCTCGCCGCGTCCGACGCCTTCCGCTACGATGATGATACTGTGACGCTTGCCTTTTGCGAAATTCTCGCGCAAACGGGTTGCCACTTCATCAAGGTTGTACTCCACTTCCGGCACCAGAATGGTCTCTGCGCCTGAAGCAAGGCCCGCATGGAGCGCAATGTCGCCGCAGTGGCGTCCCATAACCTCTACAACGGAGGAGCGCGCATGGGAAGACATCGTGTCGCGCAATTTATTAACGGCGTCTACAACGACGCTCACAGCTGTATCAAAGCCGATTGTATAGTCCGTATAGGAAATATCGTTATCAATCGTGCCCGGAAGGCCCATGGTTTTGATTCCGAGTTTGCTCAGCTTGTTCGCCCCGTGGTAAGAGCCGTCCCCTCCGATAACGACCAAACCGTCGATGCCGTGCTGATTCAGAATGTCGGCACCCTTCTGCTGTCCTTCCGCCGTCTTGAACTCTTCACAGCGGGCGGAACGAAGGATCGTGCCTCCGCGCTGGATAATATCCCCTACGCTGCGAAGATCCATTTTGACGATGTCGTTCTCCAGAAGTCCTTGGTAACCACGCTGAATTCCATATACTTCAAGACCATAATACAGACCGCTGCGCACAACCGCGCGAAGCGCCGCGTTCATCCCTTGGGAATCGCCACCACTTGTAAGAACTGCAATTTTTTTAACCTCTGCCATGTTTCTTTTCCTCCTTCAATGTCACTCATGCTTATGCTTGCGAATCCATCGGCTGTTGACGTAGAAAAAAATCCGGGTCATCGGACTCTTCTTCATCAAACGCTTGGATACAGAGCGAACCAGTTGCTGCTCGCTGACTTTTGGATCGGATAAATATAACGCCAGTAACCCCTCAATGATCATACGATGAAAAGGGGTCGAGGGAATTGTTCTGACATCCTTCCGGGCCCACTCAACAATGGAAGCTATACGGTTCAGCATCGTATCGGCATCTTCGTAATAATTACAAAAGTTCAGATCGCCGCCCAGCCTGTCTTCGTCTTGATCAATAAGATAATCCAGCATAATGTGGAGACTGCATACATTCGGAAAATAAGACGCATGAATGGACGAAGCATCCTCGTCATCCAGAAACGGATCGGTTGCAGCCAAGAATAGCATGAACACGCCCAAGGTTGATCCCGTTGCTGCCGCAAACTCGTTCCACCGCAGATGCGGTGTCCGGTGGGCATGCTGGGACCACCATTCAAGCAATGCCGCTTCCCTCTTATCCGGATGGATGTGCTTGTATACCTGCAAATCGGTATACAGCCCAGCCAAATCCCTTATGTAGGGCTTTGCCGCTTCATATCCTGATAATTGACCGATACAATCCCGGCATTTCTGCACAAGACGGAGAAGGTAACCTCCATCCTCCCTTTCGGTCCGGAGGGCGTAATAATCGGCCGGCTCAGTCTCAGGCGAAACGGCATCCAGCATCGACTGATGGAGCTGTCTGAAATCCGCTGGGTCCAGCGAAGTACTACGGTCACATAAATTATCGAGATAATCGCTAATTGTCTGGTAAGCTACAATCAATGGAATGAGAATATGCTTCTCCGGCAGATTGGCTGCGGCATACACCGCGCCGCCCTGGCAGTGAAATCTTTTGGTATCTATACTGGCCAGTGCCTGCTTTCGTAGCTCCTCATCCGGAATTTGCTCAGCCTCCCGGCGCCACTTCTCCAATTCGATTCGCACTTCCGGGAGTATGAATTTGTACACCCGGCTCATCAGCCCGACCGGACTGCGCGGAACCTTACGGCTTAGCTCTTGATTATTCAATGAACTCTGCCTCCACATGGTTGTCTTTTTATACCTATCCAAATCAAACCTATTATAATATGATCGTTCATTTTGCACAAATAACACAAATCATTGACGACCTATGGCAGTAAACGCATCTTATAATCCATCTATCTCCATTCTGCGATATGTTATATACTAGTCGGAGCTGAATAACAGACCATGAACCTCACGAATAACGTTAGCTACGCCGAGTTCGTGAAAAGAACGGAGATCCCCAGCATGAAACTTCCCGCTACGCCCAGACCGGATCAGAACTGGCTGCGCGCCTTTATGTTTACGATATTTGGCACCACAGCCCTTGTCATTTCCTATTTTCCGCTATATTTCAAAGAAATCGGCTTCAGCAGCGCGCAGATCGGTTATCTGTATGCCATCGGCCCGCTTATATCCATGTTCTCCAATATGATTTGGAGTTACACCAGTGACAAATACCGGACCATCAAACGCATCATGAACATTCTCATTATCGGACAGCTTGTCACGATGCTTGTTTTATGGCAGGTTGCAAGCTTCGGCGTAGTATTAATCACAATCAGTTTATTTTATTTTTTCTACTACCCGGTCTATCCCCTGGCGGATACGATGGCCATCCAAACGGCACAGAGGTACGGACGCAGCTTTACCGTTATTCGCGTATTCGGCTCACTCGGCTACGCGTTCTTCGCGCTTGCCATCGGATATGCCATCAGTGCCGCGGGTGCGTCGGCCACATTGGCTATCGGCATCGGCATCGGCGTGTTCACGCTGCTCTGCTCGTTTCTTCTCCGCGACGGAGTTGCTGCCAAGTCAGAGCCTGTCGAGCTGTCAGCCCTACTCAAAATATTGCGTTCCAAAGAAATATTGTGGTTCTTCGGCTGCACCTTCTGTCTTGCCATCGCCCACCGGATGAATGAAGCCTTTCTTACGCTTACCTTATCCGAGCTGGGAGCGGGTGAAGGACTCATCGGCTGGTCCTTGATGGTCTCGGCTGCCAGCGAGATCCCGATTTTCTTCCTCCTGAGCAAGTATGGCGACAAGATGAAGGAGCTGCCTCTGCTGACTTTTGCAAGCCTGATGTTCGCGCTCCGTTTTCTGCTCATGGCCCTTGCGGCTGACCCGTTGTCCGTGCTTGCGGTTCAATCGCTTCACAGCATTACCTTCGGCGTGTTCTATGTAACCGCGGTCCGCTATATTACAAGGATCATTCCTTGGCAGTACCGCGCGACCGGCATGGCTCTATTCATTATCTTCTGGTCAAGCGTTTCAGGACTTCTCAGCGGAGCCTTCGGCGGTCTGCTGTTCGAAGCGGCGGGAAGACCGGCCTTTTACCAGCTCGCAGCCCTCCTGGCCTTTATCGCCGGTCTCGGTTTTCTTTACCGGCACCTTTTTGCCAAGCCGGAGGATATGAATGTCGGCGGAATCAGCGCTTGACCCATTGAAATACAAAAAAGCACAGTTCTCTTAACCGAGAACTGTGCTTCATGCCTTGGTAATTCTATAAGATCTCCGTATTGGGAGCTAACTTACAGTTTTGTTACGTTGGCTGCTTGAGGACCACGGTTACCTTCAGTGATGTCGAACTCAACCGCTTGACCTTCTTCCAAACTCTTGAAGCCTTCTTCTTGAATTGCGGAGAAGTGTACGAATACATCCTCGCCACCTTCAACGGAAATGAAGCCGTAACCTTTTTCTGCGTTAAACCATTTAACTGTACCTTTCAAATGAACAACCTCCTAAAAATACCGCCATCTATGGCGAATATCCATATTATATCCCATGTTTTCTGACAATGCAATCCGTCAATTCGCCCTAAGGGGCTTTTTTTGAGCCACTATTTAACAGAAGATTATTTGCTTTTACGCCCGCCTGTGCGTTATCATTTACCCAAAAGCCTAAGTAGCAAACGGAGAATGCATATGATCAAAAAACATGAAATATACAAAAAAGACAAGTGGAACATGATGACGGTTGAAGTTCAGGGCCGATACATCGTTCTCCGCGAAATTTCTGACCAGTGGGGTGAAGAGACCCATACCTTTCTGAGTCGTCCAGCCTTGATGCACTGGGCTCAAAACCGTTTTCCCAAAGCAGATTTTGAAGGCCGGGAAGATGAGTGGAGAGAAATGATGGCTGCTTTTAAGCAGGTGTAACGAATGGATTATACGAATATTGTCATCTTCATTATTCTCGCGTTCAGTCTCGGTGCCATCATGATCATGTACCGGGATAAGATACCGCCGGGACTGAGGAAGGGGATGGCCCTGATTGCCGTCGCCTTCATCTTGTTTGCCTTTTACCTTATTGTATACAGTTTCTTGAATCTGGGTTCCTCGTAAATTTATAGGATGAAAGTGGCGGGTACGCGGCATACTATCGCTCGGATGCTTCAATTCGAGGAGGTATGATGCCATGAGAGGCGCCAAGGTGCTCTGCATTACGATTGCAATCAGCCTGATCGCTCTATCGACTGCCCGCAACGAAGTCTTATCTGAAGGAACCCGGACTCCAACTAATACCTATCATTCAAGGAGGATTTCCATGGAACAATTGTTAAAACGCGCTGATGTCCCTAAAGAGCATCAATGGAAGCTAGAAGATTTATTCGCTGACCAGAAGGCATGGGATGCGAGCTATGCGGAGCTGAAGAATCTTCTGAAACGCACAGCCGATTATCAAGGCAAGTTAACCAACGCGGCTTCCATTAAGGAATGCTTCGAGCTTGAGGACGAAATCTCATATCATGCCGAACGTTTATACGTATATGCGCACATGCATCATGATGAGGATACAGCAAACCCTACATATCAGGCGTTATCTGCCAAAGCCAAAAAATTGAATGTCGAAGCCGGAGAAGCCCTCTCCTTCATCACGCCGGAAATTCTGTCCTTGTCCGAAACGGAGCTTGACAAACTGATTGAAGACCCTACCCTCAAGGAATTCAAGTTTACGCTGTCCGAAATGAAACGGGAGAAGGCTCATGTTCTGTCCAAGACCGAAGAAGCGCTGCTGGCTCAGGTCGGCAACCTCTCCTCTGCGCCGCAGACCATTTTCGGCATGCTGAACAATGCGGATATGAAATTCCCGAAAATCAAAAACGAGGACGGCAAGGAAGTCGAACTCACGCACGGCAACTATATTCAATTCCTGGAAAGTCCGAACCGAGAAGTTCGCGAGCGTGCTTTCAAAGCCGTGTACGAAACCTATGGCAAGCAGAAGAACACGATTGCGGCTACGCTGAATGCCAATGTAAACAAAAATATTTTCTATTCCCGCGTGCGCAAGTACCCTTCCGTTCTGGAAATGGCGCTCTATGGCGATAACATTCCGAAGGAAGTCTACACCAACCTGATCGATACCATTCACGAGAGCCTGCCGCTCCTCCACCGCTACATGGAGCTCCGCAAGAAGCTGCTGGGCGTGGATGAGCTTCACATGTACGATTTGTTCGCACCGCTCGTAGAAGAGTATAAGTGGGATATCACTTACGAAGAAGCGAAGCAAATGACCAAGGAAGGCCTGACGCCGCTTGGTGAAGATTATCTGAGCAGCTTGCAGGCGGGATATGACAACGGCTGGATCGATGTATATGAGAATGAGAACAAACGGACTGGCGCATACAGCTGGGGCGCTTACGGCACCCACCCATATGTGCTGCTGAACCATAAAGATAACCTGAACAGCATGTTTACCCTTGCACATGAGATGGGTCATGCGCTTCACTCTTACTATTCCGACAACGCTCTGAAATACCGTGACGCCCAGTACACCATCTTCCTGGCTGAAGTGGCATCTACAACGAACGAAGCGTTGCTGATGGATTACCTGCTGAAAAACGCCAAGGATCCGAAGAAGAAAATGTACCTGCTCACCTACTATGCCGATCAATTCCGGACCACGGTATTCCGTCAAACGATGTTTGCCGAGTTCGAGAAGATTGTGCACGAACGCGCGGAAGGCGGCGAATCCCTTACTCCTCAGGATCTATCCGACATCTATTATGAGCTGAACGTGAAATATCACGGTAAAGGCATGCAGGTAGACAAGGAGATCGGAATGGAATGGGCGCGAATTCCCCATTTCTACAACAGCTTCTATGTTTACAAATATGCGACCGGCTTCTCGGCCGCGACCAGCTTCTCCAAGCAAATCCTCGAGGAAGGCCAGCCTGCCGTTGACCGTTACCTCGGCTTCCTGAAGAGCGGCGGCAGCGATTACTCCATTAACATCCTCAAGAAGGCCGGCGTGGATATGTCCTCACCGGAGCCGATTCGTGAAGCGATGAGCGTGTTTGAAGACATCATCAGCCAAATGGAGCAATTGACGAAATAAACAGCCGCTATGGCAGTATGAGCGTATCTCAATTGACCAGTGGAATAAAATCCCTTGCCCTTTACAGGCAAGGGATTTTATACTGTTTGGAGGAAGGAGGTGTTCCCCATGAAAATTCAATGGTCGCTAATCGCAGCCTTATTGTTTGCCCTGATTACGGCTGTATTCGCCGTCATCAATGTCAATCCGGTCGCAGTGAATCTATTATTCGGCACAGTCAATGTACCGCTGATTCTGCTGATTATCGGGTGCTCGCTGATCGGGGGACTCATTGTCGGCACGTTCGGCATTTACCGTCAATATCAAATGCAGAAGGAGATCCGTTCGTTAGCCGAGCAACTTATACATATCCGTGAAGTAACGGGATAGACCCCTGAAGTACAAGCTGCGGAAGAGGAAAGCAAGAAAGAACAGAAGGACGCCCCCGCTGAATAGGGAAGGCTGTTCGATTGAACCAAGGAGGCTGAACAATTAGTGGCGATACAACCGAATGAAACTTATGTACTGAACCTGCTAAAAGAACTGCTCGATACACCGAGCCCAACCGGATATACCCATGACATCATGAAGCGGATCGAACAGGAAGCCGCAACGCTTGATGTTTCGCTCGAATGGAATGAAAAAGGCGGCGCCATTCTGTCCGTTCCCGGACAAGACGGCAGCCGTACGGTTGGTCTGAGCGCCCATGTCGATACGCTTGGCGCGATGGTTCGTGCCGTGAAATCAGAGGGCACGCTCCGTCTTACCTCCGTTGGCGGATACATGATGAACAGCATTGAGAATGAATACTGCATCATCCATACCCGCAGCGGCAAGAAATATACGGGCACGATCCTGTCCACGCATCCTTCCGTCCACGTATACAGCGATGCACGCGATTTCAAGCGCCAGGAAGCCCATATGGAGGTCCGGATCGACGAAATGGTGGAGTCGGCCGATGATGTGAAGAAACTCGGCATCGGGGTTGGAGATTTTGTTTCCTTTGATGCCCGTGCGGTCATTACGCCAAGCGGTTACATCAAATCGCGCCATCTGGATGACAAAGCCAGCGTCGCTGCCCTCTTCGGCTTGCTCGAAAGCATGAAGCGGGATAACTGGAAACCTAAACATAATGTAAAGCTTCTCATTTCGAACTATGAAGAAGTGGGACATGGCGCGGCTTACATTCCTGCCGACATCAATGAGATGATTGCGGTCGATATGGGCTGCATCGGCGATGACCTAAGCTGCAAGGAAACCGATGTATCCATCTGCGCGAAGGATTCATCCGGTCCCTATGACTATGACATGACCAGCCGTTTGATCCAGCTGGCCGAAAGCGAAGGCATTGCGTATGCGGTGGATATCTACCCTCATTACGGCTCTGACGCTTCTGCAGCACTTTCCGCGGGCAGCAACATCAAGGCCGCGCTGATCGGTCCGGGCGTCCATGCATCCCATGCCATGGAAAGAACGCATAAACAAGCCGTTCTTAACACCGTAAAGCTGCTGGCGGCCTACGTCAGTTGATCATTTTATAAACAACGTCTGTTCGCGTACTTTCACAAAAAACCATCCTCTCTTTAGAAGATGTTGTTGCTGTATGATCAAAATGGTTCAGCCACGCTGGCCTTATACTAACAAAGGGGCGTCCCGCCAAGGCATTATGCCTGGGGACGCCCCTTTATTTATGGATCGTGTGAATCCTTACGATTTCTTGCTCTGTTCAATCTTCTCCGCGAGCTCGTTCAGATAGGTCCAGCGCTCCATCAGATGCTCCAGCTCACGCTCCGTTTCCTCCTGAGCCTTCATCAGCTCCTGAAGCCTGGCTGCGTCGCTGCCGGCGGTCTCCATCTCGGATTGAATCGAAGCGAGCTTGCTCTCGGTATCCTCGATGAGCCCATCAATCTGCTCAAACTCCCGTTGTTCTTTGTAACTGAATTTCAAGCGCTCACGCGGCGCTTCTTTAGCTGAATCGTTATCCCTGCCATCACTGCTCCCCGAAGCAGATTTGGCTATGGATGCTTCCGCCTTGCTCCCGGAAGCTTCACCGCCGTGACGCTGCATCCATTCCGCATATTCGCTGTAAGAGCCGACATGGACACGAATCTGACCGTCGCCCTCAAAGGCCATAATCTTGTCCACCGTTCGATCCAGGAAAAAGCGATCATGGGATACCACGATACAGACGCCCGGGAACTCATCCAAATACTGCTCCAAAACGGACAATGTCTGGATATCCAAATCATTGGTTGGTTCATCGAGCAGCAGCACATTCGGTGCGCTCATCAGCACCCGCAGCAGATACAAGCGGCGCTTCTCGCCTCCGGACAGCTTCGCAATCGGCGTCCACTGCAGCGCGGGCGGGAACAGGAAGCGTTCCAGCATCTGGGCTGCGGTAATCGCCGAACCGTCCGCCGTACGGACAACCTCGGCCTCATCCTTGATATACTCAATCACGCGCTGACTGCCGTCCATCTCCTGATGCTCCTGCGTGAAATAACCGAGCTTGACCGTCGGTCCGAGCACGACTTCCCCGCCATTCGGCTGAATCCGCCCGGCAATCAGATTGAGCAGCGTGGATTTGCCGCTGCCGTTCGGGCCTACGATACCTATCCGATCCTCGGGAACGGCGATATAAGAAAGGTCCTGAATTAACGTTTTGTCGTCGATCTTCATCCAGAGACCTTCAATCTCCAGAATTTTGCGTCCCAAGCGGGTGGAAGCGACCGAAACGTCCAGTTCACCGGAGCTGTGTACCATCTCCTGATCCTTGAGTTTCTCGAAGCGTTCAATCCTCGCCTTCTGCTTGGTCGTGCGGGCCTTAGCCCCTCTTCGGATCCAGGCAAGCTCGCTCCGCAGCAAATTTTGGCGCTTTTGCTCGGAAGCGGCTTCACGCTCCTCGCGTTCTGCCTTCAGCTCCAGAAAACGGCTGTAATTCGCCTCATATCGAAACAGCCGTCCGTGATCCAGCTCCAGCATAACATTGGCTACCCGGTCCAGAAAATACCGGTCATGCGTAATCATGAGCAGCGCGCCGCGGCGCTTCTGCAAATACTGCTCCAGCCAGGCAACGGATTCATTGTCAATGTGGTTGGTCGGCTCGTCCAAAATAAGCAAATCGGAAGGCTGAATCAAAGCGGCGGCTAATGCCACCCGCTTACGCTGGCCGCCCGACAGCGTCCCCATCTTCGCTTCATAATTCCGAATCCCCAGCTTGGACAGGATGGTTTTCGCATCGCTTTCAAGCTGCCATGCCTGCAGCGTATCCAGCGTCTGATTGAGCTTCAGCAGTTTCTGCTGCAGCTCCTCATGACTTGGATGCAGCTCCAGCAGCTCCATCGTTTCAGTATATTCCCGCACTGCCTTCATCTCCGGAAGATCGCCCTCAAACACCTGCTGCAGGACGGTTTTGTCCGGATCAAACTCCGGATTCTGCGCCAGGTAACGAACCCGGATGCGATTGCCCATCGATATTTTACCGGAGTCGGGCGGCTCGAGCCCCGCGATGACCCGCAGAAATGTGGATTTCCCTGTGCCATTCACGCCGATAATGCCGATTTTATCCTGATCCTCCATTCCGAAGGATGCATCTTGAAACAGAATTTTGTCTCCATAGCTTTTTGTTACCTGTTCGACGGTCAAAATATTCATTGTTATGATCCCTACTTACATCTATAGATTTCGTTGAACGTTTGTTTCATCGGTAAGATGGATACATTATAACGCAATCAGCACGGCAATCCCATAAGCTGCCGCTCCGCCGAGAAGCGAACTGACCAGATTGACTGCATCGTTGGACATCCACGAAGCGCCGCGCGTACGCACGGTATCTTCACCACAATGATGCGACACTTCCACCGATTTGCCGCACACACGGCAGCGATACATCACTTGTAATGTCGCTCCGAGGTACGAATCGGCGAAAGCTCCAACCAATCCGCCGGCGAGGGCTGCCAGGACATACGGCAATAGCTCTGCATCCATGCCGCTCCATCCGGCAAGCAGCCATCCGCCTGCCCCAATCAGTAAACTCCCTGCCGCTGCAGCCGTGGAGCCGACCCAGGACACGCCGCCGGATTCCCCGGCGGTCAGCACCTTGCCATTCAGCACGGAACGCGGGGGCTTCCGGCTAAGGCTGCCCAACTCCGTGGCCCAGGTATCCGCCGTTACCGTAGCCATTACGCCTATAAACAGGAATACCCACAGATCGGATTGAATCCATACGTTTAACAGACACAGCACCATGCCGATGCCGCCATTGGCGAAGACCTGACCCGCATCCCGCCGGCCTGTCTTGGCATAGGATTTCTCCAGGTCTGCCTTACGCTGTTTCCCGTACCGGGATAGCAGTGTGGATGTAATGAAAAAAAGAAGCAGGGTTCCGAACCAAAACACGTTCCCTGCTCCGTAATATATGGTACCCATCAGAATAGCGGCTGCGGCTCCGGATTCCGATAGTGATCGTTTCCTGTAAGCGGCTCCTGCCACGATAAAAGCGCCTGCCGCTCCGATCAGCCAATCCATCTGTGACCCCTCCCATGTGTTAAAGCATATATCCGTTTACCCGATTTCGCAGCGGCCCAGACGGTCATCTCCCCAGAACAATTCGAACACGTCGCCGGATTCCGTCGGTCCTACACCAGCCGGTGTACCCGTGAAGATTAAATCACCTTGGCCAAGGCCATAATGCTCGCCGATGTAATCGATGATGTGCTGAAGGGGGAAGATCATATCCTTCGCATTCCCGCGCTGCACCTCTTCGCCGTTCTTCCTTACGGTAAAATCGATATCCGCCAGCTTCGCGGTCCCGGGAAACGCAATGGATGGCGTAAGCGGTGCGGAAGATTTAAACGCTTTTGCCGCCGTCCAAGGATGTCCCTTCTCTTTAATGACCGACTGTACGTCACGCAGCGTGAAGTCGATGCCAAGGGCCATCGTTTTGACGAGCTCGTCAATGGTCTTGCCTGGCGCGTAATCCTCCGCAAGCTGAATAACAAGCTCGCCTTCAAAATGAAGACTGCCGCGGTCCATCGGCAGCTTCAGCACGCTGCCATCCAATGGAACGACGGCATGCGAGGGTTTAAGGAAAATCATCGGCTCTTCCGGCACCGCATTGCCAAGCTCCGCCGCATGCAATTGATAATTACGACCTACACAATAAACGTTATTCACTAGGGCACACATAACATTAAAACCTCCATTTTCTTCGCCAGAATGGAACTTTGGGTGCAATTTTATGGATAAAAATCTGCCCCCATGTATCAGGGCGGTTCGTACAGATCATGATGGCGGGATTCATTCGGGCGAGCGATCTCATGCTCTTCGCATCATCCACCGTCCAGGCCATGGGCGTAATGCCGTTCTTCACCAGATCGGACGCAAAGGCCGCATCCAGGTGGGAATAGCCGATCGATAAAAAGGAACATTTCATTTGCTTCAAGCGCGCCAGCAAATTGCGGGGATGCGCATCGATAATAAGTCCGGTTTTTACGTCAGGTTCCAATTCCTTGGCCTTCATCAAGGCTTTTGGCTCAAAAGAAGTAAGCACCACGTCCGGCAGCATCCGGTGGGCATGAATCCGCTCCAGAACGGCTTTTTCCAGGCCGGGATACATGTCGCCGCTCGTTTTAAGTTCGATATTAAGTTTCAATCGTCCTTTGACAAGCTGCAAAACCTCATCCAGCGAAGGAACCTGCTCTCCCCTGAATTGGCGCCCCTTCCATTCTCCGGCGTCCATCCTCCGAATTTGCTGCCAGGTCAGATCCTTCACCTTGCCTTTCCCGGTCGTGGTCCGGTCCACACTATAGTCATGTATCACGACAGGGACCCCGTCCTGAGTCAATTGCACATCAATTTCCATCCAATGCACGAAGGGCTCATCCATCGCCATCTGAATGGCTGCGCGCGTATTTTCAGGTGCTTTACCGGAGAACCCCCGGTGAGCCACACATAAATTGTTCATGGTGGGACCTCCTTGATGTAAGGATTTAAAGAATTATTCCACTGCCTTGCCAGCGACAACTTTACCATCGAGCGCTATTTTTACACCGCCGACAGATCGCTTCTCCACCTCTTTCAGCAAGGCCTCAGCTTCTTTGCCTTCGAGCGGGATGACCTGTCCGATCTCCGTACGGTAAGGCGTCAGCTTCAAGTCACATTCTCCTTGCTTACTGCATGATGCCTGGAATACGGCAGTTTTCCACGTATCTTCATTCGAGGATTTGGTAAATATGAAATTACCGGTACTGTAAGCAATCCACTTGCCTTTGTACTGCTCCAATCCCTGCAGCACATGGGGATGCCCGCCGATAATCAGGTCGGCTCCACCGTCAATAAACGCACGTGACAGATTAATCTGGTGAACATTTGGCGTTTTATGAAGCTCCTCTCCCCAATGGGCAACCACGACCACCAGATCGGCCTTGGAACGCGCCGCGTTGATCGCTTCAACCGCCTTGGGCAGCACATGGTCATATGCCCCGGCCACCCCCGGCCTGTTCTCCAGCGCGTACCACGTCGTCTCCGGAAGCACACGGCTGAATCCAAGCAAGGCAACCGTCATGCCCTGAAGCTCGAAATACTGGGCAGCGAAGGCCTCCTTCTCATTCCGTCCTGCGCCTACATAACGGATATCATGATCCTTTAAATGCTTCAAGGTATCCAGAAGTCCTTCTTGTCCTTGATCTAGGATATGATTGTTAGCCAGATTAACGGCCTCTACCCCGGCATCTCGCAGAGCCGGCAATACGTCCGGTGAGGACTTGAATACAAATTTCTTATTGGCAGCGCCAACACCTCCGGTCGTAACCGGCGTTTCCAGATTAAGTACGGTCAGATCATCCTCATGGAATGCAGTACCCAGATGCTTGTACGGATAATCGTACCCGTGATTCTTCAGCGCATCCTCCACTTTGCCCGAGAACAAGGTATCCCCGGCAAAATGCATGACCACCCGCTTGGCGAGAGCGGAATCGCCAGGATCATCTGCTGCGCTGCCTTCAGGCTCGGTCATATCGGAATCCGGGGGCTCGCCGGTCTCCGTCGTCTCTGTCGTCTTCGGAGGCATCGAATCCGTCCCCTCGCCGTCAGCTGGTTGTCTGGAACCCGGGTTACCCTCCTGCTCCCCTTCCATGCCAAACTCCGGCATACCGGACGGATAAGCCGTTTGCTGAACAGGATCTTCCTTAAATTTAAAATGATAGACAAGCAAAGCAGCGATCATAATAATCAGACATAAGTTAAGTATGATCCAAACCTGACCGGTTCGCTGCTTACGGGCCTTCTTCTCGGCCTTGCTCTTCTCAGATCGTGACAGATGCATAGGTCACTCCTTTATTCACTTATAAGCTCGCGTAATAAGTCGCTCCCCCCATTATACCAGCTTCCCTATAAAGAATAGAACCCCCCGTCACCGGGGAGTTCCATATCTAAGCATTCTATTCGAATTTCCGGTAATAACGGATTTACATACCGATCAAGGTGATCACGGAATCGCTGAGCGCTTCCATGTATAGCGGATCGCTGTTCAAGGAGTCGATGCGCTCAAGCCGCATATCCATTTCCTTGGCAATGCTTTTGGCTTCAATATCCAGATCGTACAGAACCTCAAGATGATCCGAGACAAAACCGACCGGCGCAACCAGCACATCCTCGACCTGCTCTTCTTTATTCAGCGTTTGCAGCGTATCCAGTATGTCCGGACCGAGCCAAGGCTCCGCCGTCCGGCCAGCACTTTGCCATGTGAACTGCCACTGCTTGACGCCTGCCTGTTCGGCTACGGCTTTGGATGTCTCAAGGAGCTGATCCTGATAAGGATCTCCGATGGACAAGATGCGTTCCGGGAGGCTATGAGCACTAAACAGCACTCTCACGCTGTCACGGTCAGCCCCTGCTTCCTCGAACTGGTTCAGCTTGGCGGACACCCGGTCCGCAAAGGCCTCGATCAGTTTCGGATGCATGTGATAGCTTTCAACAAACGAGATCTGAAGTCCCAACTCATCCGCTTTGGCTTGAGCGCGCTTCACGTAGGATCCGATGCTCATCGTGGAGTAATGAGGAGCCAGCACAATGCCGACCGCTTCCTTAATGCCGTCCCGCACCATTTGCTCAACGCCATCTTCGATGTATGGGGCAGCGTGCTTCAGTCCCTGATAGCATACAAACTCAAGATCGATCGCGCGAGGATCCGCATTCAATGTATCCTGCAGCGTGCGTACCTGTCGGTCCGTATTCTCCCGGAGTGGAAACACACCTCCCACAATCGCCTCATAGCGGTCAGTAAGCTCCTTAAGTTGCTCCTCCGACGGCTTATTCCCGCGACGGATATGGGTATAATAACTCTCGATTCCTTCCATGCTCTCCGGTGTGCCGTAGGACATAACCAACACGCCAATCTTGTTCTTCATACCATCTCACCTCTGACTAATAAAATATTCAACATTTAAGAGCGTTGTGCACCTGCCTGCAGTGCCTGAGCGGAGTATTCGTGAATATACGATGTCAACTCACGAAGTTTCTCCAGCGAAGCCTCCGGGAATAAACCGTGCCCTAGATTAAACACAAAGCCGGGCTCCTGAATCCCCTGATCGATAATCTCTTTCGCATACTGCTGGATGACCGGCATCGGTCCGGTCAGTACGGTCGGGTCCAGATTGCCCTGAACAGCATACTTATGCTCTAAACGGCGGCGTCCTTCTGCAATGGACACTCTCCAATCGAGACCGATGACATCCGTTCTCAGATCGGTAAGCGTAGGCAGCAGCTCACCTGAGCTCACGCCTGGAAAATAAATTTTCGGAACACTCAGGTCCTGAAGCTCTGCAAAAATACGCTTAATGGTAGGAAGGACATACGTTTGGAAATCCTGTGGAGACAAAGCCCCCACCCAGCTGTCAAACAATTGAAACGCTTTCCCGCCGTTAGTGACGTGGGCGCGCAGATAAGCGATCACCATATCCCCGAGCTTGTCCATCAGCGAGAACCATACCTTCGGCTCACTGTACATGAGTTCTTTCGTGCGAAGATAATTTTTGGATGGTCTTCCTTCGATGAGATAGCTGGCAATCGTGAACGGAGCGCCCGCAAATGTGATTAGCGGCACTTCCAACTCCTTATCCAGGATCCGGATGGTCTCCAGGACATGTCCAAGATCCCCCTCGACATCGATCGGGCGCAGTTTCTCTACATCCGCCGCAGATCGGATCGGATTATCAATCACCGGGCCGATATTTTTCACAATATCGAAGTCTACCCCGATCGAGGCAACGGGATTCATAATATCGGAATATAAAATAGCCGCGTCCACGCCAAGCTTCCGTACGGGCATCAAGGTTACCTCTGCCGCCAGCTCCGGTTGACTGCATATTTCCAGTAAGGAGTACTTTTCTTTAATCTTTCGGTACTCCGGGTCGTAGCGTCCCGCTTGACGCATGTACCATACAGGAACGTGGTTCACTTCCTGCTTGCGGCAAGCGCGAATGAATTGATCGTTATAGGTCATGATTAGGCCCCCATCAATGTGTATAAAGTTTCCTAAATTTCATTATGCCCTTTTTAAAAGTAAGTAACAACCGTCTTACATGGACATCCTATGAAAATCGCATGACAATCTTATGACATTGTTAGCATTTGGCACTTTTTAAATATGTTATACTGGAAGAACGGCATTTTTAGGGTAGTTCCACAATTCGCCCGGTTATTTCGGGCTCGACAGCTTAGAAAGGAAGTGAAGGGCACATTGACCAATTGGAAAATCAATCTCATTGTGCTTTGGTTCGGACAGTTTTTGGTCAACTCCGGGATGACCATGATCACCCCGTTCCTGACGTTATATCTGGCGCAAGACCTGAATGTCGTGGGAGACCGGGAAATAGGACTATGGGCAGGATTAATATTCGCTGCCAACTTCCTGACATCATTCATTTTTCAACCGATCTGGGGAAAGGTCGCAGACAAATACGGACGCAAAATCATGCTGCTGCGCTCCGGCTTCGGCATGGCGCTGGTCATTGCGTGCATGGGCTTTGCTACCCATCCATGGCATCTGCTGGTTCTGCGTCTGCTGAACGGTACCATATCGGGATTTAACCCTGCGGCAATATCGCTCGTATCGGGTACAACGCCCAAGAATCGAATGGGATTTGCGATGGGCATCATGCAGTCCGGACAAGTTGCAGGCACGATTCTTGGTCCGTTGATCGGCGGACTCATGGCAAGCTGGGTCGGATTCCGGCCAATCTTCTATATCACGGGCGGATTGATTTTTGCCGCTTCGATGCTTGCCTTGTTCCTCGTCAAGGAAAATTTCAACCGCGAGCAGGCGGCCAAGGCGCCGCAGCCTTCGGTTATAGCCGGGCTCAAGGAGCTGAGCCATATTCCGCAGCTGCCGGCGTTATTCGCCGTCACGTTCCTGCTGCAATTCGCCATGATCAGTCCCATGGCGCTGCTTCCGCTGTACGTTCAGAAGCTTCATGGAACCGCGGTGGATATTGCGATATGGGCCGGGTTCGTTGTGGCGGTAACGGGGCTATCGAACATGATCGCTTCCCCGATTCTCGGCAAGCTCAGCGACAAGGTCGGCGCGCACCGCATCTTGACCTACGCCTTGATCGGCATCTTGACCTACGCCTTGATCGGTACGGGACTTACGCTGATCCCGCAAGCTTTTGTTCAATCGGTATGGCAGTTGATTATCGTACGGTTCATGATGGGCGTCTTCATGGGCGGGCTGCTGCCAAGTGTCAACGCGCTGATTCGCTCATACACGCCGGACGGCATGGAAAGCCGCTCCTTCGGCTTCAATACAAGCTCGCTAGCGCTTGGCAACATGCTGGGGGCGGTGATCGGCGGATTCTTATCCGGCTTCATCGGCATCGAAGGATTGTTTGCTACTTCCGGCTGTCTGTTGATCATCAATATGATGTGGGTGAGAAGAAAGCTGTTCTCGCAAAAGCCTTCGCCCAAATATCGTTGATCCCCCGGAGTCTGTCATCTATAGCTTGAGCTTGTCTCCAAACAACAAGGGGCTGTCCCGTGGTCTGCATCGACCCGAGGACAGCCCCTTGTTCTGTTATTCATACCACTCGCCCAAATCTGACTTCCAGTCGACAGCCCAATGGCTGCACTCCTGCCAATGGTTATCTTATCGTCCAGCACAGCTTGCTATTGGTTGATTCATCCTTTAACGCGTGCAAGGATCAGCCCGTCATAAGCAGGCAGCAGCGTGCTGAGCAGCCTCTTGTCCGTCGCAATGACTTCATTAAACCGGCGTACCGCTTGAACCGAAGGACCGTTCTTGTCCGAGTTCAGCGTTCTGCCGCGCAAGAAACAGTTATCCCCGGCAATAAGGGCACCCGGATTCGCTAGCTCCAAAGCATAATCCAAGTATAGGGGATAGTTCTCCTTATCCGCATCAATAAAGAAAAAATCGAAGGTTCGTCCTTCCTGCTTCAACGCTGCCAAACTGTCCGCAGCCGGACCGATCCGGTACTCCACCCGATCCTTGAATCCGGCCTTCTCCAGATGCCTGCCTGCAAGCTGCGCGTATTCTTCCTTAAGCTCAAGGGAGGTGAGCTTGCCGTCCGCAGGAAGCCCTCGGCATAGACAGATCCCGCTATAGCCGCCAAGGGCGCCGATTTCGAGAATATTCCTGGCACCGGCAGTCTGTACCAGCATGGTCAGCAATCGGCCATATGCCGGTGCCACCGACACCTCCGGCATCCCATGCTCACGGATGGCCTCTATCACGAACTGAAGCTCTTCATCTTCAGGGTATAATTGGTTAACATAATCATCAGGGGTCGTAAGCAATGAAGCCGCCTCCTTTGTCTTAATTAAGAAACGTTGTTTCCCGTTAAACCTAACGAGAACTATCATATGATAATTGTCTTAGTCAATGCAATCGCCTATACTATATAGATTGAACCGGCGGCGACTATCGCCGTACACATGTTAAATGGAGTTGACATCGTTAATGCCTCGATTACAATTGATCGCGACGGCCCCGATGGGGCTGGAAGCCGTCGTTGCCCGCGAGTTGAAAGAGCTCGGGTACACCGACATGGAAGTAGAGAATGGTAGAGTTACCTTTTCAGGTGACCTGATTGATATTTGCCGCTGCAATCTGTGGCTCCGGACGTCCGACCGTATTCTCGTCAAGATGGGTGAGTTTAAAGCCTTTACCTTCGACGAGCTCTTTGAAGGAACCAAAGCTCTTCCATGGGAAGAGTGGATTCCTGCGGATGGCGAATTCCCTGTGGAAGGGCGTTCCCATAAATCGCAGCTTAGCAGCGTTCCCGCCTGTCAAGGCATCGTGAAAAAAGCAATCGTGGAGAAGCTGAAGCTCTCGCACCGTACGGAATGGTTCCCCGAGGACGGCCCCCGTTATGTAGTCGAGGTTTCTCTCTTGAAGGATCGAGCCATACTGACCCTTGATACCACAGGACCAGCCCTTCATAAACGCGGCTATCGCAAGCTGGTTACGGAAGCTCCGCTGAAGGAAACCATGGCTTCCGCTCTGCTGCAATTAAGCCGCTGGGGCCCTCATCGTCCGCTCTATGACCCGTGCTGCGGTTCGGGCACCATTCTGATCGAAGCCGCGATGATGGCCTGGAATATTGCGCCCGGGCTGCGCCGCTCGTTCCCGTCCGAGCATTGGGATATTATTGGGGACAACCTCTGGGAGGATGCGCGCGAGGAAGCTTTTGACGCTGTGAAGGACGATATTCCGCTGCATATCGCGGGAAGCGATATCGACCCGAAAGCGATCGAAGTAGCCAAGGCCGCCGCCAAAAGTGCGGGACTTGCCGGCGAAATCGACTTTAGGGTTCTCCCTGCAGCCAAAGCCATCCCTGAGGGCGAATTCGGCTGTATCATCACCAATCCGCCATATGGCGAGCGGTTAAGCGAGAAAGAGGAGGTTGAGCGTCTCATTCGCCAGCTCGGATCCGTAACGCATTCACTCCCGACCTGGTCCTTCTTCGCGCTCAGCCCGACCAAGCAATTCGAGCATTACTTCGGCCGCAAGGCGGACAAGCGCCGCAAGCTGTTCAATGGCCGGATCGAATGTCAGTATTATCAATACCTGGGCCCCTTGCCGCCGCGTAACAAATCGGCGGAATAACGAAATGACGCTTCTTGCATACGCCGCCCTTGGGCGGCTTTTTTTGCTCGGTCATCCGGGCCAAGCTATAATAAGAAGACTGCCATTAAAGGATGTTTTTCAAAAATAAAGGAGGATACCCACGTGCTCTCATCCCCATCATGGAGCGATATCCGAAGCAGGGTCTCCAAAGGGCTGCATTACCGCTACACCGCATATTTATTATTCCTTATCCTCATGATGTACAAGCTGATCATGCTTGATCATCATCTCCATATTACCAACATGAAGCTGGATCAGGCAGACTATGTGATCGCTGTCGGCTCGCTCCTGCTGATCTCCTTCTGGACCTTGTGGCTTCCGCCAAGAGGCCGGCTTGCAGCTTTAACTTTAATAAATCTCTTATGGACGGGGATCCTGTACGCCGATTTGATCTATTACCGCTACTTCGATGATTTCATAACCGTGCCGGTGCTTATGCAGGCCGGACAAGTCGGTTCCCTCGGGGATAGCATACGTTCCCTGATTCATGCGTACGATCTGTTCTTTTTTATCGATTGGCTTATTATTGTCCCGTTTACTGCCGTGATGGTATTCGGCAAACGGAGAACCGCCTTGGAAACCTATGCACTCCCGGGTGAATATCGCCAGCATCGGCGGAACCGGATCATTCGCCGGTTGGTTACAGGCACGCTCGTGTTCATCCTGGGCATGATTATGACTTTCATTCCTATCAAGAAAGCGTCCAATACATGGGCCGTTGGCCTTTTTGAAGGCAATTGGTGGAATATTACGCTGTATAATGTGACGGGACTGATCGGCTTTCACGGATATGATATCTACCGTTATGGACGAGATCATCTCGTGGGGCAGCCCAAGCTGGCAGAGGAAGAGGTCAACCAGGTCAAGGCATGGTTTGATGCCAAGCGTATGGAGCCGTCCGATACGGGCGCCTTGTTCGGCAAGTATAAAGGCAGCAATGTCATCATGATTCAGACGGAGGCCTTTATGAATTTTGTCATCGGCCAGTCGATCGAGGGTCAGGAAATTACCCCCAACTTCAACCGATTGATGAAGGACAGTATGTATTTCAGCAATTTTTATCATCAAACCGGTCAAGGACGAACGTCCGATGCGGACTTTGTCACGCACAGCTCCTTGCTTCCGCTGCCCACAGGTTCCGTATTCACGCGATATGCTGACCGCGAGTACGATACCCTTCCGGAGATTCTGAAAGAACAGGGTTATGGAACAAACGTATTCCATGCCTATGACAGCAGCTTCTGGAACCGTACCACAATGTACCGGGAAATGAATTACGACCGATTTTACAGCAAGAAGGATTTTGAAATGAACGATGTGCAGGGATGGTCATTAAGCGACAAAGCGTTCTTCGCGCAATCGCTGGATGAGATGAAAGGCATCAAACAGCCCTTCTATTCCTTCCTCATTACGTTAACGAGTCACCATCCGTACTATGTTCCCAAGGATGCTGCGAAGCTGGATACGGGGGCTTTCGAAGGCTCGATATTCGGAAACTATCTGCAGTCGATCCACTATGTCGACGAAGCATTCGGACAGTTCGTCGAGCAGATGAAACAGCAAGGGTTGTGGGATAACACCATATTGCTTATCTATGGGGATCACGACAATTCGATCAAGGAAAAAGCGGACTATGAGAAATTCCTGGGACGAGACCTGAATGCACTCGACATGGAGCAAATCATGAACCAGGTTCCCCTCCTCATCCGCCTGCCTGATGGAGGGCATGCCGGAGTTTACCCGGAGGCCGCCGGCATGATGAACGTGACACCAAGTATTCTTCATCTTCTCGGTGTATCGGATCAGCCGTATTACTGGATCGGAAGCCATCTGTTTGATGATGAACCGCGTCTGATTCCGCTGCGCAGCGGCGCTTTTTCCGATGAGAAGGTGTTCTATCTGCCCACCGAGACGGCCGGGCTTGAAGGTGGAACCTGTTACGATATGACGACGCGTCAGCCAACTGACATCCAGGCATGCCGTGACGGATATGATGAGACACAGAAGCAGCTGCGGATTTCCGATCAAGTGATCACGTATGACCTGCTGAAGTTATTTAAAGCAGAAGGTGAAGCGAATACTCGATAACCGGTCATAACTTTAGTAAATTTAAAATCATAATTTAGCCTCTCATCGCTGTTGACTGAGGCTGCTAAACGAAACAAACCAGGCTGATCTCACCCATCGGCCTGGTTTGTTTTTTTGGGGCTAGGCAATGTCCGAACACACACCAAGCTGGATTTATGGGGGGATCATCTTTTTACAGATTGCATTTCATGTCAAGCGCGCCGGGTAATCGACTCAAGATGTTTCCTACGGCTGACAAGCGTTCCGTACATCAGCACGAGCCCCATCAATGCCAGGCTAGCTACAATCCCCAGCGTCATATAGGCAATGTCCGGTGCAAAGAGTCGTATGGAATTCCAAGGGGAGTTTGTCAGACGCGTGAAGAGCGGAATGATGCCAGCTGAAATCGCAAAGAAAACCAAACTCAGCGGAAGCGTGAGATATAACTTCAAGCTGCGTTTCTGCATTCTTAGCAGCATCCATATCACGATAGCGAGCAGAATGATCAAAGTTACCGCCAATCCCCAAATCAGCGGATGAGTTTCAGCGGAAGGCGGTTTCGGGTCTTCTCCGTCTAATATCCCTCTCAAATCCTTGGAGACCTGAATCAATCTGGCTTCCTCCAGAATGTGGTCCTTGTTGGTTAAAATAACGGCCCCCACGCCTCGTTCAGGGATGAAGAAAATTTCCGCCCGGGCTTCCGGTGTTGATCCGGAGTGCCATACCAGCCTCTCGCCTTGTTCCGTCTCGCTTATCCTCCAGCCAAAACCATAGGCACGATCCGGTCGATGCTGAACTAAAGGCGACAGGAGCAGCTCCTTATATTCGCGACTAAGCAACATGTCATTATCTTGAAGCAAAAATTGGAGATACCGAGCCATATCGTCGATACTCGCCGTGATATAACCATAAGAAGCCCCGCTATTGTCATAGGGGACGCTGCTCACTCGCGGATAGCCGAACCACGATTGATACCCATGTTCAAATCCGGTTTGAACCGCCCGCTCCTCATCGGCTGCAGCCGTACTCATGCCCAGCGGGCCAAACACATGCTGCTCCATATAATCGGCATAGGATTGACCCGACACCTCCTCCAGAACAGCCCCCAGGATCATGTAATTGGCGTTGCTGTATTGATGTTGTTCCCCTGGTGGTCTGTTAAGGTTCGTGTTGGAGAGATGGCGCACATTCTCTTTCAGGGCTGAAGCATCCTTCGCACCCACATCGGAATACGCCAAGCCCGTATATGTACTATATCCGCTCGTCTGAGCCAGCAATTGCCTTATCGTTATTGACGATACCTCAGAAGACGCTTCGGCTGCAAACCACGGCAAATAGGTCCCAACGGATTCATCCAATTCGACCTGGCCCGACTCCACAAGCTGGACAATCCCTAACGCCGTCATGGATTTGGAGAGAGATCCGAGTAAAAATGGAGTTTTGGAGCTGACCGTACTGCCCTCTGCTGTAACACCATAACTGTTCGTAAACACTATGTCCCCATCCTGCACGATGGCAGCGGAAAGACCCGGAATTTGATATTCCTCCATCGCCGCTTTCATGTAGAGGTCAACCTTATCAGCCATGACTTCTTCTGCTTGTCCAACGTTCCCCCATGTCGGAAGCACGAAAGCCAGTACGGTTAATACGACATACGTCCACTTCTTTCTCACAATACGTTTCCTCCTTCTGTAAACGGGAGGGAATGTCTATGTTTTCTTTTACCGAAGACATGGGCCAGAATTGTAACGAGCGCCGAAATCGAAAGGCTAAATACGATCAACATCATATTCCACCACGTCTGATCGGATATTCGGTACAGCAGATTGAAGCCAGCTATCTCATACCCCTTCACCCATGCCGTCGTTAATGCGAAGGAAAATAACAGCTGACATATGATATAAGCGGCCGCAAAAACCAACGGATATTTCAGAAAGCCCCATACGCCCAGCCGCCCGCTGCGCTGTCCCGGAGGTTCTTCAGGAACAGACACGAGGTCCATGGCGTCTTGCACTCTAACCAAACCTTGCACCTCTGCATAATCCCTGACATACATATCAGGAGAGCCCAGATCTTCAAGACCATACTCCCCGTGCTCCCGGCTTGCCTCCAAATGTTCCCGGATCTGTTCGACAACGGCTTCCACCTGGTTTGACGTCATTTCGTACCGTATCAACTCGCGGCGAACGTCCGCGATAAATCGTTCTTCTTCATAGGATAATGTCATCATCTCTGGCTCTCCTGTTCCACGCCATCTGCCATTCGCTGTACATTCGATGAAAGCAATGATCGAATATCCTGCTGCAGCTCCTGCCACTCCTGGATTTTCTTATCCAGAAACAAATCTCCGCTTGGCGTTATTTCGTAATACACTCTGGCTTTGCCGCTCTCGCTAAGCTCCCTCGTATCCGTCACCCATCCCTGATCTTTCAGCTTGGACAGGATGGGATAGATGCTTCCTACTCCCTTCAATTTCAGTCGGTGTTTCTCCAGCTCCTTCATGATCTCGTAACCATAACTCTTGCCATGACTCAGAATGGCCAATACGCACATCTCCAAATGCCCTTTTATTAAACTTGTTCTATCCATGACAACAATTTAACAGAATTATATATCGGAATCAAGTATATAATTCAAATGCGTATATAAATTAAAAAAAGCCCGTTCATTAGCTCGAAAGCTATTGAACGGACTGCACAGGATCATAAACTACTTTTTAGCTGAACGAAGCTTGGACAGACGTTCCTTCTCTTCGCCTAACAACTCTTCCGCCAATTCCACGGCGTTTGCGTTCCCCTGCTCAATCACTTGGGCGACCGCTTGCTCCGTATGGGATAACGAATTCTCCGCTTGCTGAATCAGCTGTTCCGTCGGGTGGGACATTGCCGAGGATACGGCACGGTGCAGCTTCTCCACGGAATCTAGCGCACTGTTGCTGGGACTGTTGGAATGAAGACTGGAATCGTGACTGTTCATGACGGATGCTCCCTTCTAAAGTTGTTGTTCCTGCTGCCCCCTTAGCATGGATGGCTAAGCCAGGAACTATACCCGAAGAATGGGGATTTTCCGCGAAACTTCGATTCTGAAGTAACCCACAGCCAGTTGTTTGTTATTTCACAAACGGCAGCGCCTTTGCCAGCACTTCATCCTCTGTAGGCGCGCTGACATAACGGCCATTGATATACATAAAGGCGCGTTTGCCGCAAGGACCGCAATAGGATTTGCAGCCGATCTTAATGTCGGCATCCGGTACCATTTTCTTAATTTTCGGGATCATTGTCTTTAACTTCGTATGTCTGCACTTCTCGCAGACGCGAATATCATTAGCCATTGTACATTACCTTCTTTATTCTGAAGTAACCTAGTGGTCGCCGTGATTGCCCTGGGACGGATTCGTAATGACAAAGCCTTCCTGAGGAAAATAAAGATAGTCGATTTTGACGCCGTCCAGGAAAGGTTGTCCCGCTTCCAATATGACGTCGATCTCTTTATCTGTGGATACGATGACATCATTTTCCTTCGGCGTATCCAGATCCAGACCGTAGTGGGCATGATCACCATGCGCATGGGTTACCAGTACGCGAATTTTCTTGTCCTTGTTCTCTTCCTTGTCCAGCTCTCTCTTTAACACCTTGGCGGCATTACGGGTAATTTTACATTTCACGTATATTCATCTCCTCACGGATGTTTCATTCAATATGTTATTGTAGACCCCTGCCGGTTTTTTCGCAAGGGTCCTGTCCGTATTGTTACATCCGAAAAGCTCGTTTACCGTACGCGCTTGGCGGGTCCTTGATCTTCACCGAGCACACCTGGATATTTCCGCTCGACGCGGGATACGAACCAATTCATCAGCAGCATCGTGACTCCGATATCGTCGATCGGCAGCAAAGGCATAAAGTCCGGCAGCACCCAGTACAGCACAACCGGAACCAGAAATAACAGCTTGTCCCCGAGTGTAACCCGGGAAGAGGCTAAATAACCGAATATCCGTTGGAATACGTGCGACCAGCGCCGAAGCGACCACAATCTTCTCCACTTCATATTGTTCCCTCCATTCCAGGCAGCATGTCTATATCATTACCCAATTAACAGGGTTGCAGCAATTAAAGCACGAAAATAGGCCACTGCCTTGTAATCCGTAAAAGCAGCGGCCGTATTCTTCTATTTTTACGTTGAATAGAGCTTATCGTTTCATAAATATATTATCCTATTTCAAAGACATAAACGCAGCTAGAATGGATCCCACTTCGACGCACAAATCCTCGAAATCCTCAAGGGGCAGCGGATTCATCCCATAACCAATTTCCACGGTAAAGCCCGGCCTCTGGTAATGCTGAATAAACCAATCTTTATATCCCGCATCACTACCCTGCAGCTTCACCGGCCTGTAACCGCTGGCCTGACCTAATCTTCTGGCCATGTCCTCACTTTCCGGAGGTTCGTAGTCCCTGTAATTCCAATAGATTTCCCGCCCTTGGCTGTGAAGGGAAATGGCCCGTTCCGGAGATATCGATAATGTATGCTGATAGACAGCTTCGGCTTCCGGCTCGCTTAACGGCTTAGTCCCCGCATAATCCTGCGGAGACGGACGGATTTTCCCCCTTCGTACGACTTCCTCATGCCAATGCGCAGGGAACTGGTCACCCAAATCCACGCCGTTTATATTAGCCTTCCAGCGCCGAAAATCCTCGCGTCCGCCGTTCCACTCGAGCAGACGTTCATAATAGGGATGCGAAGGAGTGACTCCTTCTTGTACGAGCTCTACCCCATCCGGGTTTGCCATCGGCACAACCCATAACGTATAGTTCCGGTACCAGGCATCCGGCTCCTGAAAATAGACCGGTGACTCTTGCGATAATGCCCTGCCGTACTCCTCCATAAATCGCATCAGGCACGGGGTTGTGATCCATTCATTGGCATGCAGTGCTGCATTGATATGCAGGTTCTTAGGGCCTTTACCGATTTTGGCGGCATATAGCGGTTTGCCGAGCACGCTTCGGCCGATGACACTCCACTCGATAACAGGGTAACGCAGCTGCATCTCTTGTATATCGCGTTCCAGATCCCCCGGTCCGTATTCGCCGGTTATTCGTATCATGCGCCTAGGCATGGTGCCCGGCAGAACGATCGTTTTCCCCTGCGGCAGATGATGAGCCGATAACCCGGGATTCAGTTCTTCCAAGGCTTCCTTCCGAAAACGGAACGTATTGGCAATACTATCAAAGGTATCATGTTCCTGAATGACATACCTTCGGCGCAGCGATGCTGGAAGGTAGAGCATTTGCCCCTGCTGGAGATACGGCTGCTGCGCCGCCCATGGATTCGCCGTAATCAGCTGTTCATACGCCAGACTATATCTGGCAGCCACGCGTCTTAGCGTATCGCCTTTCTGTACGACATATTGCTGCATAATGGATTCCTTTCCGCGGCAAAGCCGCTTCAATTAGCGTCCATTCCATGTATATGAGCGGCCGGTTGTCCAACATGTATGATGCAAAAGATCGGAAAAGGCGCCATATCCCGCTCCTTTTCTAAAACGTGGCACTGAAAATAATAAAGGCAGGACAAGGTCTTATCCCTTGTCCTGCCTGCGTTTTCTGCTCTTATTCATTCTGGATTAGTTCTTAGTATGAATGGTGAATTATAGCCTTGTAATTTGCCAGACAACAGGTGTCCGCTTGATATGATCTCCGAGCCATTCGGTCGCGATGCTCTGAAAAATAACCGGATCTCCTGTACAGAAGAATTGATGCACCGGGCTCTCCATGCTGCTCGCAAGCTGGCCTTTATCGTACAGAATCGTGCTGACTTCGCGAGCTGTTTCATCGGCGGAGCTGATCAGTTTCACCGACGGCCCCATGACCGTTTGGATCGTATTCATCAGGAACGGATAGTGAGTACACCCCAGGATCAGACAATCAATAGAGGTATCCTTGATGCCTCTCAAGGATTCTTGCACCACCTGCAAAGCATCCTTGGATCGGAACAATCCGTGTTCGACAAGCGGTACCAGTTCGGGACAGGCTTGGCTTTCCACCTCGACGTAAGGCGAGAGCTGTTTCAGAGCCGCTGTATATGCTCCGCTGCCAATGGTTCCGACTGTACCGATCACGCCGACGTTACCGGTCTTCGTTGCGCTTATGGCGGCACGCGCTCCTGGGTGAATGACACCGATGACGGGTACAGGCACTTTGGACGAAATATAATCAAGCGCCGCCGCCGTAGCCGTATTACAGGCGATCACAATCATTTTAGGATCATACTGAATTAAATAATCTACAATTTGCTCCGTAAATAAACGGACTTCTTCCGGCGTACGGGGTCCGTAGGGTGCGCGGGCTGTATCTCCGAAGTAAATAATTTTCTCTCTCGGGAGCTGTCTCATCACTTCTTTAGCGACAGTCAGCCCGCCGACACCCGAGTCTAGTATTGCGATTGCTTGCTGCACGAACCCACCGCTTCCTTCTTGTCAAATTCATGGTTTACAGTGATACCATATGTCATTTCGGATCGAAATGTACCTTAAATCTTACCCCAATTCCCCCCTATCTTCAACAAGATCGCTGCTGCAATAGACGGCTGGTAATTTGTTCAAGCAATTGTAGGACTCTTGCGCCAGTCGCTGACCGTAGGTAGTTTATACTATAGTAAGCGCGTGTATAGTAAAGGAGAATTTTACGTGAAGGACAACATCCATCATACCAACCTTATGGAAGCTGCGAAGCAGTTTATTGAGCTTTGTTATGCAGAATTAAATCGTATCCCGGAAGAAGCCGAGGCCCGGCTCATGGACATCCGCTCACAGATCAAGCTGACAGGTACATATGAGCATACGCTTGAGGAACTGACGCATGGGGCCAAAATGGCTTGGAGAAACAGCAACCGCTGTATCGGCAGACTGTTTTGGGATCGCCTTAAGGTAGTCGATGCCAGACACTTAACCGAGACCTCTGACATTTTCTCAGCACTCCTTCATCATATCGAGATTGCCACCAATGGCGGAAAAATCATGCCTACGATTACGATTTTCAGGGCTGCACGTCCAGGGGAGGCCCCATTGATGATCAAAAACCACCAATTGATTCGGTATGCGGGTTACGAAACGCCGCTCGGGACGGTTGGCGACCCGGCTTCCCTCTCCTTCACGAAGGAATGCATGGATCTGGGATGGCGGGGAGACTTGAGCAACTATGATGTGCTGCCACTGGTTGTGCAGCAGGGGAATGAGCCTCCGGAATGGCTTCCGATACCGAAATCCCACGTGCTGGAGGTCCCCTTGGAGCATCCCGAACTTCCTGCTCTGAAAGCGGAAGGAATAAAATGGTATGGGGTGCCTCTCATCTCGGACATGCTGCTTGAAATCGGCGGCATTACGTATACGGCCGCGCCGTTCAACGGCTGGTATATGGGAACCGAGATCGGAGCCCGTAACCTTGCAGACGAAGGACGCTACAACAAGCTTCCGCTTATTGCCAAGCTGATGGGACAGGATACTTCCAGCGAAACAACCTTATGGAGAGATCGCGCATTGGTCGAGCTCAATGCTGCCGTACTCTATTCCTATAAAAAAGCTGGCGTCAGCATCGTGGACCATCATTCGGCAGCATCCCAGTTCGGTTTGTTTGAACAGCGGGAACAGCAAGCCGGGCGGGAGCTCACAGGGGATTGGAGTTGGCTGATTCCTCCGGTCTCGCCGGCTACAACACATATTTTCCACAACTCTTATCATAACGACATCCGTTCGCCGAATTTTCATTACAGGAACAAGGAAAAGTAGTTTGGTCTTTATCTTTCGAGTAGTTTATACACAGCAAAGCCGGGGCTGTTTGCCGCCCCGGCTTTCATGTATTTTGGCGTAATCCTTATCCTCGTAAATGAGTGCTGAAGCGGTCATCTGATCCTGAATTAATCGTTGACCTTCACTTCCGCAGCAGCGGGAACATAGGTTTCTTCTTCAAAATCCTCGTCAAACGAGGAAACCTGCGCAATTTCCTCTTCGGCCAGCCAGCTTTCTTGCCGGTTGCGCCAGGACTGAATATCGGAGATCACGTTCTCCGCACGATCCGTCATGATGCCGATCAGGTTAACTCCCTGCTCTCCTACCTTCTCTGCTGCCTCCTGGACCTTGGTGCCTATGCCGCGGGCGCCGTCGGCAATGTCATTCCGAAGCTCTTTGCCGGATTTTGGAGCCAGAAGAAGTGCGGTAACAGAACCTGCAACACTGCCGATCAATACTCCCCAGAGGAGTCCTTTGCTCTTCTCTTTCATATTCCATCTCTCCTTCTATTTGGCTTGCCCTTCGCCGGACTTGGAGGTGTACTTGTTCCATGAATGCCAAAGCGTCATTCCGGCATCAACCCACCGGAACACCTCCCCGATCTGCCGTTCATTATCGAGGCGAGCACGTTCCAGATGCTCAATGGCGGTTATGGAAGCTTTTTTYCCTACAGCATGAACCGCATCGGCCGTCTTGGCTACCGCTGACGCAGCATCGGACATGGAAGCGGCAAAAGCTTCGCCTGCCGCCAGCTGACGCTGTATCATCTCTAACGAGACGGATGCCTGCACCAGCACCTGCGAGGCTTCCTGTGTCAATCGGGCACTGTCTTCCTCAAGCCGGCCCAGCATGGTCTCGGCCCGCCCGATCAGCTTTTTAACCGACACCATCATGACCACCGCCGCAACCGCGATCAGAACGATACCGATGGCAGCAGCCAGCGCACTCCATTCTGTCATGGGGAACTCCTCCTTTCGTCCGACCGGGCGAATGCCTAGTCGCTTGATGCATTATAAGCAGCATGGGCTTGTCTTGACACAACATCGGCGATTTTTTTATTCCAGCACAGCAGAACCACGAGTTTCCCCGCAATTTCGGAACATGCAAGCGCTTGAGACAAAACCAACAAAAAACAGACCGTTCAGGGATTCCCTGAAGGCCTGTTAAGGATCGTGTATATGGAAGAGCCCATGGCATCATGGGATATTTCTTTGTGAAACTATATAACCATTAGTACATCTCGTTCTTTAAATACTCACGGACATTTCCCGCAAAACGCTCCAGCACATCAGGCAGAATTGGGGTTAAAGAATGAAGCGTATGCCTGTCCCAATCATAATAGTCCTGCACGAGCGGTTTACGCAATCGGACCAGCTCCAGCAGCACCTTATGAACCTCTTCGGGGAACACCTTTTCCTCATGGTTAATATCCATGATATCTTCATAACTGCTGGCATCCCGCATAATAAATCCGTCAATCAAGTAGCTGCCGACATCCGTTACGACTTCGATCGCCAGATGAAGCGCACGCTCCTGAACCAACCCAAGCACAAGGCCTCCGTCCCATGATTGCGCCGCAGCACGCAACCCTTCCGCAATTTCGGGAATCGCGCTCAGCCGCCGTTCAATTTGTTCTTGATTTACATAATACACCGCAAATCTCCTCCAACCCGTTGTTGTAAGTCTATATCAATGCCTACACTTCAAAATCAACGCTAAGCGTATGATCTTTCACCGTATTGATGTATTGGATCACTTCCTGGTGAACAGGATGAACGGCATATGCTTGCAAATCTTCAAGATTGTCCACTTCAACGATCAAAGCCAAGTCATATGAACGCTCCGAGCGAATTACATCTGCGCCCGCCTCAAGGGATCTAAGCATCGGAATCTTGCCATCCATATCGCGCAGCACCTGCACCGTCTTCTCAATATTCTCTGCGGATGAGTCCTTCAATTTGAAAAAAACAATATGTTTAATCATCGTCCGTTCCTCCATCTCTAGCATGTATGTAAATCTTTCGTATCTATCATACCCCGTTCGTCCGGAAAAAGAAATCGCTCCCACCAACATATCGGATATATCGGCTGCGCCAGATCTAACCAAATAGGAGCACCGTCTGGCTTACACCAGAGCGTGCTCCTGAAATCAACACTCTATTTAAGGAAATAACGCTTAATCACGAACTTAATTGATTCAGCATGTTCTGGGCAATCCAGACGCCGGCGGCTCCTGCCTGAGCAAGCCCCCTGGTAATGCCCGCACCATCCCCGCCACAATAAAGTCCCTTGATTTCCGTCTCGAAGGACTCCGTCAGCTTCGGTCTTGCGGAGTAGAACTTGGCCTCCACCCCGTAGAACAATGTGTGCTCCGACGCGATTCCCGGCGTGACTTTATCAAGCGCTTCGACCATCTCGATCAGGCTTTTCATGGTGTTGTACGGCAGCACCAAGCCAAGATCACCTGGAACGGCTTCCTTCAGCGTCGGCTCCAGAAACCCTTCGCGAATTCGGCCCTCGGTGGATCTCCGGCCGCGGAGCACGTCGCCGTATTTCTGTACAATAACCCCGCCGCTGGATAGGTCGTTAGCCCGCTTGCATATTTCACGCGCATATTCGTTAGGCTTGTCAAACGGCTCCGTAAACTTATGGGATACGAGCAGCGCAAAGTTCGTATTGGCTGATCCCAATGCCGGATCTTTATAAGAATGGCCATTGGCTGCCATAACCCCGCTATGGTTCTCAACCACAACATGACCGGAAGGATTGCTGCAGAACGTACGCACCCGGGTTCCCACCGAGGTGTTAAAGATGAATTTGCCTTCATACAAATGCTCATTGATCTCGCGCATGACCACATCCGAGGTTTCAACCCGAACGCCGACGTCCACCTGGTTATTATGCATTTTCAATCTGCGTTTTTTCAATACACTGGTCAACCAGGCAGAGCCGTCACGGCCAGGGGCGACCATCACCAAATTCGCCTCATGGACCTCCCCGCCTTTCATTGCGATGCCGGTAACGCGATGGGCTCCGTCTTCTTTGACGGTGACAATGTCCTCGACCTCCGCCCGAAAAGCCATATCAATTCTTGTCTTCAAATATTCATATATCGACTTCAGTATCTCCAAATTCTGCTCGGTTCCAAGATGTCTTACCTGAGCGCGAAGCAGCTTCAGGCCAGCTGCGTATCCACGCTGTTCAATATCCCGGATCGCATTTGTTGTCGGATCCGTGATGGCAGGTGTTGCTCCGTGCTCCAGATTGATGGCGTCCACATATTCGATGAGCTCCATGACTTTGGAGCCTGGCAAATAATCGGTCATCCAGCCGCCAAACTCCGTGGTTATGTTGAATTTGCCGTCGCTGTATGCTCCTGCCCCGCCAAATCCGGCTGTAATCGAGCAAGCCGGCAAACAACCGGCAAATTCCTTACGTCCTACTGCCGGTGGACAGAGCTTAATCTTCTCCTCCAGGATCGGGCAGCTTCTCCGGTAAATATCATGTCCCTTGTCAACTAATAGCACCTTGCTGCCTGGTGACTTTAACGTCAGTTCATAACAAGCGAAAATACCGGCCGGACCGGCACCAACAACGATAACATCATATTTGCTCATCATATCCCCCTGTGTGTTTGACTGTCGCTTTGCGCACACCGCTTTTCGGGCACAAAAAAATCCTGCTCCGAATAGGTATGCTTGCGCATCCTATTCGTAGTCAGGAATTTAAGGTCCCTTGTAGAAACCCCTGAACCTTATTTTCAGGGATATACGAATAAGCATCTTTTTTTCTTCATCAACCATTGTTAATATAAAACGAATTCACGAATGAGTCAAGTGGTATTTCATGAATCGTTCGTGTTTAACTCCAATAAATCTCGTTTTAAACGCCAATCGCCCCTGTATTATCCACCAAAAAGCGAACAATGCTTTATAATAATCAATCAAATGAGTAGGTCTATCGGACCAATACGTCCGACTTATAAATCAGGTAACAACGAAATGGAAACAATTGTTTTATGATTGGCTATTGAAAAGTGAGTGTCGAATATTGTAGTATTGTGTTAAAAAAAAATCGGAGGAATTATGCCTACACAACTGCAGCAAGAAAAACACTCCATTGAGGCGTGGTCCCTGATCAATCGTAAATATTTGGGGAAAGGTGTGCGAGTCAAGCGCTTTCGCCGGCCGACCCGCTGCCAAATTCGCAACCGCGTCCTACTAGCCGTACTTATGGCCAACGATATCAAATTGTCGCAATTGGCCGAGGAACTGGGAGTATCCTCCCGTAGTGTCAGCGCCTGGGTATATGAGGGACGCGTTCCCGGAAAAAACAACCTGGAGAGGGCCTGCGACTATTTGGGTTATCCCCGTCACATTCTCTTCAGGGAGGAACTGCTGGACAAGTCACCTTTAATCTGCCAGCCGGCACCTTCCCGCTTCATGAAACGCACCCTGACACGCTCACCCGTTAGCAATCGGATTCTGACAGGCCTGTGCATGGTTCATGACTTGTCGGTAAGCGATGTTAGCCGCTGGATCGGCGTACATCCCGGCACATTCCGCAAATGGCTGCACCAGGGCACCGTACCATCCGCAGCGTTCCAGGAAAAAGCGGAACAGTTCTTCCGGATCCCTAAATCTGTTCTATTTGCAGATTGCGCACTAAAGCAAAATTCATAATTAAAACTGCTGTTATAACGTAACCATACTTATGATTCCAACCAATGCTCAGCTTGCCGGGTCGATCCGGCTAAGCCGGGCTTGTTTTCTGTAATGGCATATTTCCAGACGATCAGGGAATACAAGTAACATTCCGTTCGCATCATCCAACAATTGAGGTGAGTGAGTATGAGGTTACGTCATAAGCAGATTGGCGCTGCACTGGGATTGCTCACCGGAACAACCATGGGAAGCGGTATTGGATTCCTGCTTGGTTGGCACTCCTTTAATCTGATCGTCCTGGTGGCCCTCTTCGGCTTATTCGGAGTTGCCGCTGGTCTATGGCTGGGCTCACGAATGATATTCAAAGAGCTGCCTTAATGAACGATATGATGTTTATCGTTCTGCCTCTTTCTTGCTGAGATTGGAGGCATAACCACAAAAAGAAGACCGGAGAGCTCCGGTCTTCTTTGTTATGAATCAGTTATGGGGTTTCGTGTTAACAACATACAACGATCCTGAAACAGCCTCTTCGTTCTTGGGAGCTCCTTCAGCTTCATCGGTGATAGCTCCCGTGGCAGGACTGCTGGCGGTCGTATCCGGTATATCCAGGTTGCTCCAGGTTTGGCCCCCGTCCTCGGTTTTGGCTTGCCCGCTGAATCCTGTTTCAGGCGAAATGAAATGAAGAAATCCGGCATTCGGCGTGCTTCCAATCCGAATCCACGTCTCACCGCCATCCGTTGTGCGGTACAGATCGTTATTCTCCATCACAGTCCAGGCCTGCTTGCCATTCAGTGCAAAGATTTGGCGTACGGTGCCTTTTGGCTGAGCCTGAACCTCCCATTCCGTGCCACCGTTATCACTAAAAGCAATCCAGCCTTCTCCACCAATCCAGCCCGAGCTATGATTAATGTGCCGGACCGCCGTCACATCTGCTAAATCCACATCGGGTTCAGCGGCCTGATTATCTGGAGCAACGTCCGTATCATTCTGTTCTGCGACCGCACCGCTTCCTGCGGCGTCGCTCCCTCCACCTAAATGATCTTCTGATCCGGAAGAGAGCTCTGTCTTCTGAGTATCCTCCTTCGAAGCTTCCACCGATCGCTCAGCCACATACCCCTCATCCGATGGTTGACATCCAACAGACAAACTCACAGCTACGAGCATCAACAAAATAAAGCCCAGCCCTTTTCGAGGTTTTCTCACAGGATCACACCCCTTGTATTCAAAATAACCCGCCAGTGACTTCTGCTAACAGGCCAAATATTATAAATCCACTCCATTCACCCTAAAGCTGAACGGTTCCTCCAGTTTAGTATAACGCGATTTCCACATGAAGAGGAACGAAAAAAGCTGTTCTTCAAGTTAAATTTCACTTGAAAAACAGCTTTGCTTCATAGATGCGGTCGAGAGGACTCGAACCTCCACGGGGGTTAGCCCACACGGACCTGAACCGTGCGCGTCTGCCAATTCCGCCACGACCGCATGTTATGTAAGTCGTGATCGAGTTGATCACCGTAATTAAGAGTATATAATGCACAAAGTTAAAAAGCAAGCATTTTTTAAAAAAATTGTCGAAACCATCAGACTTCATATGGTTTCGACAGAACAGGTCTATTCTCAGATCGTCCATTGATCATGTATCACGCCAGATAACACCCAATCCTCCCCATATTGTTCAAATACAAGCCGGAGGCTTTCCCAATCCATCCCCGCATAATCAGGATGAACTCCTTCGTAATAATACTCGACGATGACAGCTGCCTTATACTGGCTGCTTGCATTATTCAGCGTATTTCCTTCGCTCTTGGATTGGTTGTAACCGATCCATGGCGCAGCGGCAAAATCAAGGGTATAGACGAATTTATGATAATAGCTCTCAAAATTCATGGAGATCGGTTCTCCGCTGCCATCATACTCGCCCCAGCGGTATAAGGTGTCGTGGTTAAATCCATTCCCCAGCTGCTGCTTGCTAAGTGTGACATCCTTCTGCCGATCAACATGCGCATAAGGGGAGAAGGTAATCCCGTTTGGATGAGCCAGCTCGGCAAGCTTCTCAAAATCCTTGTTTTTCAAAAGTGTTATCGCCTGATTACTCTTCTTGGACAGGGCAGCTTCTGCCTCCTTCGGTGTGAGCAGCGGATAGATCAACGCTTCTTTAACCTGGTTATTCCAGACAACCTTGCCTCCAAGACCCTCTGCCGAGAAGCGGAGCGGGATATAAACACGTCCCTCCTTGAGCAGAGGCGGGGCATCCAGAGTTACAGCTTTGCTGTCCTTAACGGCGTGATTCTGTCCCACGGTGTAGCTTGTCGTATGTTTACCATTACTCACAATGGCCGTCTGCTTGGCTTGATCCCAGCGAACTTCGGCTCCCATCGATCTTGAAATGCCGCGGAAAGGCACCATCACCCTGCCGTTATGAATAAAAGGAGGCGATTCCAGCAGAAGCCGACCTCCATTCACTCGAACTTCGATAGGTCTGCCTGAGGATGTGTCCGCAGCCCAAACTTCTCGTCCATATGACATGTAACCGGTTATCCCTATCACTGCCGTCATGATACCGGCCAGCAGCCTTCTCACGCCTTGACGTTTCTTCATCACAAGCTCTCCCTCCCTAAGCTAAACTTCACTATCCATTTCCATTATAAAAGATCTATAACCCTTAGGCCCATCCATAAACGGCATTTTGCTATTCTTCTGTTCCTGTCGGTTCATATACGCCCCTTTTCAACGCTTGGTTCGATTGGATACAACTCTCCTTTGTATGTTTATTGAATAAACCCTTCATACTAATACAACATTGTCATGGATTGGCAAGTCATAAACCATAGGAAATGCGAGGAAGTAACGATGTATATCAAAAAATATGCGATCACCCTGCTGTTAGGTACTCTCTGTCTGTCTTATACCGTGCTTACAGATTGTCTGTTCGGGTTCCCATGGTACAACTTTATGATCAATTGGCAGTTCACTCTATTCTCCATCGTAGAGAAGCTGACGGTTACGGTGCTGCTATGCCTCCTGATCCTTCCTGATTGTTACCGAGCATTCAAAAATAAAAAGCCCCGTGATTCAAGCCAAAGCCCTGGAAACGCGGGACATGGTTCATGAACCGGAGCTAGAGTCGGACTTTGTCTTTCCCTTGGAGCTTGCTCTGCGAATCAAACCGATCACGACAAGCACCAAAGGTACAGCGATTGAAAATATAGGGAGAACCATATATAGGTGCTGGCTTCCTTTCATGAGATGCTCGCTATACGAACGGGAGAGAATCATCGAGTTCCCGAGCATGATTAAAGCGAAAGGATAAATCAATTTTTGAAAGGGAATGTTGAACAGCTCGGATGCAGAGATCAATGCGGCATAATAATACAGACTTATTTTAAAAAACACACCAATAATCAGAACCATCACGATCAAAATTTCCGTCCGCTCAATGAACTCCGAAATATTGGCTTTTCCGACCATCGTCAGCAGAGGAAAAACCGAACGCTCCGTAATATTCTCGCCAAGGACGGAAATGGTAACGGCAGAGGTTAGCGCCAGTATCATTCCGCTGAATAAAATAGCCAAATACCCTGCCTTAATCCCGCTCTTCTGCCGGCTCAGATGTGGAAGGAGGACCGTAGCAACAATCAGCTCACCATACGGAAAATGCATATTTTTTTTCAATACAGATTCAATGATCGGTTGCATGCCGTTGCCAAGGACGGGTAGCAGGCGATCGACTTCCACGATCGCGGAAAATACGATAACCAGAGCGCTGAATACGCTGATCAGCAGAACAATCGCCAAGAAAATCAAAGCGGTGCGCCCAAGCACCTCCAATCCTTGATGCAGCACAAAAGCGACGGTCATCACCATGATCAAATTGACAATGAGGAGCGGGGTCTCCTTAAGGGCTGCCGATGCCATTACCAACAACCCTCCATCTACGATATCTCTGGAGCCTGTATACAGGTAAAACACGCAGTAAGATACTCCCACCAATCCCCCTAAATATTTCCCAAGCAATATTCGATAATAAACCGTAGGCAGATGATCAGGAAACATGGTGTACAAATAAGCATTCAGCGAATACATCATCGCCCCGATCACCATGCCAATCAGCAGCCCAATCCAGGAATCCTTACCGGCCTGCAGTCCCATGTTCACGACAAGCGTCGTTCCGAACTGAAATAGAACCAGCAACGAGAAGAACTGCAGCGGACTGATTTTCACCTTCACCTTTAAGCTCCCCTTTATTCGGTGTTCATGTTGTATTTAAAGGAACGATCTTTCATCTGAGAGTTACGCACAACCGATTTCACATGATATTCCACTTCCAATTGCGGAAAGATGACATCCCATCGACCCTTCATTTTGTGCCAGGCTTCTGGTCTGGCGCGTTCTACCGTTTGACCGAATTCGAGGATATCACTATTCGCTTCCTGACACTTCTTCACGGCTAGTTTCAGAATGCGACCCACCTCTTTATTAGCAGCTGCTTCGAGCGTCTTCATCGAATGCGGATTTCTCAGGTCGATGTCGCTCATCACTTCCCGGATCGAGAAGTTAGGCTCAACGAATATGTGGATAACGGGTTGAAGCGGTTCTATAAATTTCACTTCCAGCCGGGTCTTCGATCGCATGACATCCAATGCAATTTCGCCTTGTCCATGTTCAAGGCTTATATTTAATGGCGTTGTATGCATTTTATTTTTGATCCACACGGTTCCCCTGCTCTCTTCCCTGGTCATCCAATCTTTAAGCTTGTCTCCCTTAAAAATAGCCAGATTGGAAATAACACCCAGACCTGCACTCTCCGAGCTTTCTAGATTGGATTTCTTTACGGCTTGCTGGACATCTCCTTCGATCATGACGCCGTTAATGACAGGTCCGCCACCGGGAACTAGCAGATCCCGAATGACATCGTCTACTTCTACACGGAAGTTCTCGCTTAACTGTCTTGAGGTTAACTCAATCTTCTGTACAAGCGCGAAAGCCGTAATCTTTCCAATAGGCGTTAGTACAGCAACCACGTCTTCTGACTTTTGTCCTTCCGCGGCAACCAATATTTCGGTCGTCAATCGAATATCGGAATCACGGTCCAAATAATCGAATAGATCGATAATTCCGTTTCTGGCCACCTCGTCGGATATAACGATTAATCCCGTGTGGGCAAGCGAGATGATACGCGGTACTTTGCGAGACGTATTTCGCACCGCTTCGATGATCGTTTTTCCGGTTGCCTTGTATATGGATGTAGGTGTCGCTCCCCTGCCTGTTTTGCCGGTTATTTCATCCGCGATGATGGTCTGGAAGGAAATCATATATTGCTGCTCTTCTTCCTTCCAGTCAATGCCGATACCGGCGACAATGGCCCGCTTATTCAATTCAGTCGCATCCCAACAGCCCGTTATCGTGCTCAGGCAGCAGCACAGGAGAATGCTAACCAACCATCTGTATCTGAACATTTCAGGCTACACCCCTAACGTTAATTACGATTGGACTCAGCGGCCGGAACAGCCGTCTTCTGGTCCCCCGTATTACTGTTATCTCTTCCGGCATTCCGATTGTGTAAACCGGATGATGGATTTCCGGCTTCCTGCGATGCGGCTTCCTGCGATGCACCTCGATTACTGCCTGAATGAGATGCGGACAAGGCTTCCGCTTGGAGCGATTTGATAGGCATTCGGATGACAGCGTCTTTTTGATTCCGCAATCGAAAAGGACTGATCGGCGATAAATAGGGAACTCCGAACGAACGAAGACTATTCATATGGGCAACAAGGATGATTAATCCCAGCGTCAACCCGTAAAATCCGAACAAGCCGGCCAGTACCATAAAAGCGAACCGTATCAAGCGTCCGGCGATGGATAGGTTATAGGCCGGTATGGCAAAGCTTGCAATACCGGTTAAAGCTACGACAATGACCATCGCTGGCGTAATCAGGCCGGCTTCAACAACTGCCTGTCCCAGGATCAAAGCACCAACAACCGAGACGGTCTGCCCGATGGCTCTGGGCATCCTCACCCCGGCCTCACGCAGAATCTCAAATACGATCTCCATCAGCATCGCTTCGACAAAGGCGGGAAACGGCACCCCTTCCCGTTGAGCAACCAAACTGATCAGCAATAAGGTCGGCACCATTTCGTAATGAAAGGTGGTGAGGGCTATATAAACCGATGGGCCCAGGATCAGAATAATAAAACTGAGATAGCGGACAATCCGCATCACAATCGCAATATCAAATCGCTGTGCATAATCTTCTGGGGATTGGAAAAAGTGAACAAATACCGTTGGAAGGACCAGGACGAAGGGGGTACCATCAACCAGGACGATGATTCTGCCTTCCAGCAATTTACTGGCGGCATCGTCAGGACGCTCCGTGTTATAGATCGTGGGAAAAGGGGTTATCGTTTTATCCTGAATAAATTCTTCGATATAAGCCGATTCCAGTATCCCTTCAATCTCGATATCATTCAGCCGTTCTTTAATCTCCTTTACGATCCCGGGATCTGCTTTTCCCTTCACATACATAAGAGCCACGTGGGTATGGGTTACGGATCCGATTTTCATGGTCTCCAGCCAGAGATCGGGGGATTTCAGCCTCCGCCGGATAAGGGATATGTTCGTAGCGATGGACTCCACGAAGCTATCCTTAGGTCCGCGAACTACAAGCTGGGAGGTCGGCTCGGTAACGGATCTCCATTCTCCGCCCTGCGTACCCGCTACGATGGCTTTCTCAGCACCTTCCAGCAGGATGGCCGTGTCCCCTGACAGAATGGCCAACATAATGTCGTTCCATTCGGTCATTATTTTGGATTCGCCCATCGACAGCCCATCCTTCATGATGTTGTCCAGGAAGACATCGGGCCCCTCACCCTTATATAAATCAGGGGTTAGACGCAGGAGAGAATCCATTACGAAATTGTTGACCATCTCAGGATCGCTGAGTCCGTTCAAATATACAATGGCACAGTTCTCCTCTGGCTCGCCGCCCAGCTTCAAGCGGCGGGTAACAATATCCGGGCTGTTTCCGGACTCGGTCCGAATACGATCGAGCAGCTCATCTATATGGCCAGAAATCACGGATGACCCTGACTTCGAGGATACCGCCTGCTCCTCTGATTTCTTTGCGGGAATCGGGCGGCGGTTTCGAGATCGGTAGCGTATCATGGTGTCGGTACCCCCATCCTTCAAAGCTCAAGTTAACTCCATTATTTGCTTTACATTCCTATTTCATGCGGAGATTGAAGAGAGGGATTGGGACGTTGTAAGAAGAATTGTCTAAACATGAAGATTATATTGTGTGGGGAGGTTTATAGTTGAAACGATACGTGCTGCCATTTATCATCCTGATCATGAGTCTGCTTTATATTTTCTTCATTCCGTCCGAGCCGTTGCTCGTGAAACTCCTGTTCAAGCTCATTCCGATGTGGCTCATCATCCTGTTTGCCTATCGGCAATTCCCGCCCCATGCCTCTAAAGTTCACTATCTTCTGTTATCGGGACTGTTCTTCTGCATGATCGGTGACGGCACGCTCATCTGGTTTGTCGTGGGCCTTACCGCTTTTCTGATCGGTCATCTGTTCTATACGGCTGGCTTTCTGGGGCGCTGGCGATATTCACTTCCCCGCCTCCTTAGCATCGTACCGATTGCGGCCTATTCGGTATGGATGGGCATTCCATTGGTGTCCTCTCTCAAGTCAAACGGGGAGCAAGCTTTGATGATTCCCGTCATCGCTTATATCGCAGTCATTTCGTTCATGCTCTGGACAGCCATCATGACCGGGAATCGGTATGCGATGGTTGGAAGCCTGCTCTTTGTCATCTCGGACTCGATCTTGTCCTGGAACATGTTTGTTGCCGATATCCGCTATTCGAACGTCTGGATTATGACCACTTATTACGCGGCCCAATTCCTGATTGCCAGAAGCATCTCGGCTTTTGACAGTCCTCGAGTACAGGCCTTAGGAAGCTCGTCCTTGAATACATCTGCCGCCCCATAGAAAACATAAGAAAAACGTCTATCGACGTACTTTTCAGTAGACAGACCGCACTTAGCGGAAGTTTTTCTTGCGAGATAAGGATGCTAAGCCTCGGATGTTTATACTTCCTTCTCTCTTAAAAAAGCCGAGCCCGGGTCCACCCGGGCTCAGCCCTGTACAACATCATGGTCCAATCATAGGGAGCTGATCATGTAACATTTTTGCTCATCAAACCATACAAGAAGCTCTTAATCCCGCCAGTTCATGCGAACCTGCTTAATGCCCTCTACCTGCCACAACTGCTCGAATAATCCGTTAATTCCCTTGCTGTTAAAAGAATACACCCGGAATTCCATCGTCACCTTGGTCGAATCGTCTTCCGTCGTGTCATTATTCACGATCATGCCTTCCACCGTCATATTGGCCTTTTGCAGCAATTCGGTAATGGTACTCACATGAACCGGACGGTCTCCGGCCTCAATGATGATCTTCAAGCTGCCTGACTTTTTGATAAAAAGAAATTTCGATTCCAATTTATTTAACACCAGCGTGCTGACCAGAACGATCGCCGTCGTTATGATCGCTGGCCAGTAAAAACCGGAGCCGACACTTAAACCGATAGCAGCCGCCACCCAAAGAGTTGCCGCCGTGGTAAGACCTGAAATGATATGATTGGAACGCCGCAATATAGCCCCGGCACCAAGGAAACCGATACCGCTTACAACTTGTGCCGCCAGCCGGGCAGGATCAAATCTCGCATTGGGATGATTAATCAGTGCAGAATCAAAACCGTAAATGGAAGTCAGCATAATCAGCGTTGATCCGACAGCCACCAAGAGATGGGTTTTTAAACCGGCCTGCTTATTTCTGCGTTCCCGCTCCCAACCGATTAAACCGCCAAGCAATGCAGCGAACAGCAGCCGCATCAGCATGGTTTGCGTATCCAGTTGAAACACATCCATTCCCTAATCTCCACCCATCTTTGTCATGTAAGGCGGCTCTTCGCTATACCATATGTTCATCCTGCCAGCGCCATAGCTCTTTGCTGGAGGTGGATATGCCAATTACACCGCTCTTCAAAGCCGTATCAAAATCCTCCAAATCGATCATGAGTCCTCCAGCGATGACGGGCACGTCCACTTCTGCACGAATCCGTTCCATGATCCGCTGACACACCATGCCCGGCAGCACTTCAATGGCATCCGGATTGGAGGCCTTAATCATCTTGATCCCGTTGTCCAGTGAAACGGAATCGAATACAAACAGACGCTGGACCGTCAACAAGCCCAGTTTCTTCGCTTCTACAATCGCCGTGTTTTTTGTCGTGACAATACCGTCAATGCCCACCTTTTCAGCTAAATACTTAACCCCCGTTTTGTCTTTACCGATCCCTTCAATTAGATCAAAATGCACAAACGAGAGCTTGCCCGCCTCCCGAATCTGTTCAACGATCGATTCGATGATAAAAATATCGGTTTTGAGAATAAACACGATATTCGATTCGGTCGCCAGCACAGCAGGGAGTTCATCGGCATTCATTAATGAAGTAATAATGGGCTTACGCTTCAAGCAATACGAAATTCGTTGTGCACCTTCAACACTGGTTTTCATGTCTTCACCTCGTTGCCGCCGCAACATCTCCAATTCTCCCGTTGCCCCGGCATATTTTTGTTCATGCTCATGACTTTGCTTCATCTGCCTGCTTCACGGCAGTACCGCTGAGATAAATATCGTAGACCGAATTCAATACATAGGTGGGCTTCACGCTGCTGTCCATCAGATCGTCCCTGCTCGATACGCCGGTCAGCACCATCGCCGTACTCATCCCTGCCTGATTTCCCATCTTGATATCCGTCTCCAGCCGATCCCCTGACATCAGACAATCTTCGGCCTTCACTCCCAAAATATCAAGAGCGGTCAATGCCGTCAAGACGGAGGGCTTGCCCATGACGGTCGTGATTGTAATGCCGGCGGTGCCTTCGATGGCACCGATCATGCCGCCGCAATCCGGGACATCGCCGCCAGGCATCGGACATGTTCGATCCGGGTGGGTGGCAATCACATCAGCGCCCCGTTTAATCGCCTGATATGCAAAATCCAGATGGCGGTAGTGAAAATCCCGGTCCCACGATACAACCACAACGTCGGTTTCCTCCGGCGATGAGGCGAATCGTATTCCATTGTCCAGCAGCTCATTCTTCAATATATCCTCGCCAATGACATACACGTTTGCGCCCGGATGATGCTTCTGAAGATAATGAATCGTAACGAGCGCAGGGTTCAATATGTTGTTCAGCTCAACTTGAATGCCAAGCTTCCTTAATTTCTTCAAATAATTTTCCCTGGAATCTATCGTTTTGTTGGTCAAAAACAATAGTTTCTTACCCAGTCCCTGCAAATAATGAATGGTCTCCACCGCACCATCAATGGCCTCAGCCCCAAGATAAATCGTACCGTCCAAATCAAAAATATACCCTGAATAATGATCCATGTTTCGTTCTCCTCTGCATGTTCAATCTGTAATTTCGCCCGATTGTAAACATAAATTGGACATGTTCTGGCCAGATCAGTTCTGTTATGGACCCACAGTCCCCATCCGTAAAGTATACATATGACGGTGTCATGCCCTTTAGTCCTTGGACAAGCGGTTCCATGCGGTTACAAAAAAATGAGAAGCACTTTGCATTGAAAAAGCCTTCATTCATCACAAATGAAAGTTCTCGTTATGCAAAGGGCTTCTCATCATCTCTGCCCAGCTCTATAACTTTATATGGTTATACTACATCCACATTTTACATTTGACAAGATGATCCTGATAAATAAGATCCCTATCGATTCATCGCCGACACGGCGGAAGAATGCTCGGCTTCCTGGTCGGAACGCGATCCGGTGACGTCTACCCGATCCGGCGGATCCGTAAACCGTTCCATCCTGCTGCCTTCCGCCACTCCCCATGCCAATTGCAATTGATCCTGCAGCAGCTCCCATTGCCTGTCGGCTTCCTCTTGATTCCACTCTAAATATTCACGCATCAGCCTCATGACGGGAGCAATGGTTCGCTCGGTTTTTTGCCGGTCGAATAATAACCAGCCCGTTCTTCTTAACAGAAAATCGACTGCGGTCATCGTCATCTCATATTCGATGGAATACTCGATTTCCGCACGTAACAATCGAAGCTCGGTCGTTTCGGCTTCCTGCGAAGAAGCAGCGACCCGGTTCATCAGCTCCATCGTATTGGAGCCGTACCTGTTCATGAGGCTCAGAATGTCTTCGGGCCTGATACCAAGGGATTCACCCTGCTTGATCAACTTCTTCTGAAGCTCCTTATAGGTAAGGCCGTTCAGGTCGCCCCCGCTGATGGGAACCCGATCCGTCGTACAAGGAGGATAGATGGTGCCATCGGCGTCTTGAAGCTGCCTGGCTGCAAGGTTCACTACCTTTTCGGCCATTTTCCGAAAACCGGTCAGCTTTCCGCCTGCAATGGTGATCAACCCGGAATCGGATATAAACATCTCATCTTTTCTCGATATTTCCGAAGGACCCTTTCCTTCCTCACGGACGAGCGGCCGTAAGCCCGACCATCCGGATTCGATATCGTCCGGCCCCAGCCTTGACTCCGGGAAAGCATGATTCACCGCATCGATCAGATATCGCCGATCCTCCTCGGTAATACCAGGCGTCTCAATCGCCCCCTCGTAAACGGTATCAGTCGTTCCGATGTAGGTCTTGCCCTCTCTTGGAATGACAAAAATCATGCGGCCACCCGGCACATCGAAATAAGCTGCTTGCCGAATGGGAAGCTTGGCATGATCCACCACCAGGTGAACGCCTTTTGTTAAAAGCAGGCGCTTTCCCTTGAGCGAATTATCCTTGAGCCTGACCTGATCCACCCATGGCCCGGCGGCATTGATGATCTTTTTGGCGTTTATCGTATAGGTCTTGCCACTCACTTGGTCTTCGACATGAGCTCCTACTACTTTTCCTCCTCGATACATGAATTCCTGGACTTTGGCATAATTCGCGATGAGCGCTCCCTTGGCCCTTGCAGACTTCATCACTTCCACCGTTAATCGAGCATCGTCGGTTCGGTATTCATAATAATAACCGGAACCTTTCAATCCCTCCTTTCGAAAGAGCGGTTCAAGGGTCAGGGTACTCTCGCGCCGGAACATCTTGCGCCGTTCGCTGCGTTTGACCCCTGCCAGCCAGTCGTACAGATACAATCCGATCGCGCTGGCAAGATAACCATAAGTGCCTTTTTTATAAATTGGGAGCAGCATCGGAATCGGCTCCACCAGATGCGGAGCGCTCCGGTGAAGCAGTGCCCGTTCAGAACCCACCTCACGTACCAAGCCGATCTCTCCTTGCTTCAGATACCGAAGACCGCCATGAATCAGCTTCGTTGATCTACTGCTCGTTCCCGAAGCAAAATCATTCATTTCCACCAAGCCGACGCTCATCCCTCTGCAGCTGGCGTCCCAAGCAATTCCCGCACCCGTGATACCGCCGCCAATCACCAGCACATCCAGCTTTTTTGCTGACATGTCCTGCAAATATTGGGTCCGCATCTTGGCGGATAAGCTTGTGTCCACCTGACATTCTCCTCTCTGAATTTAAAATAAAGAACCTGTTCCATCATAAGAAAAACGTCTATCGACGTACTTTATCTGAAGACAGACCGCATTTAGCGCAAGTTTTTCTTGCGAGATAAGGATGCTAAGCCTCGCATGTCTATACTTTCTTATCTCTTCAAAAAAAGAACCGCTTCTGCTAAAAATGCATACCAAATACAGTACGCATTTAAGCAAAAGGGTTCTCCGTTATCTCCGCCACTTTATGCAATAAATATGATTATTCATTATAGGTTGCTTTTATACTTATGTCTACATGGAGCCTATTCAGAACCGTTAAAGCCGATTCTCACTTTTTCCGTAAAGCCGATGGAGCCATGCTTTTATATTTCTTGAAGGTTCGACTGAAATAATAAATATCATTAAACCCGGTCGCAGCCGCGATTTCGGATACGGTAAGCGGACTCTCGCGAAGGAGATAATCCGCCCGGTTGAGCCTCGTCTCATTCACATACTCCGTCACGGTCCGGCCGCTGATTTCCTTGAACAGCCGGCTGAAATGAAAGCGGCTGAGACCCGCCATGCCGGATAGGAGCTCCACTGACAAATCCTCCCGGTAATGCTCTTCGATATACTTGAATATCGGGGCAAACCGCTCCACATTCTTCATCCGCTCGATGTACTCATCCAGGGTAAGAACCGTCGCTACATAACCTCGAACAAGCAGCGTAAGCAGCCGATACAGCTCTGATTTGACGGCCAGCTCATAACCGAATTCCTGCTGTTCCAGCTCATGAATGATAGACAGCATGGAGGCTAGCGCATCATCCCCGCTAATTCGGTTCTCGAAGATCAGCCGATTCTGGGTGATCGGCGTGATGAATTTCATCTCGGTTGCATCCAGCGAATGGCTCTGAAGCAGCGAGAAGTCCGCGATTAACGCATAATAAAACAAATGATCCGACAGGCTGAGGCCGTAATGCAGCTCATTCCGGTTAATGACGATCATATCGCCTTCCTTGACCGTGAAGGTGGACGAGCCGCACTCCAAACTCGCTTCTCCTGATACAATGTATAGAATTTCAAGATGTTCATGCCAATGGTGGTTAAACAAAACCTGTCCCCGTCCATCAAACTCGCAACGATGAACCTTAATTGGAAACTGAGGATCCGGCATCGTCATCGGTTCTCGCAGTGTTTTGTCCAATGTTCTGATCTCCTTCCAGTAAGACAGCACAATTGTACAAACAAACAGCACGGTTTATCATGGTGTCTTCCTCTAAAAGCATTATAATACGAAAGTGTAATGCAGTAAATTCAGAGGAGTGAACTCATGAAATCTATTAATGTTGGCGTCATTGGCACGGGATCGATCTCTGCTATGCATTTGCAATCCTATGAGAAACATGCGAACGCGAATTTGCTCGCCGTGTGCGATTTAAATGAAGAAAGAGCACAGCGTGCAGCTGAAAAATACGGTGCTACCAAAGTCTACACCGATTATAACGAACTTCTGGCTGATCCGGAAATCGATGCAGTAAGCATCTGTACCTGGAACAATACGCATGCCGAAATCAGCATTGCGGCACTGAATGCAGGCAAACACGTCCTGGTTGAGAAACCTCTCTGCCGTACCGTTGAGGAAGCGCTTCAAGTACAGGAAGCCGTTAAATCCTCCGGCAAACTGCTTCAGGTCGGCTTCGTAAGACGTTACGACCCTAACGCTCAGATGCTCCGCGAGTTTGCAGACAAGGGTGAATTTGGGGAGATCTACTTCGCGAAGGCTTCCTCCGTTCGTCGTCTCGGCAATCCAGGCGGCTGGTTCTCTGACATCGAACGTTCCGGCGGCGGACCTCTCATCGATATCGGGGTGCATGTCATTGATCTGTGTTGGTACATGATGGGTCGGCCAAAACCGGTTTCCGTCAGCGCCAATACATATCGAAAGCTGGGCAATCGCTCTAATGTTCGCAACCTCTCCTTCTACAAAGCGGCTGACTATGACGCGGAGAAGAACACGGTTGAGGATATGGCGAATGCGATGATCCGTTTTGAAAACGGCGCCTCTTTGCTGGTGGACGTCAGCTTCACGCTGCACTCGAAGGAGAATCTGCAATCCGTTAAATTGTATGGAGACAAGGGCGGATTCGAGATTGATCCAGAAGTGGTCATCGTAACGGAAAAGCACGATACCATCATCAACATCCAGCCTCAAACGGACAACAAAGGATTCGATTTCAACGCGGCTTTCCAAAGCGAAGTCGATCATTTCATTTCCAGCATCGAGAACGGCACGTCACCTCTCAGCCCGGTGGAAGACGGCGTTGAGATCATGAAGATTCTGTGCGGGATCTATGAATCCGCCGAAAAAGGGGTTGAGGTTCTCTTATGAAACTTGGAATAAGCTCATACAGCCTGTACCAGGCCATGAATAAAGGCGAAATGAACATTACTGATGTCATCGACTACGTTGCAGAAATCGGCGGAGAGCATATCGAAATCGTTCCACTCGGCTTTAACCTGAAGGAAACGCCGGAGTTGATCGATACAATTAAATCCCATGCCGCTTCCAAAGGGCTTGAGATCTCCAACTATGCCATCGGCGCCAATTTTGCGGAATTGGATGATGCTGCATATGAAGCGGAGATTGAAAGAGTTAAAGGCGAAGTGGACATTGCGGCCGCGCTTGGCGTTAAGCTGATGCGCCATGACGTAGGCTCTTCCAAGGACTTGTCCATCACGCATTTCCTGGAGGAACTTCCCCGCCTGGCCAATGCATGCCGAATCATAGCCGATTACGCGGCAGAACGCGGCATTACAACAAGCGTGGAGAACCACGGCTATTTCATTCAACATAGCGACCGTGTAAAAGCGCTGGTTCAAACCGTGAATCACCCTAACTTCAAAACAACTCTAGACATTGGAAACTTCCTCTGTGCAGATGAGGTGTCAACTGTGGCAGTCAAGAACAACATCGGCTTGGCTTCGATGGTTCACTTCAAGGACTTCTATTATCGCCCGGCTCACCGCGCACCTGGATCCGGTTGGTTTAACACCTCCAGCGGCAACTGGCTGCGTGGCGCGATTGTCGGCCAAGGCGATATCGATATGCCGGAAGTCGTTCGCATCGTGAAGGAATCCGGTTATGACGGCTACATCTCAATTGAATTCGAAGGGCTGGAAGATTGCCGTACGGGAGCTAAGTTTGGATTGGAATATCTCCGTAAAACCTGGAATGAGGTTTAAGTTATACGGACGATGGATGACACAAGGATGATATAAGGGGGATATTAGAATGTCGAAGCCTATCATGCCTAACAAAATTGGCGTTATCGTTGACAGCTTTCGGGTTGACGTAAGAGAAGGTCTTGTCAAAGCAAGGGAGGTCGGTGCGGACGGCGTTCAGATCTATGCTGTTCACGGCGAAATGGATCCGGCCAATCTCTCCGCTTCCGCGCGAAAAGAATTGAAGGATTATATCGATTCCTTGGGGCTTGAAATTTTCGCCCTTGTCGGTGACCTTGGCGGACACGGCTTCCAGGACCCTGCCGAGAATGCGGCTAAAATCGAGAAATCCAAACGAATCATGGAGCTCGGCTTGGAGCTGGGAACCAATATCATCACCACGCATATCGGTATCGTGCCGCAAGATCATAACAGCCGCGTATATGAAACGATGCACAAAGCTTGCCTGGAGCTTAGCACATTCGCGAAGTCCATGGACGCATTCTTTGCCATCGAGACAGGTCCGGAGCCTTCGGCTCATTTGAAATCATTCCTGGACGGCCTAGGTTCCAACGGTGTATCCGTAAACTTTGACCCGGCCAATATGGTCATGGTTACCGGTGATGATCCTGTACAGGGCGTGTACAACCTGAAGGATTATATCGTTCATACACACGCGAAGGACGGAATCAAGCTGGCTGACTATATCGACCCTCGTGATGTATACGGCGATTTCGGATACGAGGCACCTGCCCTTGACCATGACAAAATTGCCGATATGGCGGAATCGGGTGAGAAGTTCCGTGAAGTGCCGCTTGGCGAAGGCGGCGTGAACTGGAATGCTTACCTGCATGCTCTCAAGGATATTGGCTATACAGGGTATCTGACCATCGAACGTGAAGTGAAAGCCAATCCGGAAGCGGATATCAAGCTTGCCGTGGACTTCTTGAAGACGTTCAGAGCTTAACATGTACACTATTCATTCAGAGTTCTTGCTGCAGGATGTCAATGCTATTGCTTGAATAGGAAGCAGTGAACTCATTAACTAAACAAGGCCAATCAGGGAATAACCTGATTGGCCTTGTTTTATATTGTCCTACTTAGTAAATAAATTTAAGATACCACTTGTTTTCCTGATACCGTCTCCAAGGCGCCGTTCGCTCTTGCGGAACGAATCTCGGCTTCAATAATTTCCAGCGACCCGGCAGCGCTCTCAGGCGTACATACCGTTACCGGCTCTCCTTGCGCAACATGCTCAATGAAATACCGGAGCTCACGATAATAACCGGAATCATCGGACAGCTCAGCCGTAAAGCCTGGGGCGTCTTCAGGGTACACCTTCAGTTCATTATTCTCGAACACCAGCGTTGCCTCTTCCAAATTCACACGGTAACCCATATAAAAACCGTGTTCGCCGTGCAGCGTCCAATCCGCATGCGCGTTAATCACTTTGCCATCCGGGAAACTGTAGTGGGTGGATACGATATCGTACGAGCTTCCTTTAATAATCGTTTTGGCGAATGTCGATACGCGCTCCGGTTTGCCCATAAGCCAATGAATCATATCCACGTCATGCACATGCATGTCCGTGATACAGCCACCGCTCTTGTCTCCTTCCAGGAACCAGCCTTGAGGCGGCTCCGATCCCCGGAAGAATTCGCCTGCAACGATGCTTCCATAACGGCCGTCCTCTACGCATTCTTTTAAATATTCATAAGCTGGCCAGAAACGGAGGCATTGTCCGATCATGAGCGTTTTTCCTGTGCGCTCCGCTGTTTTCACCATGCGCCAGGCTTCCTCGGAGCTGCCTGCGACAGGTTTCTCACACATGACGTGAATACCCCGCTCCAACAGCATGCAGGACATGTCCGCATGCAAATAAGTCGGCAGGCATACATCCACAATATCCAGCTCTTCATGCTCCAGCATTTTGTCCACATGGTCATACAGATGATAAGGCTCCAGGTCGTATACATCACGCTCGGTCGCCATATTGCCGTTGGCTTTGCTGTCCTTAAGCTCATCGATGCGCAAATCGCAAATCGCCACCAGCTGGATATCCGCGCCCTCTTCGGCTAGTCGAACATAATTGTCGAAATGCATGCGCCCCATAAAACCAAATCCCAATATTCCGATTTTCAGCATCCTTATTCCCTCCGTTATCCCTTGTTATGATTGGCCTTGATGCTGGCGGGCATCCGGTTTGCGCAAAGTTGGCGTGCGTCCAAGAATCGCATCCATTGCATTGGATGTATTAAATATGATCTGCTCCGAGTAGTGGGTATACGCCGGGATCATCTCTGCCGTAACATAGTTGTCATAGCCGATCAAGCGCAGTGCTTCAACAACGGCCGGATAATTAACGTCCCCTGCCAACAGGTCGACAAATCCGTGCAATCCGCCTGCCTGTCTGCGGTAATCTTTAAAATGGACTTTTTTGATCCGCTCACCCAAAATCCGAATCCAGTGCTCCGGATAACCGTTATGCACAACATTGCCTACGTCGAAATAGGAGCCGACATATTCGGAACCGATCTCGTCGATGAAGGTCCGCAATTCCAGCGGCGACAGCAGGAATTTATTCCATACATTCTCGATCGCGATGGCAACGCCGGCACTTTCCGCGTAAGGAACCAGCTTACGAATGGATTCTTGAGCCCGCTCGTAGGCATATTCATAATCGATGACTGCAGAACCAGGAACAAAATCGACACCGACCGCCCCCGGGATCACAAGGATGGCATCCACTCCGAAAGCGGACGCGAGCTCCAACTGCTTCTTGCAAATATCCATGGCCTTCTCACGGACAGCCGGGTCATCACTGGTCATCGGATATTCCCAATACAAACCTGTCGCCAAACCCGCGATATCCAGGTCGGCTTCTTTCAGCTGTTCCGTTATGGCCTGTACCTCTTTATCGCCAGCCTGAAGGCCGAGCTCTCCTGTTTGGTTTAATGACAATTCGATTCCTTCAAACCCAGCTTCCTTTGCCAATCGGATGCAGTCGGAGATGGAAGCATCTCCCGAGAACGACCAGATATTAATCCCTTTCTTCATCGTGAATCCCTCCTTGAATCAATAGGTTGATGTTGTAACACTCGTTTTCTGAAACACATCATTTGACTTTTTCCGTCAAGTTGTAAATAAACCATTTGGATGTAATAATACTTATATAATAAATAAATATTCCGCCAAATGATTTAGATAGAAAAGTGATTATTTGGACTATTCCGTTCTATTTATCATCTCTTAATAACATTTTGGAGTGAGTTTACGATGAGCGAGATGGACCTCAATTTTCCGATAAAACGCGAAGCGCCTTTTCGCGAATGGTCACCCTGCATTCACTATGCGCAGTTTCAACGCATGGCGTCGGGATCACTCCCGCAGCGCAGGTTATACGATTTTGAACTGCTCTATGTATACCAAGGGGAAGCCGCTACAACGATGTACGGGAACCGCTATCGCATCGAAGCCGGTCAACTGATCTTCCTGCCGTCCGGTGTTTACCACCAGAATGAGGTGGTCTCCCATCCTGACGCGCGATTTTTGGGGATTCATTTTGATTTCTTTGATGAGCTGGACATACAGACCGAAGCGGATATGATCGTGAATGAAGCCGTGCTGGATCCGAATAAATTCGCGCATGAAGCGGTGTCCTCCGCTTTTCCCCCGCTCTCTTCCCGTGTCATCTACACGCCCCCGCTGCCTTGCGTTCAGATGATGGAACGAATCGTGGAGGAGTTCACCCTCCGTCCCGGCGGCTATGAGCTTGCCTGCAAAGGGCTGATGCTGGATGTGCTGGTTCAACTGCTTCGGACGCATCCTTCCCAGGCCTTGACGGAGACGTCACCGCACGATGCCAAACTGATTGAACTGATGTCTCGAATCGAAAAAACTCCAGCCAAAGACTGGAGCAACAAAGTGATTGCGGAGCATTTAATGTTAAGCCCGGATCATACCGCCAAATTGTTTAAACGCTTTGCGGGGATGCCGCCAAGTGAATTCGTGCAATCCGTTCGCCACCGCGAAGCGCGCAGGCTACTCCGGGAATCCGATATCTCGATCGAGGCGGTTGGCGAAGGGGTCGGATACCCGGATATTCATTATTTTAGCCGAATCTTCCGCAGACTGGAGGGGATTACCGCTACCGATTACCGCAAACTCTCAAGAATTCTGTAAGGTGTGCAGGCCATGGTCAGCACCTGCATGCGTCCTAAGCCAGCGATCCATTCGATCGAGCGCTTCGCTCAATCGATCGGGCGAAGCGGCATACGAGCAGCGAATGAAACCTTCGCCCCCGGCGCCAAACACATGACCGGGTACAACGGCCACCTTTGCCTCTCGAAGCAATCGCTCCGCAAACTGCTGGGAGCCCAGACCCGTTCCGGTTATGCTGGGGAATGCGTAGAAAGCACCCTGAGGATCGCGGCAGCTTAGGCCGATATCGTTCAGACCCTGCACAAACATTCTTCTGCGTTCATCATAAGCCTGCTTCATTACGTCCCGATCCCCGAGTCCATTTCTTAAACATTCGAGAGCCGCAATCTGCCCCATGATGGGCGCGCAGAGCGCCGTATACTGATGAATCTTGACCATGGCGCTCACCAGGCGGGAATCGCCGCAGAGGTAACCGACCCGCCAGCCCGTCATGGCAAAGGCTTTGGAGAAGCCGCCGATGACGATGGTGCGCTCCCGCATCCGAGGCAGCGAAGCAATGCTGGTATGCGTGCGGCCGTAGGTAAGCTCGGCATACATCTCGTCTGAAATCACCACCAAATTGTGCGTAACCGCAAGGCGCGCAATCGGCAGCCAATCCTCGTAGGTCATCACGGCGCCTGTCGGATTGCTTGGAAAGTTAACAACGATCGCTTTCGTCCGGGGGGTAATCAACTTCTGCAGTGCAGCCGCAGTCAATTTGAACTTATGCTCTGCGGAAAGCTCCAGCTCAACGACAGTTCCCCCGTTCAATTGCACAAGAGGAGCATAAGCGACATATCCCGGCACGGGAATAATAATTTCATCCCCCGGCGAAATGAGCGCCCGCAGCGTAAGATCAATCGCTTCGCTGCCGCCAACCGTGACCAGTATCTCCCTCGACGGTTCATATTGCAGCTGGAATCCGGTATCCAGATATTTCGCAATCTCTTCCCTTAGCTCCATCAGCCCTTCATTCGGCGTGTACATCGTGCGGCCATGGTCCAGAGCTCGTTTACAGGCCTCAATCGCACATGCAGGCGTCACAAAATCCGGTTCCCCTACACCGAGAGAAATGACGTCATCGTCCGCTTCGGCCGCATTAAAAAATTGCCGGATGCCGGAAGGCGGCAAAACTTGCACCGTTGATGTTAGAAAGCTGCTCGTTGGATTCATATGCTTCTACTCCTTGCCTTCGCTTTTTCGTTCCGATAATGAAGTTTCAATGATGGCATCCAAAAGTCCGCTGAACGAATAGCCCGCCGCTTCCGCGCTTCTTGGAAGTAAACTGTTCTTCGTTAAACCCGGGAGCGTGTTGACCTCCAAAATATACGGAATCTCTTCCTTCAGGATGATATCGATCCGGGCATACACACTGCACTTCAGCGCCTTATAGCATTGAAGCGCAGCCGTACGCACCCGCTCCTGAAGTTTGGCGGGAAGCTCAATCACTTGCTCATCCGCTTCGCCTTCTTCGTATTTGGATGTATAATCGAAAAATTCGGAGTTCGGCTTGATGGACACAATCGGGAGCATCTCACCGTTCAAAACCGGGCAAGTGATCTCTTCACCCTCGATCATTTGCTCGATCATCACGGAGCGGTCCCATCGCAATGCCTCTTCTACGGCGGAGGCAAGGGCAGCCGCATCACGCACGATCCGAGTACCAACACTGGACCCGCCTGCGTTCGGCTTCACTACGACAGGATAACCGAGTACCTTCACGTCAGCGGCGGCCAACTCCTCCATACTGCTGACCATGATCCAATCGGCTGTAGTCAATCCCTCGTACCGCAGCAGCTTCTTGCTCAAATCTTTATCCATGCAGACGCTGCTGGAAAGAACGCCGCTGCCAGTATACGGAATGCCCAGGGAGTCGAGTGTGCCTTGCACCGTCCCGTCTTCCCCGTATTGCCCGTGCAGGGCAAGTAAAGCCATATCGATGCCTTCGGTTTTGCTGATCAGCTCGCGTTTATCGTGAATCTCGATCGGATAAACCTCGTAGCGGTTTTTATCCAGATGCGCGATCATCTCTTTGCCGGTCATGAGCGAAACTTCCCGCTCGGATGATACGCCTCCCATGATGACGCCAACTTTCATGATGTAGACCTCCTAAATAATTTCTTCAAGCTGATTGCCTATGCACACTCCGCATGCGGATGATTCTTCCGACTTCTCCGTTGCAGCCCACGATTTCTCGGAGAAGCATTCTTTGTATGCTGATCATCACTCCGCATGCGGATTATTCTTCCGATCTCTGTTGCCCTCAGATTTCCACTGATTTGAATATTCATTGTTGAAATCCGACGGCAAAGGAGAACGCTTCGCTTCTCCAGAATAATTCCGCCTTCTCCGTTGAAGCCCACGATTTCTCGGAGAAGTATTCTTTGTATGTTGATCATCACTCCGCATGCGGATGATTCTTCGATCTCTGTTGCCCTCAGATTTCCACTGATTTGAATATTCATTGTTGAAATCCGACGGGTTAATGCTTTCGATGCGAGCTTTCCTTTGGAAAGCTTTCAGGAGAACGCTTGCTTCTCCAGAATCATTCCGACTTCTCCGCTGCAGCCCGTTTACATCAGCTTCCTCGCAGCCTCGCCGATGATGCGGATCCCCTTCTCGATGTTCTCGTCGGAGACGCGGGAGAATCCGAGACGCATGGTGTGATGGCCGCCGCCATCGGTAAAGAAAATGTCGCCCGGCGTGAATACCACGCCCTGGGCTGAGCAGGCTTCCAGCAGCTCCCGGGTCCGAAAGTCGGGACCGAATTCAACGAACAGGTGAAGCCCGCCGTCACCGGACAACCGCTCCATCGGGAGCCATTCCTCGCAGCATCGGATCGCAAGCTCATATTTTCGCTTGTACTCGGCCTTCGCTCTCTTTAAATATTTCTCGAAGTTGCCGTTGTACAAATATTGAAAGAGCAGGGACTGATCCAGGGTCGACGTATGAATGCTGCGGGCGCGCTTTACGCTCTCCAGATAATGAATCAAGGTCTTGTCGGCCAGCACCCATCCGACTCGCAGGCCGGGAAACAGAATCTTGGAGAAACTGCCTAAATAGATCACGCTGTTGTTCTCGCCGCCTGCACATGCAACGAGAGGCGCGATGTGTGAGCCCGAATAGCGCAGCTCTTCATTGAAACCATCTTCAATAACGGGAATTTCGTACTCATTCAGCAGTCGGAGCGCTTCCAGCCTCTTCTGGTGAGACATAACGATTCCTGTAGGATTATGATAGGAAGGCACAAGGTAGGCCATGTCGTACGTCCGCTCCGACAGCTCGCGTGCGAGGCCTGTCAGGCTGATGCCGTCTGGCTCCATCTCGACGCCGGTAATGGCAAACCCGTGCATTTTAAAATTTTTAATAGCTGTATGATGGGTTGGATTCTCGCACAGAATGCGGCCATGCCCTTTGTTCAGGGCGGATAGCACCAGACTTAAGCCTTCCGTAAAACCACTGGTGATCAGCATATCCTTACCTTGAATATTCACGCCCTTGTTCTCCATATAACGGAGGAGGTAATCGATAAGGGGTTTATAACCCTTGGCGTAACCGTAGTTAAGAAGTACATCACCTTCAAGCGACATTCGGTCCAGAAATGCGCGCTTGACATTTTGCAGATCGAACAGCTTCTCATCGGGGGCGATGCTGGTAAAAGATATAGAGCCCTTCTCAGCGCGGATGCCGTGTTTCATCAGATCATTGGCTTCCGCAAGCCTGGCGTATTCGTTCAGGCGAGGCCCCCAATCCAGCCGTTTGCCGTCGGGCTGCATGGGTGCTCCGCTGATCGAAGGGACAACAAAGTGCCCTTGCCCTTTAACCGCATAGATATAGCCTTCGTCCTCCAAATCCGAGTATGCGCTCAGCACCGTATTACGGCCCACTCGAAACAGCGCGCTTAGCTCACGCGTGGAGGGGAGCTTCTGATCGGCTTGCAGCGCCCCGGTTGTCATCAAGCGCTTCATGTAATCCTTGACTTGAATATACGCCGGGCGGTCATTCGCCAACTTGAAATCCAAATACATCGTTCATTTCCCCCTTGCTCTAATGATGGCATAATTTCGGCGGCACCACTAGAACCACAGCAGGCCTCTTTCGCCTCGGGCGTGGTTTGCCGATAATCTTGGCAGAACCCAGGCTATGTCATCTCTAGGATCGGACTGCCCTTTGCGCCGGTATACCTGAATACATGCACTTTCTCTTTATCATGGAACCATACGAGATCATGCACAAGCAAGAAAGAACATTCTTGGTATTCATCTGGCGAGAAAAACAAATCGTGATGCAAATCAAAACAGCCCCATCTTCTCAAAGGAAGATGGGGCCGTTTTTGCAGAATTTATGCGGTCTGATTGACCATGATGAATAGGCTTTATATGTCGTAAGCACCGGTGCGGTTACTTCACAACCAAACTTTCCTTGATCTTATCGTTGATCCACTGCCGCTTCGACAGCAGCCACTCCTGCTCCCTCGGATACGTCTTAAAGGTGATCGGCTCGTCAAGCCCTTCCTCCAGCGCCTGGAGCACAGCCTCCCTGCCGATCTGCGTCTCCAGCAGCTGAAGCGCTCTCAAATCCTGAAGCGCTTCCTGAAATACCTTCAGCCGAATGGATTCGATCGGTCCTTCCTCGCCTGGGTATACCACGAAAGCATCCCCGGAAGGAAAACCGCAATCCGCATCCGTCACCTTGAACGGGTCAATGGCGCGCTTCGAGTATTGCGAATTCCAAAAGTTATATCCCCAGTGGAGAAATCCCTCGATGTTAAACTTATACAGCTGAATCCCGATGATCCGGTTTCTTGCCGAGGGCAGATTGAAGAATCGGTTGGACACATCCTTGTACTGGGAACAGCAATAATAGGTCCACAGCGGCGTTACCTCCTGATCCAGGAAAGGCTCGATGTGGTTGCTTGCAGGAATCGGGCGCTTCACAAGGCCTTCCTCATAAAACGAAATATCGGAGAGCGCGTCAATGATCGGGTAATCCGGCAGCAGCTCGTTCATCAGCCGGCTTGCATGACCGTAAGCCTCCAGATGGGACACGGACGGCTCATCGGAAACATGGAAATAGCAGCGCTGCTTAAGTCCCCGGCCTTCAATCCAGCCGGTCAGGGCCGGTATGAATTGTCTGATGAAGGCATGATACTGTTCTCCTGTCGCATCCGTCTCCCATCCGAACAGCTTCTCGGGCTTTCCGTTCACATTAGCGATAATCTTCGGCGCATGCCCGGCTCCCCACTGGGTGAAAAGATGCGAGAATTCCAGGTACTGAATCCCATTAGAATCACACAGGTCTGCCCACCGGTCCAGCTTATCAAACCCAAATGTATACGCTCCATCCGGTGTTACGGCGACATCAACCAGCTGCACCGTTGGCCGTTCTCCCCCCACTTCCGTATCCAGCGGAGGCGTAAACAATGGGGTCAGGATCATATTGATGCCATTCTGAGCGGCGGTCTGCATAAACTGACCGATCAACGCCCAGTGCCGTTCACTAAATATGTCCACCTCGTAGTAGTTCGACAAACAATCGGCATGGAACCATTCCGTATGAATCAGCGACTGGTCCGGCAAGGTTGCCGGTATCACTTCGAGCGTGAACACCTCTTCTCCTAGCGACTCCCCTGACTCCGCTTCAAAACGGATCCGGATTTCATATGTACCGCCCTTGATCTCACCCTCAGGCTGTACCGTAAACCACAGACTTCTCCACTGGTTCGGGCATCCGGTTACAACAGGCTCTGATGCCAGAGGCAGCAACGGGTCCGGATACAGCCCGGGGGCAGCTCTTAAGATAAACTCGTCATGATCATGATACGTAGGCAGCTCCGATGGAACCAAGCCTACAGAACGGATGGTAATCCGTTCACTCAATGATGATTGCAGATGAACCCGGATGTTTTTTAACAAACGATTGGAACGGTATGCAACTTGAAACGAGTACGTCTCATTGCCAAACGAAGACCCTCTGTCATACGAGGTTTGGGACAGTTCTTCATCGGCAAATACTTTGGACAACGAGCTTAACAGCCGGGTCTCAAATGATACGGAATGGCTCATGCAGGTTACATCCTCTCTACAATGAAATGGGATACTTTCACGTACATCTTACACTAATCTGGATGGAACGGAAGGTAAATTTTGCGTTTTCAAAAAAGGAGCCACCGCCTTTTTGCGATGGCCGCCTTATTATGGCACCATACCGAAATTCTGCCGAATGTTAGAATTCTTTCACCAATCCGTCGAACTCCGATATACTTCAAAGCCGGACAGACGCGGACACCATCTCGATTCCAAAATCGTAAGCCGGATATATTGAGCCCGTACAGCGGGAAAGCGGCAGATGCGTTTGCGCCCGATTACCGTCCCGGATTGAATCGTGTGCCAGTTCCCGTTTTCCATATATTCAAGCTCGAAGCGCTCGATCCGCTGCCCATACCGGTATTCAGCCAATACGATATGATCAAAATCGATCGCCCGCCCGAGGTTCAGCTCAATCACGGCGTATTCCGTGCCCTCCTCAGGGCTCCAATACGTATCCTTGCTGCCATCGACAACAAATCGAGCCTCCAGCCCCGCCTTCGTCTCGGATGCCGTAACATCCGCATCAGCAGCCAGATTGGTTTCAAATGTATTTCGAATGGCGTCACCCAGTTCCTGCAGACGCTGCAGATCGTTCTCATGAACAAGTCCGCGGGTATCGGGCGGAATATTGAGCAGAAAGGTGGCATTGCCGCCAACCGAGCCGTAATAGATATGCAGCAATTCTTCCAGCGATCGGACTTTATCGTCTTCGGACGCATGGTAGAACCAGCCGGGACGGATCGAGGTATTGACTTCGGCCGGATACCATACCAGCTCCTTCTCGCCCTGAATGACGCTCCGGCTGCCGAGATCCTCTTCGCTCGATTCATAGCGGCGCGCAAACTCCCGGTCATCGGTTTGCTGCGACTTTTCCTGGATCGCTTCATTCTGACGCAGCGACGCCGGAACGACGCTCCACTCCGACTCCCTGCAATGCCCCGCTTCATTCCCGCACCAGCGAATGTCCGGTCCGCATACCGAGATGGCGGCATTTGGCTGCAGTTCCCGAATCAGGGCGTAATACGACTCCCAATCGTATTCCTGACGCTTGCCATTCGGACCTTCGCCGCAGGCGCCGTCAAACCAGACGCTGAATATCTCCCCGTAGCCGGTCAGGAGCTCTCTTAGCTGATTCAGAAAAAATTGATTGTACCGCGGCGAATCCCCATATGACGGTTCATGCCGGTCCCAGGGGGACAAGTAGATGCCGAACTTGATTCCGCCTCTCCTGCAGGCATCGGCAACCTCCTTCACCACATCCCCGCGTCCGTTTCGCCACGGGCTGCTCTTCACGGAATGCTCCGTATACTGACTCGGCCATAAACAGAAGCCGTCGTGATGCTTGCAAGTCAGGATCAAGCCGCGCATGCCGGCACTGACACAAGCGCTTACCCACTGATCCGCATCCAGCTGCTCCGGATTGAACAGGGCAGGATCTTCTTTTCCCGAGCCCCATTCCATATCCGTGAACGTATTGATGGTAAAATGAAAGAAGGCATAGAACTCCATCTCCTGGACGGCTAATTGACGTTCCGAGGGCATAATATTGGCCGCGTATTCAATAAAATTGTGCAAGCGATAAACCTCCTATACCTCTATCCTTGGTTGTCTAATGCTTTCTGATGGATCTCCAGATACTTATCCAGCTGCAATCCTTTAAATCCGCTGACATAGGCATCCCAGTCCTTCTCGATGTCCTTGCTGCCGGTTACGAATTGGGCCAGATTCGATTTCACGTAATCCTGAATCGTCTTCTGAATCTGCGCGATGAAGGTTGCGTCTTTCGGATCGATGAACACGTCCGTCGGGTACACAAGCTCCGGTTTGGCAAAAGGCTCGTATTTCTTCGCAGCCAGCCACAAGCGATATTCGTAGGCTCCGTTGCCGAGCGGATCTTCCGGAGCGACAAAGGATTCACGGAGGGAATTCACCATCAGCATCGTACCGAGCTGCCACCAGGTTACGTCAAGCGATCCCTCTGGCACATCCCGCTTCAGCGCTTCATATGCAGCCGGCTCGCCGTTGTAATCAAGCGCGCCGGACTCCGCCTTCCTCCATCCTTCTCCTTCAAAGCCCCAGGAGGTCATCACGGTGCCTTCTTCGGAGAACAGGTAATCCGCCAGCTTAATGGCCGCGATCCGCTGCTCCTCCGTCGCTTTGTTCGTGATGACAAACGATCCGTCCCCTGCTCCGACGCTATAACCTGCAAGCTGCACGCCGTTCGGTCCTTTCAGCGGCGGAACAACATCGTATTCCTTATGACGGGGCTTCGCGTCGGTCGGCTCCAGCACGCTGCTGATCAGCGCATAACCAACGGCGCCGACCACATTGTCCGCTTTGTTCCCGAGCTGCTTGACGGCATCGCCGTTTTGCGTAAACGCTCCTTTGTCAATCAGTCCTTCACTGTACAGCTTGCTGAGATATTTCAAGCCTTCCTTCCATTCGGACTCAGCCGCGGACAGAATCACCTTGCCATCCTTCACGCTTAGATAGGTCGTGCCATTGTTATATATAAAAGCATTCATCAAAAAGGCATCAACTCCTCCTCCCCACACATCAAGAGAAGTGGTCATCGGAATTTCGTCGGCCTTGCCGTTCCCGTTCGGGTCCTGCTCTTTAAAGGCTTTCAGCACTTGATAGAATTCATCGGTCGTGGTTGGCATCTCTAGACCTAACTTCTCAAGCCAGGTCGTATTGATCCACATCCGCTGGCCATACGTGCAGTGCAGGCACTCGTTCACCTTCGGAAGCGCGTATATATTGCCGTCCGGCGCGGTCATCGCCGATTTTAAATAGGAGACTTCCTCCAGCGCTTTTTTAATGTTAGGTGCATGCTGGTCGATTAAATCATTCAAGGGAATAAAGGCCCCCTGCATACCGTACTTGATCTGATCGGCCTTGGATATGCCGGCATTCATAATGAGCGCCGGATAGTCACCGCTTGCCAGCATCAGCAGTTTCTTATCGTTAAATACCGCGTCAGGTGTCGTATTCCACTTAAATGTAAGCCCCAGCTTCTCTTCGATATGCTTGGAGAATGGATTGACATCAAGACTCTCGATACCGGCGGACTGAGGAGCAAATACCGTCAGTTCAACGGGTCCCCCTGACCCCGGAGGGCTTGCCGGTCCTTCAGTTCCTGTTTCACTCGTCTTGCCGCAAGCGGATAGAGCCAGCACTGCCACGAGAACCAGACTTAAACCTAATCCAGTGAACCTTTTCAAATGAATTCCTCCCTAGTATGAAATACCTGCCCTTACTTCGTAAGTGAAACCGTGTTTGCATTTACCCCCTATATGTCCGAACATCGGAATTACCTATTCTATAGTGCCGGCATCACCTCCTTCACGGAATAGGAATCACCCTTTTAAGGATCCGATCATTACGCCTTTGACAAAATACTTCTGCACAAACGGGTAAATGATCAATACCGGGGCGCTTGCCACCACGATCAGCGAATACTTCAGCAAATCCTTCAGCCCTTCACGGACCAGCAGTTCGTTGACGTTTGTCACCATCTCGGCGCTGACGGAATTCAGGATCAGAATATCCCTCAGGAAGATCTGAAGCGGAAACAGGCTGCTGTCCTTCAAATAAATCAAGGCATTAAAATAGGAATTCCAATGGCCAACGGCATACATGAGCGCGAGCACAGCCAGAATCGGCTTGGATAGCGGAAGAACGATTTTCAGGAAAAAGGTAATGTCGCTGCTCCCGTCCATCTCGGCCGCTTCGGCCAATTCATCCGGAATCGTCGTCTGAAAAAAGGTTCTGGCGATGATGACCTGAAACACGGCTAGCGCCCCCGGTATAATCATGGCCCAGCGTGTATCGAGCATGCCGAGCGACTTCACGAGAAGATAGTTCGGAATGAGCCCGCCGTCAAAAAACATCGTAAACACCAGCAGCATCATGATGATGTTGCGAACGTAAAACGTTTTGCGGGCGAGCGGATAGGCAAGCATCACGGTGAATGCGACATTTACGATCGTGCCGACAACGGCATAGAACAGCGAATTGCCAAACCCGATCAGAATGTTGGAATTTTGGAATACCGCTTTGTAGCCGATCAGGGTCACATCCACCGGCCACAGCCACACTTTGCCGGAGGACACTGCGCCCGGAGAGCTAAAGGATGCGCTTACAATATGCAGCAGCGGAAACAGGATGACGATCAGTACGACAGACAGAAACAAATACACGATACCAAGGAAAATCCGGTCTGCAGCGGACTCCCGTACGGTTGACCTGCTCATGCGCTACCTCCTACCATAGACTTGTTGATGAAACTTTTCGGGATACGTAATTGACAATGACCAACAGAATGAAATTGATAATGGAGTTGAACAGGCCGATGGCGGCGGAGAAACTGAAGTTGGCTCCGAGCAGGCCGACCTTGTACACATAGGTAGAGATGACTTCGGACGTGTTCTGATTGAGCGGGTTTTGCATAAGATAAATTTTCTCAAAGCCTAGACTCATCAGATTGCCCAGGTTCAATATAAGCAAAATAACGATGACCGGAAACAAGCTGGGAATATCGATATTGATGATCTTTTGAAGCCGGGTTGCCCCGTCTACTCTTGCCGCCTCGTACAGATCCGGGTTGACTCCCGCCAAGGCCGCAATATAGATGATGGCACCGTAACCGGTGAACTGCCACACATCAGACCAGACATAGATTGACTTAAACAGTTCCGGCACGCCAAGGAAATCTACGGTCTCAAGCCCCAGTGCACGGAATAGATTGCTCATCAGCCCCGTGTTGGGCGAGAGGTTCACGATGAGAATCGAGACGATGACCACCGTTGATATGAAGTACGGTGCGTATGTCACCATCTGGACGGTTTTCTTGAAGCGGCCGTTCCGGATTTCATTCAGTGCCAGCGCTAACAGAATGGGGGCCGGGAATCCGACCAGCAGGCCGTACAGGGAAATCTCGAGCGTGTTGCGGACATACTGCCAGAAGAACGGAGCGTCGAACAATTGCTTGAAATAATCGAACCCTACCCAGGGACTGCCGAATATCCCCTGTACGACGTTGTATTCCTTGAATGCAATCAAGACGCCGAACATCGGAACGTATTTGAAGAGGATGATGTAGACTAACGGGAAGAACACGAGCAGATAGAATTGCCAATGCTTCATCAGCTTCTTCCTCGTTCGGTTCATGGGCTTGTTTGGTGGTAAATTCGTTGGCGCCTGTGCATCTGCAGGTACTGGGATTGCGCTGCTCATACGAGCCACTTGGGTCACCCTCCTTCGCTTTGTGTTGATCCCAAGTCTAGGGCCGACAACGCCATCCGATCAATAAACAAGATTCTCCGAATCAACGTATTTCCGCGAGCAGAGGGAACTTCAGGGCCGACAGGCCGTAAGGGCGAATAAACCTTTTTCCGTCGCTAAACCTATCTCCGTTTACAGCAAAAAGCCCGCGGGACGGTTCATCCGCAGGACTCTTTTGCTTGGTTATATATGCATGACCTAGTCAGAAGATTCTCTACTAGATTCAGTTATGCATGAAGCAGTCAGAAGGATCGTTAGTTCCCGTAATTCTGCTGCTTATAAGCAGCCTGCTCACGGTAATCCCCCGGTGACATCCCCATCAGCTTTTTAAACATCCGGCCAAACGAGATGGCATTGGAATACCCAACTTCGGTCGCGATATCTTGTACAGGCAGCAAGGTCTCCTCGAGCAGCTTCCGTGCATGGTTCATCCGCAGCTCAATTAAATAATCAACGAACTTCTGACCGGTCTCCTCCCGGAACAGCTTGCTCAGCGTCTTCCAGTTCATATTGAAGCGTTCGCTTAAATAATTGAGAGACAAATCCGGATTGCTCGAGTTCTGCTCCATAAACAAGCGCACCTTCTGAATCGTGTCCGCATGATTCCGGCCCTCCATGAGAGCGAGCATACTGTCGTACAGAGCGGATAAAGCCTCCCCGAACTCCTGTTCCAGTTGCTCCAGTGTATCGGATGATTGGAGCGCGTTCCGTAACGCAGGCTGCCCCTCTGTCAGCCACAAATCCTGAAATTCTTTTGCCATGCACGACATTTCACGTCCGAGCGAGTACACCATGTAATCCACCAGGTTCACCACGCCGTCCCGGTCCAGCATGTTTTGACCAATGTTATGGATGAGAGCATTGTATTTCTCCTGCCAATCCCTGTTGCCGAGCCGGAAGGATTGAGCCATCGAACGGATCAGGTTCAAGAAATCAAAGGCATGGCCCCGCTCCTCCCCGGATACTTGGGTGTAATGAATGATTCGGTTCTCGCCGAGGATCATTTTGTATTTCAATGCGGTGCGTGCCTGCTCATAGGAGTCCGGGATATCCGTATATCGCTCCGTTTTCTCCCCGATACCAACGGTTATGGTCAGCTTCAGATGCTGCTCCACCCACTGGCGGGTCTGCTCAAGCAGCGTGACCACATACTGTACTGCGTCCTGGTCGTCCGCCATCGCCATCACGCCCAGTTTCGAAGCGGATATCCATTCTGTCCAAACACTCGTTTCCTGCCCGGCTGCAATTTCTTGAACGACGCTTTTGAGGGCAAATTTGATCAAATACTGGTCCTGCTGCGGGTACTGCTCGCAGAACAATGGATATTTATCGATTTCGATGACATTGACGATCTGTGATTCGGACAAGTCCGGCAGTCCCATGACATCCCGCTGCTCGTTCCACTGCTCCATATGGGACGGGTACTGTCCCTCCATCAGCTGCTGGAACAGATACGCTCTGCGCAGCAGCAAATCCTCTCGATGCTGCTGTTGAAAACTGCTCGCCTGTTCCAGCATACTTTCGAGTGCCGATTCGATAAATGCGAACTCATCCTGTTTACTGTTATGGATCAGCGCGCTCGTTTTAGACTGCGAATAATTATGAATCCGGGACACGATGGCTTCAATCGGCTTATAGTTTCGGCGCGTAACCAATACGATCCAGACCACCCCGGCAAGGCACATGAGCAAGCCAACGATAAACCAGATATTGTACAGCTGGCTGACGATACCGACCACTCTGCCTTGAGTAAGACCTCCCTCATATACCCATCCGGTATAAGGCGAAATCGTCTTAGAGACAAGCTCACCACTCTCTGCCATGGAGGTACCGGAGAGCATGGACTGCCCCTGCGTATCCTTCATATGAATAAAACTAACATCGGGATTTACCATGCCCTGAATCATGTTATGTATGGCGTCCACCTTGATATTAACGGCAATAACGCCTTTCCCATGGGTAACGAAGGGTGCATCTCGAACCAGGGTTACCACATGCTGCATGCTGTTGAAGCTGAACTCCCGGAAATTCCGCATAGAACTCCACTCTGCTTCACTATTGACCTGGCCCAAATAAGGCTTGAGAAAGTCATAATCCGCATAATCCGGCAAGTTGAACGAGGACGAAGTACTCAACACGAACTCATCCTGGGTCCGCACGAGCACCATGGAATCCACAAGCGGATTGGACACCTTGAACTGCTTCATGGCCTTCACCGCCTGCATGTTCAAATAGACGTTGTCCTGATCCTCATGATTGAAAAATCCCGACATATCGGGGTTGAACAACAATTCCTGCACGAGCATCTGATCGATGGCCTTCAGCGAGTTGTCCACCGAACGCATCGCCTGATGAATCATCGTCTCATTGGCCTGAATCGCACCTTGCCGGGACTGTTCCCCGAGCATTTGGAAAAAGACAAAAAACACAAAGGAAATCACGATAAAGAAGACCGGCATATACGATAAAAGCTGACGGTAAAACCACGCTTTTCTTCCCATAGGCATCCCCCCGAGCGAATAATTCCTTATCACATCGTCGATTTGAAGTAATTTCATCATAGAAGAATGAGCGGAGTTTACCAACACTTTTTTAAAGCGCGGAACAAAAACAAGTCTAAAGCATCACGACTTCCATAGCATGGACGGGGTCATTAACCATATGTTATTTGGTTTTATGCATGTAGACAGAAATATTAACCAATCTGCTAAAAAACAAGATTATCTCCAAACAATTGTAGAAACTAATACAAAACCCTGGCATACATCGCCAAGGTTTTTTCCTTAGTCCTCTTGGAGAGAATTATGTCCTGTAAAATCATCCTGGATCTTTTTCATTCTTTTAAGGTGTGGTTTCAACTGCCGTAGTATCTCCGCTTTGTGTGACTCTATTTGATCTTGGAAAAACATGTGATGTGCGTCACCCTTAATCGACGTAATCGTTTCGTTTAACGCACGGAGCTCAGTCGCCAATGAGCGCAAGGTTTCTCTAGTCTTGGCGTCTATTGTTTTAGGATTAGACTTCCAATACAAATAGCTTATATGGTATAACGGTGGCCATGTCCTTGCCTGAGTTGCAAGATAAAACATATCCTGCTGCATATCCGTTGTCATTGCCGCATTATTAACTGAAAGCTGTGGAACAGCATTGTTTCTGAAGGTATCGCTAAATTCAATGATTGTTAACAGTAACTCATCGATTTCTTCCGCTTGGATCTTCGCCCTATCGATCAATTGCCGAATCTTAGCAGGATCTTCATTTTCCTTCGACTCACTGATCGCCATCAAAGTATCGGCAAACGGATTCGTTTCAGAAGCCTGCTTTACTGAATAGACAAATGCCGAGTCATTCTTCTGCTGATACAGTGAATAGAGGTCATTGTATTTTACAGATGATTGGTTTTCCAAATGTCTGTACATCGCAGCGTTTATTAATATGAAAATAATAAGCATTAGTGCGTAGATCTTCATGTGCTTGGGCAAAGGGGACTTCCTTTCTGAAACATTTAATTGTCCTGCTATCGTAAAACATTCAAAAAAAATAGTTTAGCATGGAATTCACCACCCATAAATGGATAATATATTCCACTAAACTGCCCGTTTGCTTTAATAGGCTGCCAAGATGGATTGACCTTAGGCAACCTTGTAATCGGGTATGCTTTCTCCTGAACTTACTCCGTAATCATTCAATAATGAAAGAATTTGTACATCTTTCGCCTACAGGCCTGATTTTCATCAGGATACAATGAGAGCTATCAATAGGCGAGAGGTGATTAATCATGAATGCACAAACGGTACAGCCGGCGGGCAAGGCCAGGCTGGACAAGAATATGAAAGCGGTTGCCAAGACGTTCAAAGGGCGCTGGAACGCTCCGTTAGCCGGCTACCTGTTCATCGCGCCCTGGCTGCTGGGCTTTCTCATTTTGCAGCTGTGGCCCATCATCCAGTCCTTCTATTTATCCTTCACCGAGTATTCGCTGCTGGAGCCGGCCCGCTGGATCGGACTCAAGAACTACCAGGACATCGCTCACGACCGGCTCTTCTTCAATTCGCTAAAGGTGACATTTCTGTACGTGATCGCTTCCGTGCCGCTGAAACTGCTGGTGGCGCTGGCTGTAGCCCTGCTGCTGAACCGGAACATCCGGGGCATATCCTTCTACCGGACGATCATTTACCTGCCCTCTCTGATCGGTGGGAGCTTGGCGGTAGCTGTGCTGTGGCGCAATATTTTCGGTCTGAACGGCTTCATTAATCAGCTCGTGATTTTGGTCGGGATCGCCCCCAAAAACTGGATCGGCACCCCCTCCACCGCCCTCGGCACCCTGGTGCTGCTGACGGCCTGGCAGTTCGGTTCATCGATGATTATTTTCCTTGCCGGTCTCAAACAAATCCCTAGTGAATTATATGAGGCCGCCTCCGTGGACGGGGCCTCGCCGCTCCGCAAGTTCATCCGGATTACCCTGCCTATGTTGTCCCCGGTCATCCTGTTTAATCTGATCATGGGCATCATCAACGCATTCCAGATGTTCACATCGGCTTTTGTTGTCACGAATGGAGGACCGGTTAATTCAACCGAAATGTTTGCCCTGTTCCTGTACAATAAAGCCTTTGGATCCCTGCAGATGGGCTACGCCTCGGCCCTGGCCTGGATCTTGCTCGTTATCATCGGCATCGTCACGGCGCTTAATTTTATCGCGTCCAAATACTGGGTCTTCTACGAAACCGAAACGGAGGGTCGCAAATGACAGGTGCTCATAATAAACAAAACTGGCTGGTCCATGTGCTGATGATTGCATTCTGTTTTGTGATGTTTTATCCCGTCCTGTGGTGGATCGGCGCCTCCTTCAAATCAACACCGGAAATCAGTCTACCCACTCTGTTCCCCAAAGTATGGTTGTGGCAAAATTATACGGAAGGCTGGATGGCACTGCCCAAGTATACATTTACACGCTTCTTTATGAACAGCCTTAAGCTCAATGTGGCGACCACGATCATTCATGTCATTTCAGCCAGCCTGGTGGCTTTTGGCTTCGCTAGGCTGACCTTCCCGCTGAAGGGGTTATGGTTCTCCATCCTGCTGATGACCCTGATGCTTCCGGGACAGGTCACGCTCATCCCGCAGTATACGATGTTCCATTCCTTCGACTGGATCAATACCTATCTGCCGCTGATCGTCCCGTCAGCCATGGGCGGAGCCTTCTTTATATTCCTGATTGTCCAATTCATCCGCGGTATTCCGCGGGAGCTCGATGAGTCGGCAAAAATCGACGGCTGCACCTGGTTCGGCATTTATCTGCGCATCATCATGCCGCTGACGCTGCCGGCGCTCATCACGGTTACGATTTTCTCGTTTATTTGGGGCTGGGACGAATATTTTGGGCCGCTGATTTATCTGAATACCGTGGACAAGTATACTGTCCCGCTCGCGCTAAGAATGTTCATCGACTCCCAGTCGGCCGTTCCGTGGGGGCAGCTGCTTGCCGTATCCCTGCTCTCCGTGCTGCCGCCGGTGATCATTTTCTTTCTCGCACAAAAGCATTTCGTGGAAGGGATCGCCACATCCGGGCTGAAAGGTTAGGTTTCAGAGCGGTAAACGGATACTGTGCCGTGTTCTTCCAGCTCTTCTTCAGGCAGCGGCCAAGCCGGACGATTTCAAGCATCCGGCTTCCGCCAACAAGGACATTGAGGCAGCAGCGCGAATGCAGAGTCCTCATGGCTTCTTAAGGGGAGGGGAAAACGCATGAATCCGTTTCGTACGTTCCGTATCGATTACGTTTTTTTCTTCAGCTTTGCCGGTTTTATCGCGGTTCTCATCACGATTATGATGATTGTCAGCTATCGGTTTACGGCCGATGAGCAGGCGGACAGCGCCTCCATGTACCAGCAGGCGGTGCTGCAGCAGCTCAACAAGCAGCTTACCGACCAGATGAGCGCTGTAGAGCAAACCTCGCTAGCCGTGTCCATCAACTCGCCTCTGGTCAACTATGTAACGATGAAAGGAGATTATTATGCACGCAAGAAAGCCAGGGACGAGCTGAACCGGGATTATTTGGCGCCGATGCTGAACAGCTCGCGCTCCATGTTTTCCTTTCAGATTTATATGAAAGATCCGCTTCAGGTCGATCCCAACGCCAACATTCAATACCTCCCGCTCGCCTCGGCCGGCGGGGAGAGCTGGTATCCGGCCGTCGACAAATCCGATTTTCTCTGGATCGGCCAGCGCGAGGTCGGTTCGCCGCAGGGAAAGCAGCAGGTGATCAGCTTCGTCCGTAAAATCACCACGCTGGATGGCGTAAACCGGGGAATTTTGATCATCAATGTTCGGGTTAAATTTTTGCAGGAAATTCTGACGGAAGACAACTCCTCGGCCAGTCGGCTGCTGCTCGACTCCGGCGGCCGGATGATCATGCACACCCGGATTGCTCCGCCCCCCGGGGAAATCAACGCCATCCTGGAGCGGGTCAGCGGGGACACCGGCCATGCGCATCAGCTGCTGGCCGCCGCCGGCTCGCTCCCGGAGAAGGACATGCTCACCGTGTGGTCACGAACGTCCCCGGGCAGCTGGATGCTGGTGGAGCTTACGCCCTGGAAGGTAATCACCAGCGGGAGTGTCCGCCTCGCGTGGACGATGGCCGTGGTTGGAGCCGCCGCCATACTGCTGTCCCTGTTCTTCACGTTGTTCCTTTCCCGAAATTTCACACGGCCGATTCGGAAGCTGGTTCAGCTAATGCAGGCGTTCAATCCCGGGAAACGCGGGCAGACGCTGCCGACGGAATACCGCAACGAATTCGGCAGCCTGTTCAGCGGCTACCGCAAGCTCACAGAGCGGATCGAAAGGCTGTATGAGTCGCTGGAGCAGCACTATAAAGCGCAGCGCGAAGCGGAGATCAAGGCGCTTCAAGCGATGATTAACCCCCATTTTCTCTACAATACCCTGGACCAGCTGAACTGGATGGCGCTTGAAGCCGGCCAGGAGAAGATCAGCCACGTACTCGAGCTGATGGGGCAGATGTTCCGCATCGGGCTGTCGGGCGGCGAATCTATGATTTCGATTCAGGAAGAGCTTCTGCACGTTGATTGCTATCTGAAAATCCAACAGTTCAAGTGGGGTGAAGGATTGGAATGGCACTTCGATTGCCCGGAAGATTTGCGGCAGCTGATGATTCCGAAACTGACCCTGCAGCCCTTTGTGGAAAATGCCGTTATGCACGGTTTTCATGGCAAACGCCAAGGCCGGATCCATCTGATTTGCGCGGAAGAGGACCGAGGCATCCGGATTAGGATTCGGGACGACGGCATCGGACTGCTTGAAGACTGGAAAACGCGCAAACGCCATCCGACGGGCGGATATGGCATTCGCAACGTGACGGAGCGCATCCAGGTTTATTTCGGTCCGCCCTTTGGCGTTTCGCTTCGAAACCGTACCGATGCGCCGGGCACCGAAGCGGAGATCTATTGGCCGAGGCTAAATCAGCAGTGGGGTCAGGATCAGGAAGGGGGAGGAAACCATGTGGACCATCGCTATCGTGGATGACGACCGCCAAGTGCTCGGCGGCATGTCCCGGCTGATTCCCTGGGAGCAGCTCGGAGTTCGGCTCGTAGGGGAGGCCATGGATGGTGAAGAAGGACTGCGGCTGATTGAAGCAAGCCAACCCGACATCGTCATCACGGATATTTATATGCCGGTGATGAACGGTCTCGACATGATCGAACAGCTCCGTAAGCAGCAGTACGCCGGCAAAATCATCATTTTGAGCGGGTACTCGGATTTTGATTACGCTCGTAAGGCGCTGCGGCTTCAGGTCGACGATTATTTGCCCAAGCCGGCCTCACCGACCACGATCCGCGAGGTGCTGCAGCGCGTCACCCGCGAGCTAACGGAGCGCCGTGCGCTGGAAAATAGAGAGCGGGAGCTTCAAAGCCAACTCATGGAGTATGAGCCGTATCTGGAGAGGGAATGGGTCAAATCCATCCTCATCGGAGGGACCTCCTCCCCGCTGACGGATCCCTCTCGAATGCTGGAGCGGCTCGGTTGGAAGAATGCCCAATTCATGATGCTGGCCTTAGAAATCAAGCGCCAGGGACGCATGGAAGGCATCTCCGTCCGGGACTGGCACCTATTCCGCTTCGCCGTAGGCAATACGGTGGAAGAGCTGGCCGGTCAGGACGGGCTGCGCAGCTATTTCCTGGAGCTGCACAGTCACCATATGGCACTGCTGCTGTATAAGCCACTCTCCTGGCCGACAGAGGCGTTCCGCTCGGAAGTTCTGGCGCTGGCTGGGCGAATCATTTCGTCCGTGCATCGATTCCTCAAGGTCAAGCTGCATATCGGTGCCGGTCTTCGCAAGGACGACTGGCTTGCCATCTCCGACTCCACCGAAGAAGCGTTTCAAGCACTCGCCGAGCGGCACGAACCGGATGTCGCCCATCCTTGTGTTTACGTATATAGCGAAGGAGGCTTCCGGCTTACAGCCCCCCGGAACGTGCGCCCTGTGCGTTTTTTCCAGGAAATGACCGACGCCGTGCGGACCTTTGACGAGCCCAGGGCGCTGCTGGCGCTGGACGACTTCTTCCTCAAGGACGACGGCGCGGCTCAGCTCCAGCCCGATGAGCTTACTGCCATCGGTACGCAGCTGTTCGCCATCCTCTCCTTTACCCTGTACGAGTCCGGCATCCGGCTCGACGATGAGCTGCCTGTGACGGACTTGACCAAGGAGCTCGGACAAATAGAAGATGCCCAGCAGTGGAAAGCATGGGTAGCGGAAAAAGTGAAACGAATCTGTTCGCGTTACACACCAAATGAAAACCTCAAGCATAAGGAGACGGTCGATTATATCATTCAATACATTCATGAGCATTACGCCGAGAACATCCATCTTCAGGATGTGGCCGACCAGGTGTATATCTCCAAAAACTATCTCAGCACCTTATTCCGCCAGTTTACAGGTGAAACCTTTGGCGATTATCTGACTAGGGTGCGCATGGAAAGAGCCAAGAGCATGGTTCTCGAGAAAAAGCTGCTGATCGCCGAAATCGCCGAGCGGGTCGGTTACCGGAATGTTCCGTACTTCACCACCCTGTTCAAAAAGCATACCGGGCGCAGTCCAACCGAGTTCCACAAAGCCCAAACCGCCGGTCCGCTTTATTCTTGGCGCCTGTGCATCTCGCCCCTTTTTCGATAATCGTAAAATACTGAAACGATTTGTTGTTTTGTCCCCTACGAGAAGGACCCTGGACTTGGTACGTTAAAGGAAGAAGAAGATCAGTTACTTAAGGAGGTTCATCCAATGAGAAATTCATGGCACCGTCTCGCCGCCGGCGCTGCGGCCGTGCTGTCACTGTCCCTGGTTCTCTCCGCTTGCAGCGGGATCAAGAAGGAAGAAGCCGGATCCGCGGAGTCGGGAGACGGCAAATCCATCACGCTCCGAATCATGTGGTGGGGCTCGCAGGCACGGCATGACGCAACTTTGAAAGCGCTTGATTTGTACTCTGAAAAGAACCCGGGCATCACGTTCGAACCGGAGTATCAGTCTTTCGACGGGTATCAAGACAAGCTGTCGACCCAGTCTGCCGGAAAAAACACGCCGGATATTTTCCAAATGGATGCCGCCTGGTTCAACGATTGGGCGTCCAGCGGACGGCTGGAGGATCTCTCCTCCATTCCGGCGGACCATATCGATAAGGCGCTGCTCGAGACAGGCACCTACCAAGGCAAACTGTACGCGATGCCGCTCGGCAACAACGCCTGGGGCATGGTGTACAACAAGACGATGATGGACAGCCTCGGCGTTCAGCCGCCGAAGACATGGGACGAATTTTTCGCCATGGCGCGTGACCTGAAGCCGAAGCTGGCCAAGGACCAGTACCTCACGCGGGATCTCACCGCGGACGGCGCGTTCTACATGTCGTATCAGCTGAGCATGGGCAAAGGATTCTCCATGAGCAAGGACGGAAAATTCCATTATGACGAGGCTACCTGGAAGGATTGGATGAACAAGTGGGCGGAGCTGCGCAAGGACAACCTCGTGACACCTCCTGACGTAACCGTATCGGATAAAGCACAGGACGCACAAATGGACCTGCTTATCCAGGAAAAGATTCTGCTGCGGGGTGCGCATGCTGCGGAATTCGGCGGAACGGATGCGTTAAAGCCCGGCGTGATGGCGTTAACGACCCAGCCAAGGGGAACGCAGGCGGGCGGCTGGCTGAAAGCGTCCATGTACTGGAGCGTCAGCCCCAACAGCCAATATAAAGAGGAAGCAAAGAAGTTCATCGACTGGTTTGTCAACAGCGAGGAAGCCGGAGAAATTTTGGGCACTTCGCGGGGGATTCCTGTCAACAAAACCGTAGCCGATGCCCTCCAGCCCAAATTTACGGACGTCGATAAAAGCTCCCTGGGACTAATCAACGAGGTGTCCAAGGACGGCGTCGCGTTTGACCCCGGCCCCGGGAATAAGGGCGGCTGGGCCAACTTCACGAAGGAATACGACAACATCACGCAGTCGATCATGTTCGGTAAAATCAGCATCGACGAGGGCTGGGACCAGATTGTCAAATTGAGCAAAAGCCTGGAATAATCCATGCCGAAAAGCTGCTGTTATAAGTTTGGATAGAAACCGTCATCGAAGCGGTGGCACGCCAAAAAGCACCTGAAGGAATCGGGTGCTTTTTTCTCGTTTTTATTTTTACAAATCTGAGCAGCATCTCGCAAAAAATCGTCTGCAATTCGTTCTGCCTGTGTAACTGTCTTTTGAATATGGCCTCACGTCATTCACCAGTACATATCCCAATCTTTAAAGACCCTCACCAACGCCTCGAAATAGAAATAGTCCCCCCAAATGCAGCATTCGTCGATGCCGTTGCCAAGCGGCTTTCCGTAGACCGCATGCTGCAGAATGCCGTTGGATTCAGGGAGCGTTGCCGTCGTATATCCATCGCTTAAAGACGCCAGGATGCGCAGTACCGCGTTCTCGTATGTACGGCGCTGCGGGTGCGAGAGCGGTACATGCTTGGCCAGCTCCAGCATTCCGCATACCGATATGGCGGCTGCCGAGCTGTCCCTCTCTTCCCGCCCTTCGGTGAATATCAAATCCCAATAGCACACATCATCCTCAGGCAGCCGATTCAAATAGTAATTCGTGACTCGCTCGGCATCATGCAGCCGTGTTTCTTCCTTCGTGTAGGCATAGCTGAGCGGCATACCGTAAATAGCCCAGGCCTGACCGCGGGACCAGCACGAATGATCCGCATATCCTTGGGACGTTTGCCCAAACCTTGGTTCTCCGCTCTCAACATCCATATAATACGTGTGGTATGTTGAGGAATCCTCGCGAATCAAATAGCGAGCGGATTGCTGTGCATGGCTTATGGCGGCGCGCCGATACTCCGGTTTGCGGGTTTCCTCCGTCGCCCAATAGAGCAAAGGCAAATTCATGCAGCAGTCGATGATCATTCGGCCGCGCTGTGACGGCCTGTCTAGCTTGCCCCAAGCCTGAATGATCCCGGCTTTCTCGAAATACCGCTCCATCAGCAGGTCTGCTGCGGCCAAGGCAATCCGTCTCGCTTCTTCATTCCCGGTCAGCTTATAAGCGGCAACGCAGGACAGGGAATACAAAAATCCCAGATCATGCGTCTCGGTGGCGATGCGCTGCTTCACGCGCTCCTTATAGCTGTGGAGCTGAAGCTCCGCTATCGACCGGTACTTCGTTTTCCCCGTGACCTCATAAGCAAGCCACAGCATTCCGGTCCAGAAGGACGAGGTCCATTCCGTATTGCTGATTGGCTCATAAATATGATTGCGGCTTGCAGGAGATGGAAAATGGTCCGAAAATGTGTCTAAATTCTCATCGATCTTATCCAGCACGAATTCGATGGCGGCTTCGGTCCTTTGCCGCGTCCATATCGTTGCCTCGCCGTATTTTAAAGGTTCCCGGATCGCTTCCATGGCTAATTGGCCACTCCTCTCCTCGTTTAAGCGTTACTGCCCGCTTGCGCTCACCCGATATTTGCCAGGGGTGACCCCCTCCAATTTCTTGAATGCCCGGATGAACACAACATCATTGGTATAGCCGACCAGTTGGGCCAGCTGCGCATTGGTCAGTTCCGATTGCTCCATCAATGTCTTCGCCTTCTCAATCCTCGCGCGTGTAATATAGTCGGTGATATTGCATCGATTCATCTTTTTGAAGAAACTCGAGATATACTGCGGCGTCATGCCGAAATGATCGGCAATCATGCCAAGTCCTAAATTATAATCGGTTAAATTCCTGTCGATGAATGCCATCATATCCTGCTGCAGCTGGATGCTGTGATCGCTATGCTCCGTATGAAAGAGACAGGTCAGTTTGTCATATAACCGCTTGGTCTCGGCTTGCATTTCATCACTTGTGGAACAACCGAATATGTGCTTTACGGGATCAAAGCTCGGGCCCAGCAGGCTTTCATGATCCGTGTTCGTCAAGTTCAGTATTTTCAGAAAGGTGCTGATGATATTAAAGAACAAGCATCTTCCCAGTTCCGGGGTCATCCCCGCCGATTTAAAATTCATCGTATAAATATTGTCCAGCAGCTTAGCGACATTTTCCGTATCGCCGCCTCTCACATGGTTGACAAGCTGCGTCTCGAATTCGATCGGATAGTAATAATGATGCTTGATGTCGCGCACATGCCCGAAGTGAATGATCGAATTTCTTCCGCTGAACATACGGTAATCCAGGGCGGCCATGGCTTCGAGATAAGCGCTGCCGATTGTTCCGTTTCCTGTGTGTACGCTGCTGACGGCAATCGTCACGGAAATATGGAAACGGTCCTCCAGTACCCGGAGCAATCGCTCTGCAATCTCATGAAGGAAGAGCTCGGCTTCCGCCTCCTCAACCGGATGAAAATTAACCAGGATCGCTACCCGGTCGCGTTCCATATCGACGGCGAATCCCTGGTGACCCGAATTTGCGATTTCCGTGCCGATATTCGAGATAATAAACCGAATTTGCGTCCAACCTTGCTCGGATGGCTCCGGCGACAGCCTTGTAATATCCACGGCTTGAACAATGATTACGGCAAACTTGTCGGACTCGAAGCGGATGCCCATGGTCGCTAATGTCGGACCCCCTTGATCCCCCGCATGATCCGGATCGATGTATCCCCGAATGAGCCTTGACAGAAAATCAGCGCGGATGACGGGCGTCTGCCTGAACAGGCGCTCCCTCAGATGCCGCTGCTCAACGAGCGAGCCTTCGATCGTTTGCAATATGAAGTCATATTCGTTCGCGGCCGGCTTATCCTGAATCGGCTTTCCTTGAAGAATGGCATCCACCACCCGTTTGACGGGACTGTATTGTCGGTATGCAAACCAACAAGCAACGGCCGCTCCTGCGACAAGCGATGCAACAAACACCGTCAGCGCCATTCTCTTCAGTTGTGCTACTCGTTCCATGACACTGCCCATCGGCATGACGGACACATATTGCCAGCCGGCCTCCTTGGATTCCGTAAAGGTTACCATGCTGTCCGTGCCATTCAATGCTGTCTTGAACAATCCCGATGGACCGGCCAGTCTTTCCGTCACCTGCGTGGACAGCTCCGAGTCCGATGAGCTTGCAATCACGCCCCGGTCCTTATCGAGGATATAAATCTCGCTGTCGTTGGCGGACTCGATTTGGCGGAACATCTCTTGAAGCTGCTGTCCATCGATCATAATGACCAGCGTTCCGCGGATATTGGACACGTCATGAAGCGGAAGGGATTGCGCATAGGTAATCACATCCGCCGGGTTGCCATTTCCTTGGTTCGGGTTCTGCAGCAGCACATCGGAGGGCAGGAATGCCTTGTTGTGGTAGCTGTCAAGCATCGTCCGCTTCCATGTTTCAAAGTCCATATGCTCAAACCGGTAATACTTCTCGTAAAAAGTTCTGGCATCCGTCCGCAATCCAGGCTTCAGGATGACGTCTCCGGCCTGCAGATGAACATAGTAGTCTCTCACGAATCCGCTTACAAAAGATTGATAGCGATTTAAGTAATCGCGAACGAATTCTACCTGGCGGTACGCCCCTCCTTGATCATGCCGATCAAGATTCAGCAAATAAGTTAGTTTAGAGTTAAACATGATTTGCTTAGCCAAGATATCCACTTCTTTAAGCTTGCTGTCCACGGAAAGCCGCAGCTGCTCCAGCATCGCCGAATTTGATCGTTCCGCATTGTTTTCCATCACGTTTTCCACCCGTCCATATAGAAAAAGCCCCACGGTCATAGGCAACAAAAGGATGAACATATACGAAACGATCATGGTTTTCAAGACGCGTCCCCGGCTGCTCTTTCGCTTGCCGGGAAGAAGGCCGGGTATCGAGATCATGTGCATTCCTCCAAGAAAATGTATGGAAACCTATTTCTTGAATCCTTCGCCGAACGGACTAGCAAACCCTTTAATCAATTCGGTCACCCAAGAGAGAAGCGCACCGTTATAAGGAATGTTTACATTTTGGGTACAGCGGGGTATTTAAAGCACCTGAACTAATCGCACGGAACGAAGCTTCACGGCAGCCGCCTGCCAAATTTCCGGTCCAAAAGGTTTCGGCTTCGCAAGCTTGCTCGATAAGGTCAACGCATACGTGCCCGGATTCTCTATTACGATCCGCCCGATCGATGAATGAATCTCGGTGTACGGATGCTGACAAGAAATGGAGTCGCTGACGACCTTATCCTCTCGGGGAATACACGCAATCGTCTGTCCAGCTGCCCGTACGGTGACTTCATGATCATATTCCTGTTCCCAAACGGCATCGGATTTTTTGAAATTGACGAGGTTGACTTCATATATGCCGGACGACGCTGCCTTGAAGGTCCACCGGGCCTCGTTCAACCCGTTGCCTGTCGTTATTTCCGACAGTACAAGATCCAACTTAACAGCGCCGTTCGCCTGTTGGATAAACCCCTGATCTACATCGATCCTGCCCTTGAGTTCCAAAACAATAACCGACACATGGTCTTCTGGCGGAAGTTCAGGCAAGCGGATCCGCATCTCGTGATGGTCCGTTTCCGGCCGATAGCTCTGGTCCACAGGAAGACATGTGCTGGAGTCCGTGAGCAGATAAGCTTTTTCAACCGTATTTCTTACACCGTTCAATACCAATTCTTCCGCAGGCCAATAGCGATTGTACACATGTAGGAAGAGCGTATTCCCTTTTACCGTAACCGCTCCCCATTCCAGCTCATAAGGGAACGGGCTTGCGCTTGTGCCGTAGACCGCCTCTCCATTTCGCGCAAGCCATTCGCCGACTTCCTCCAGGCGTAGAGCGGATTTTTCCGGAATGATGCCTGTTTCCGTAGGGCCGACATTGAGCAGCAGGTTCCCTCCCTTGCTTACGATATGCACCAACTTTCGGATCAGAGCATCCGTGGATTTCCACACTTGATCCTTTGTGCTGTACCCCCACGATTGATTTAAGGTCATCGGTGTCTCCCATTCCCGCGTTTCCTCGCCTTGCATCGGGATTTCGTTGTCACCCTTGGATTGGTAGTCACCGAAATCAGGCCAATGGCTTACCCTGCTGTTAATCAGGCAATCGGGCTGAAGCTCGCGGATCATGTTTACCATCGCTTCGCTCTCCTTCTTCGACAATCCCCCGGATGTGTCGAACCAGAGCAGCCCGACCGGACCATATTCCGTCAGCAGCTCACGTACTTGTCCCTTCGCTTTATGGTTCCAGTAACGAAAGAACGCCTTCTTCTCCAGCTCATAGTCCCATAGATTGTTAAACGTATCGTGAAGCGCATGCGGGTGATGCCAATCTATGACATGGGAATAGTAGAAGCAGAGCCGGATTCCTTCCTCCCTGCAAGCCTCGGATAATTCCTTCAACGGATCCCGGCCGAATGGAGAAGCATCCACGATATTGAACGGGTCCGTCCGTGAATGATACATGGCGAAGCCATCGTGATGTTTGGCTGTGATGACGATATATTTCATGCCTGCCCTTTTGGCGCAATTGACCCAAGCCTTGGCATCAAACTGCGTCGGATTAAATTCCTTGGCGAGTTTTTCATATTTCTTTACCGGAATTTTGTTGGCATACATGACCCACTCCCCTTTGCCGAGCAGCGAATATACCCCCCAGTGGATGAACATGCCGAATTTGGCATCCTTCCACCACTGCATCCGGCTCTTGCTTTGCGTTACGATATCTAATGAGTCAGCCATCGTTCTCCTCCTATTCCTTAATGGCGCCGATCAAAACGCCTTTGACGAAATATTTTTGCAAAAACGGATACAGAAGCAGTATCGGCAATGTGGAAACGATAATCGTTGCATATTTAATGGTGTCCGCGATCGCCATCCGGTCTCCCGAGGCCTCCGTCATCATGTTGTCGGTCGTATTGGTTATGAGAATTTCCCGGAGCACGAGCTGGAGCGGAAATAGCTCCCGATCCCTCAGATAGATGAGCGCCCCGAAATATGAATTCCAGTGTCCCACGGCATACCACAGAATCATGACGGCGATAACGGGCATGGACAGCGGAATAATGATCCGGAACAGAATGATCAGGTCGTTCGCCCCGTCGATTTTCGCCGATTCCTCAAGACTTATCGGAACGGACTGAAAGGCGGTCCGCATAATGATCATATTGAACGTCCCGATCATCCCGGGGATCAGCATCGCCCAGATCGTGTTCAGCATTCCCAGGTTATTGATCAGCAGATAAGTCGGAATCAGCCCGCCGCCGAAAAACATGGTGATGACGATCAGCATCATCAGGACATTTTTGAAGTACAAATTTCTGCGGGACAGCACATATGCGCCGATCGCCGTGGCCACCAGATTGATGGCCGTTCCTGCCACGACGTAGATCAGCGTGTTCCGATATCCCGTCGTAATCATCGGGTTGTTAAACACCGCCTTATAGGCTTCGAAGTTAATATCAAGCGGCGCGAACAGCAGCCCCCGGTGCTGGGCCAATGAAGCGGGATCGCTGAACGAAGCGAAGGCAACATACACGAACGGATATAAGGTGACGAAGCAGAGGCCCGTCAGGATCAATGCATTCAGACAGACGAAGGTTATCTCGCCTGCGGATCGTTTGTTAGCCATGGACGACCTCCCTCTCTACCACAGTTTATGTTCGCTGACCCGCTTGCTGATGGAGTTCGCGAGTACAAGCAGGATAAAGCTGACTACCGCATTGAATAATCCAACGGCGGTCGTGAAGCCGTAATCCGTCTCCAGAACCCCTCTCCTGTAGACAAAGGTCGAGATCACGTCTGCCGTTTCATAAGTAAGCGGGCTGTACATCAGCAATACTTTTTCGCTGCCAACGCTAAGCATGGAGCCCATATTGAGAATAAAAATGATGATGATTGTCGGCAGCATGCCCGGCAGCGTGATGTGCAGCATCTGTTTCCAGCGGCCTGCGCCGTCCATCTTGGCCGCCTCGTACAGGGTCGGGTCAATGGTGGCGATGGCGGCAAGATAAATGATCGAACCCCAGCCTACGCCTTGCCAAATGCCGGAGCCGACATATATCGTACGGAACCAGCTGGCCTCGCTCATGAACGGAATCGATTCGATGCCGAAAAAGCCCAGAATCTGATTCACCAAGCCATCTCTTGCGAGAAAATCGAACATGATCCCGGTTACCACGACGATGGATACGAAATGCGGCAAATACGATATCGTCTGAACCGTACGCTTAAACAGCCGGCTGCGGATTTCGTTCAGCAGCAGGGCAAGGATAATCGGTGCCGGAAACGCGAAGATGAGCTCATAGATATTGATCAGAACGGTATTGCGCAGAAGGCGTTCGAAATAATAGCTGTTAAAAAAATTACGGAAATGCTCAAATCCGATCCACTCGCTTCCCCAAATACCATCGGCAATGCTGAAATCTTTGAAAGCCATCAACAGACCGTACATCGGTCCATAGTGGAAGACGGCATAGTATAGAATGACGGGAAGCGCCAGTATGTAGACGTATTTGTTCCGTTTCAAATCGTTCGCAATCGTTGTCCATTTCCCTTTGCGATGCTCGAAGGGATACTCCTGGGTTGCTGACAATCGAATCCCTCCCTCCAAATCAATTTATATGGCGCCAAGAGCGGCGGAGCTGCATGTTTCCGCCGCTTCAGGACGTTTCCGTTTACCGCTTACCGTAACGCTCCAAGGCTTTCTGCTGTATTTCCAGAGCTTCGGCAAGACCCATGGATTCAATGGTTTTCACATACTTGTCAAACTGATCCAACGGCTCGGCGCCCATGACGAACTTCAAGTACATCTCGTCCTTGTACGTGTTGATATCCGTCATGATGGAAGCGTAGCGGCTGCTCTCGGATTGGGTCGGCGTTGTGCGCGGCATTTTCTTCTCCATGGTCGGCTCTGCCCAGATGATCTTGGACTCCAGCTGATCCGGCTCGGTCGTATATTGTTGATCGAACCGAATATCAAGCATGAACGGCCCGCTGAAGGTTGCGCGGTTATGCTTGGACATGGACTGGATCACCGGCAGTCCCGAAGGGTCCTTCAATACATCGGGCTTAAACATCGGCTTGCCGTCCTCCATCGAGTAGCTGACGCCCTCTTTTCCGAAGTTAAACAACAGGGTGCCTTCCTCGGAATAGCCGTAATCCAGCCACTTCACCGTTTCAATCGGATTTTTGTTGCTGGTAGTAACTGCTGCCCCTATTCCGTTAAATGCATAGTCTTTATATCCCCAAATCTGCTTGTCGCCTTGGTTCATGACAGGGTAGGGGGCTGCCACCAACCTGAAGTTCGGATCTTTATCCTTCATGAGCGTTCCATACTTGCCGATCCCGCTGCCGGTGTATAGAATCGCTGATCCGATCTGCCCGCCCGTAATTTTGGCCTCCAGCATTTTCTCATCGGTCGTCGCAAAGTCTTGATCAAGCAAGCCTTCCTTGTACCACTGGTTCATGAGCGTCAAGAACTCTTTGAACCTCGGATCCGTCGGGCCGTATTTAACCTGACCCTCCTCTTGATAAAATCCGGCATTAATGCCCCATGCCCCGAGAAAAGCGGTCGTTGTATCGACATCTCCTTTCGTCAGATACAGGGGAATCTCATCCGCCTTGCCATTGCCGTTCGGATCTTGCTCCTTAAAAGCCTTCAATACGTTGTACCATTCATCAACCGTGGTCGGCATCGAAAGCCCCAGCTTATCGAGCCAATCCTGCCGGATCGTCGGTCCGAGAAATACCTTAAGCTTGTCGTCGGTGCGGAGGAACGGGAACACATAGATGCTGCCGTCATCGGTCATAATTTCCTTCTTCCACTCCGGATGCTCCTCGAGCACCTTTTTAAAGTTCGGGGCATATTGGTCGATCAAATCATTGAGTTTGATGATTTTACCGTCCTTGATCGCCTTCTCCGGTCCTCCCGGATAGCCGGCCCATGAATATTCGATCACGTCCGGGAGTTTATCCGAGGTCATCATCAGATTGAACTGCTCCGTCGCCTGCTGGCCCTGCGGAGGATGCTGAAAATCCACTTTCACCCCGGTGATCCTCTCCAGCTCCTTATAAGCCTCGATTTCGTTGTAACTCTTCATCGTAGCGGACACCTGGCTAACGATTTGCACCCAATACGTCAGTTCCGATAGAACCGGAGGGGCTTCCGGGTCCGACGCTACCTCCGGTTGTTCCTTGGCAGGGCCGCCGCACCCTGCCGCCGTTATGGCCATGGTGACAGCGAGCAAAACAATCCAGAATACTTTAAACCTGTTGACCTTCATTATCATTTGCCTCCCTTTTCCTTTGTTTGTTGTGCGAATTTCTGGTTTGTTAAGCACCACCTTACTGAACATTTTGTCGATTGAACACCGCCGTGTTTTCTAATTGTGCAATATATTTTTAAGGCAGTACATTGTCTATATTTAATCTTGGACTGATTTATTTCATGATGGATGGCCATTACAGAAATGAAGGGCGGCCGAAACGGCCGCCCTTTTCATTAAGTAAGCTGCTAGGAAGCCGAGCTGCGGCTTCGGATGTAGTCTATGTCTCCAAGAAGCAGCTCCGCGAAGCCGAAATCGAGATGCTTGCCCTGCTGCGCCTTAATGGCATTCTCCAGCGAAGTGATTGCATCCTCAGCTACTACGCTTCCAGGCGAATGCTGCTGGAGATTCGCAATTTTGGCCAATAAGCTTTGCGTGATGCCGTGATTATCGATCCAGCCTTTCTCTTCCCCTGCTCTTACGATATCGTCGAGCTGTTCCAGATCGACAGCAACCTCGAATGGGTATTCGCGAACCGTGATATTCCCGGCTGCATCTTCTGCCGTTATGCGAAGGATGTGCGGACCGGCAGTCAGCGTTAACGGCTCTATAACCAGCGTTTCCGCAGCTTCCTTGTCATCCAGTTCCACGATGACGGCGGATACGCCGCTTAATGCGTCCGTGATGTGAGGTGACATGGTGAAACGCTCGGTTTGGTATACGGACTGGGTCACGTTTGTCGTGATTTCCGGTCCGCTCCGGTCGATCTTCACCGTCTTAATCGCTTCATTACTTGTCACTCCGGACAGGGCAGCTGCCCGAGCGTATATCGTTGTCTGACCTTCTGTTTCTACAATTATGGGAGCCGTGTAATCGGTCCATTTGCCATTGGAGTCCATTTTGTACTGGTTCCGCATGCCTGCCGCTTCAGCTTCCGGTGTCATCGTGATGGTGACCTTCACTGATTCGCGGCTCCACTCGGAATCCTGATCGACCTTGATCTCGGGAGGAGCATTTAACGAGTGGGTCTCCCTTAAGCGCCAAAGCTCCTGCTTAGGTAAGGGTAAGTTCAAGGCGGCGATACGGGATTGAACCTCAGCCTTAGAATACGGAAGCGCCCATTTATCGAAGAACTCCGTCAGGTTTTCGCCTGCGGTTTTCGAGGCCATGATAACAAACGTGTCGATCTCTTCTTGGTTTGTCGCTGGCAGCTGGGATGCCGGCAGCTCCCGGTACGCCTGATGAAGCTCAGCATAAAAGTCCCATCCGTAAGCCAGGGAAAGCTGGCGGAACATTACGAGATAGCCGAAAAGATCGAGCTGGCCCGAGGTGCCGAACGACTTGCCCGGAAGATCGCTTTCGATATATTCAAACGCTAAGTCATAGAAATCTTTCCCATCGGCATTGCGAATCAATAAGTTGCTGCTGTTGCCGAATTTCTCTTGGACATATAAGGAGTAAATATTTACCGTAATTTCACCCGTTACGTTCCAGTTCCAGGCTCCTTGCTGATATTCGTGACCGGTCTCGTGCCAGAAGCCCCATCCTCCCTGAGTAACTCGGGATATGTCCACGGCGTGGCCCGCCGAAGGATCGATGTGGAACATGATCGGATAGCCGGCATGCATATAACCCGCACTAATTTGGCGATCCGCAACGTAACGGAACGGAAGGTCTATACTTTTGTGCGGCAGCGGTTGATCCGGGGAAAGCCCCGCGACTTCCTCTGTGTAGTCCACGATTGCATCCCACTTCTCCACTAATTGCTGCGGATCTTCAAGCTGCCTGATATACTCGGACGGAAGCGTCAAGATCACTCTGCGTCCCTGAAGCTCTGCCCATGGAGCGGGATGATGCCGAATCGTGTCTTCCCATTCAGCCGAAGAGGTCTCGCCAAGGATATAATACGGAGCGCGAACTCCGCCGCTGATTTCAATATCCTTCGCAACGCCCGGCTCCGGCTTGGTCGGAATCAGGTAAATCAGGCCGCCATAAGGACTGCGGATCCGGTTCTCGCCCGGAAGGAGCGGCTTTCGCTGCGAGATGACCGGAGGTCGTTCCCATTCCGTTTTACTTGTCAAATTATCCGTGTGAGCCCCTACCTGCACATCTAAATTCTGGGTGCCTTCAGGAACATGAATCGTTACCCATTCTCCGGCCGGTGCGTATAACCCCGTGCTGATCCAATTCTTCGGAACCGTCCCTTGGCGTAAATAGTCAAAGGTTGAATAATCAAAATTCACGTGAACGGATTGTCCTGACACTCGCGGTGCGTCCGCCGGAACGGTTCCGGGAAATTGATCGGCATAAGGGGATTTGGGGGCCGTCAGGTCATTGCCGATCCGTCCCAATTGAAAAGCTAACAATGCGCTGGTATAGGGCGCTTTGGAACGGTCGAGCGGAAACGTAAGCTGGGACTCCAAATCGCTGGCATCCTGCTCGATCACAGCATATAGCGGACTTTGCGGGGAGATGCTGCTGACGGTTCCGCCGGTCACCGAAGCGATGACTTGCAGCTTCTTGTCAGCGCCGGCGCCAGGCCGTCCGACGTTCACCTGATCCGGTGACAGCGTTCCAGCCTCAATCGCCTCGGCCTGCTCCAGCAGCTTTAGGGAATGTTAATTGGCCGATTGCTCCGGTGTCAATGTGGGCAAGGTTTCCGTTCGAGTCGACGCCGTATTGTTCATCAGACCAAGACCCATCCGGTTCAATAGGCGCTGCACCGGAAAATCTTCACTGAGCCTGCCCGAACGGCCCTGATATTCATTCCCGAGGAAGACATGCGGATATTGCTCCATCACCTATCCTTTTAAGGGGACAACGACATGACCTCCTTGCGCGACGTAATGCTCGACGGCATCGACCTCGCTATCCTTCAGCGTCCCGTCAATATAAGCTACGGGGTAACGGGAGGGATCCAGATGCTCCTCCGTGAATTGGTCCAACCGAACCAGATCGATCGGCACATCGGTTTCGATGATATAATTCTTCCACGTTGCCGACAACATGGGCAATCGCCCCTTGCCTTCCAACGCCTCCTGATAAGTCAACGTCTCGGAATCCTCTGTTAACCACAGGAGGATGTTGCGTGCCACCGTCTTCCGCTCATCGGTAATATCGGAGGTGAATTTGAAATAGGAGTCATCGCCTGCAACAACGACTTTGCCCTTTCCGTAGCGAGCCGCTGCAAGTATCGGCGTCGTGTCGGGGTTGACCGCCAGAACGAAGGCTTGATCTCCGATGGCCGCGACACCGCCGTTATAGGTGGCCGATACCGTCGGATAACCGGACAAATCCTTATAAATTACATCAAGATCATGCTGGATTGCCAGGCTCGCTGCGGTATTCGTGCCTAATGCATGAACGTCGGCCTGCTCCGTCATTCCATCCGCCGCCATCAGTGTCTTCCCTGACGGCGGAACGGCTGCAAGCGTGCAAGCAACCCCCAATAACAGCTTCAACCACTTTTTGGTGTGGAAACCCATCAACCGCTCAACTCCTTTGCCGATGATTTCGTAATAGCAACGAGAAACGAACTGCTTCCGTTTCGCCTCCCCCTCCCTCCAATTTCCTTTTTCCCTGCGTCCTAAATATAAAACAGCCGCCCGGAACACCATACAGTCGATATTTAAGATCGGACTGTATTTTTTCCGGGCGGCACTAACTTTTTTTAATATTTGGTTGTCGGTAATCAATAAGTGCGGCTGTTTATCAAGATCATCCTCTGGCTGCGGCATCCGCATAGAATATAATCGTGTAAAATTTCGTGGTTTCATTCCCAGGGTTAACGTACCGATGTGGCCGATTAGCCGAGAAATGCACAGAGCTTCCGGCAGGGACGGTGTAGCTTTCGTCTTCGCGCCACAGCTCCAGCTCTCCCTGATGCACAAAAATATATTCCTCCACGCCATCATTATGCGCTTCTGAACCATGGTCACAGCCGGGATCCATGATGACCATATAGGACTCGAATTTGGTGCGCAGGTTGTAGGAGAACAAAGGGTAAACCCGGTAAGCGCCTTCGGCCTCGTGAAAAGGCTCCACGTCCTCCGGGGATACCACGGTCACTTCGGTTTCCGCCTCTTCGATGAGCGTGGTGAATGAAATGCCGAGGCCGCTGACGATGCGCCACAATACCGAAATCGTCGGGTTGGAATCCCCCCGCTCGATCTGTCCCAGCATGGCTTTGCTTACACCGGTCAACTCGGCTACGTTATCGAGGCTGAGGCCCCGTGATTTGCGGATAGCTTGCAGATTTCTCCCTACTTTTTTATGAATGGGTTCCAAGTGTAACCATATCCTCCTTCTGAAACTAAGCCGTTAACTGATCTTGCTCTGATCCGCTTGCGGCTTCTCCATAAGCTTTGACACCATATCATCGGTCATATGGTTCAAATCATATTGTACATCAAATCCCCATTCTTCGCGTGCCGCAGTTGCATCGATAGAATCCGGCCATTCGTTCGCAATCGCTTGACGGACAGGATCCACGTGATAGTCGAGGCTGAAATCGGGTATATGGCGGCGGATGCTGGCCGCAATCCCCTCAGGGTCGACGCTCATCGCCGTAACATTAAAGGCATTACGGTGCTTCAGTTTAGCCGGATCTGCTTCCATCAATGCAATGATGGCGGAGATCGCATCCGGCATGTACATCATGTCAAGGTAGGTCCCTTTATCAATGTAGGAAGTATAGCAGCCGCTGCGAATAGCGTCTACATACATCTCAACCGCATAATCCGTCGTTCCCCCGCCCGGAGGGGCGGAGTGGGAGATCAGGCCAGGAAAGCGCAATCCACGGGTATCCACTCCGAATTTATGGTAATAGTAGTCACACAACAGCTCGCCGGAGACCTTGCTGACACCATACATCGTTAACGGGCGCTGCAGCGTATCTTGCGGTGTTGCTCTTTTCGGGGTGTCCGCCCCGAATGCTGCGATAGAGCTCGGTGTAAAGAACTGGCAGGATAATGCCCGTGCCGTCTCGAGCCCGCTTAACAAACCGCCCATGTTCAGGTTCCACGCCAGTGCGGGATTGGATTCCGCCTTGGCGGACAACAGGGCTGCAAGATGGATAATCGTATCCGCGCGGTGTTCTTTAGCTGCTTCATGGAAAGCTTGGTGGTCGGTTACATCCAGTATTCGGAACGGTCCTGATTGCACCGTTTCATGATGGATTTGGCGAATGTCCGTTGCAAGAACAGCTTCTTCGCCGTAAACTTGCCGCAATTTCGCCACCAGGTCCGAGCCAATCTGCCCGAGCGCACCGGTTACCATAATTCGTTTCATCACTTGTGCCCCCTTATTAGATCAGACCCAGTTCGCGTCCGATGGTTTCATATGCGGAAAGTGCGCGATCCAGCATCTCCTTCGTATGCATGGCGGTAGGCATGTTCCGAACTCTACCCGTGCCTTTTGGCACCGTAGGGAATACGATCGATTTGGCATACACGCCTTCTTCGTACAATCTGGTGCTGAATTTCTGGGTGGTTGCTTCATCTCCAATAATGCAGGGCGTAATCGGCGTTTCCGTACGGCCGACGGAATAGCCAAGACGCTTAAGGCCTTCCTGCAGATAACGGGTGTTCTCCCACAGCTTCATTTGCAGATCTTTGCTGTTCTGCAGGATGTCGATAGCGGTAATGCAAGCGGCTACGGTACCTGGAGGGAGCGCCGTGGAGAACAGGAACGGACGGCTGCGGACCTTAAGCCAATCGACCAGATCCCGTGATCCGGCAACATACCCGCCGACAACGCCAACCGCTTTGGACAGCGTGCCGATCTGGATATCCACTCGCTCCGACAATCCAAAATGCTTCACGGTGCCTGCTCCGCCGCCAAGAACACCTGAGCCATGCGCATCGTCCACATAAGTGATCAGATCATAGGTCTCGGCGATCTCCACGATTTCGGGAAGCTTCGCAATATCGCCGTCCATCGAGAACACGCCGTCGGTAATGACCATAATTTTGTTATATAAACCGGATTCTCTCGCTTCTTGCGCTTTCGAACGCAAATCGTCCATGTCCGAATGGTTAAAACGAATAACCTTCGCCTTGGTCAACCGGCAGCCGTCAATTATGGACGCATGGTTCAGCTCATCCGACAAAATCGCATCCCCGGCACCCATCACCGCCGAGATCGCCGCCATATTGCAGTTAAACCCGGATTGATACGTAAGCACAGCTTCCGTTCCCTTGAACTGCGCAAGCTTTTCCTCAAGCTCAACATGAAGCATGAGCGTTCCGTTAATGGAGCGAACGGCGCCGCTTCCGGTTCCGAAATCGGTCGTAGCCCGGATGGCCGCTTCTTTCAATCGCTCATCATTCGCCAGTCCCAGATAGTTGTTGGAAGATAAATTCACGAATTCACGACCCTGAATGGTAATAAGCGGACCATTCGGACTTTCAAGAGGCTGGATCGTATTATAGAGTCCTTGCTGCTTGAGTTCTGTTAGATTATCCTGTAAGAAAGCGCTTAACGATTGACTGGACATATGAAAATTCCTCCCGTGGATCCGAAGTATCTTAACGTACATATCATTTACCATTCCATTGTATGCAAAAAGTCACTTGTATGCAATATCATGTACAAAAATATGCTATATTGCATAACAGATATAAAGAAGCCAGCCTTCCTCAACCGGAGGAAACCTGGCTTTTTCATGTTTACTCTCTTAACGTCCATATTTCGGTTTGCGGCTCAGGTAAATTCAATGAGGCAATCCTTCCTTTTCCGTCTTCCGTCAGACCTATTGCCCATTTGTCGAAAAATTCAGTCAGGTCCTCCCCCGCTGTTTGAGAAGCTATGACGGCAAAAGTATCCACCGTGCCTTGAATTTCGTCGCGAGATAATTCGCGGTATTTCTCGAATATCCGGGTATAGAATTCCCAGCCGTAAGCAAGCTGAAGCTGCTTGAACATCACCAGTCTTTCATAATTGCCGATTTGGCCGTATTTTTTGGCCGGGTCATTGTTCTCTACGAATGCGATCCCCCGATCATAGTAATCCTTGCCGTCATTTCCGACTTTCAGCAGTTCGGAGGTATTGCCGTACTTCTCTTGGGTGTATAGAGAGAACAGGTTTACGGTGACTTCCCCGACATCGCCCCACGTCCATGTCCGCTGCTGGTATTCGTGCCCAAGTTCATGCCAGAAGCCCCAAGCACTTGTTTTAATATAATCGACATCCAGCAGGTTGGCCGCATAACTGAACGGCATCATGATGGGATATCCCGCATGCATCGCCCCGGAAGAGATCTGTCCGTCAGCGACGTAACGGCGGTTCAATTGATGGGCAGTATGAGGCATTGCCCTGTCCGGATCAAGTCCGACCAGTTTATCATAACTGTCGTAGATTTCATCCCAGGTCCGCATCAATTCTTCCGGGTCGGTCACTTGGCGGATCAAATCCGAGGGAACCGTCAGGATAATACGTTCTCCCTGAAACTCGGCAAAAGGAACGGCAACCGGTCCCGTGCGAATCCTCTCCCACTCCTCGAGTGTAGTCTTGCCGAGTACATAATACGGGGCTTCCGCCGCACCGCTGATTTTGACGGTTGCCCGGAAGTTCTCCTTCGCCTTTAGCGGAATGAGATAGATGAAACCGCCATACGGGCTGTTCACTTGATGGATGCCCGGTGTCAGCTTCAGGTGGTTTACGATAAGCGGAACTCGTCCCCACTTGCCGGATCCCCTCAAATCGTCGTCATGCGAACCGATTTGAACCGTTAAATGCTCAACGCCTTCCGGCACTTCAAGCGTAATGACTTTACCTGGGGGTGCATACAATCCGGTGCTGATCCAGTTTTTTGATGGAAGCGCATGCGTGTACATCGTATTTGGAAAATCAAAGTCGACCTCGATTTCCCGGTCATTGACGATGGTCGCTTCCTCTCCGACCATTCCCGGAAATGCGTCGGCATGAGGAGATTTCTCGTTGGCGGGATCCAAGGTGAAATGACTAAAACGGAAGTTATGCAGTGCATTCGTATAGGGCTGTTGGAATTTTTGAATCGGGAACACGGCAGGCAGCAGACTTTCGGCCTCCGATTCTGCCCAAGCATACAGCGGGGATTCGCTGGTTAACGTTTCGATTGTCTCGTTTAGTATATTGTAGAGCCGCTCCTGCTTTTTGTTCGCGGGTGTTTCCGGCGGACCGATATCGATTTGATCGTAAGTGAGCGTCCCTTTTTCCACTTCCTTACCTTGCGTGAGCCGTGCCCTGATATGATGATTATCGGCTTGATCATAGGTTAATGCGGATTCGCCGACACTTGACTCAGAGCCTCTGTTCATCAACGTCAACCCTGCCCGATTAAGCAGCTTTTGAATCGCAAAATCGCGGCTGAGTCTAGCTCCCCTCAAATTACCGACCTGGAGCACGGTTTCCTCGGGAGTATCGCGCGTTATTCCCTCAATACCGCTCAGGTTATCCGCCACGATGATGGCGCCCCCTAACCGTAAATATTGATCCAGCGCTTCGAGATCCTTATCCTTCATCGTCTGGTCTACATGGGCTACCGCATATTTTTGCGGATTCAGGTTTACGGAATCCCAGCTGTCGATTTTCACAAGCTCAATAGGCAAACCCGGATTAACCGTGAGCTCGTCGGAGGTCGTTATCAGTCTAATCTTCTTTCCCGGCTGCTCTAATGCATCTTCATAGCGATTCGTACGGTCATTGCCTTGGCCTTGATTTGTGGAGGCATCGTCCGTCAGCCACCATAAAGTATTCCGGGCCAGCTTACCCGCAGCATCACCCGCCGACTCGGACAGATTGAAATACTCCTTGCTTCCGGCGACAACGATACGCCCTTTGCCATAACGGGCTGCCGAGATGGCTGGAATATAATAATCGGGCACATTGATATTGAATGCAGCATCCCCTACTGCAGCAACGCCGCCGCCAGCGAAATATGGAATCGCTTGCAAATCCTTATAAAATATGCTGAAATCGTTCTTAAGCACGTCCAACGGCGTTCCGGCCGACCAGGGAGCATCAGCCAATCCGGATGATTGAAGTTCGGTCGGTCCGGTAGCATTTGCCATTGCAGGATCTTTTACCGTCCGTTTACTGATCTCCGCAGGTTCGGCAGCTGCAATGGATGCGGTCATTAATAATACCGCGGACCCGATTACTGCGAAATTCTTAATCCGTTTCATCATCTTCATTCCTTAACGATTCCTCCTTGATTTCCTTTGATATCCTGATGGAATGGCAGATCAGTCCTAAGCCTTGATGTCATTACCTCCCCCTTGATATGTCATTGAATGGGATTTCTCATCTAGCTTAATAAAAACCACTCGGATTTGAAATGCATAAAAAACACATCAATGTATCCAAAATACACAACCGGTAGGGGGCAGCCAATGGATATAAACCACCTGAAGTTAATTCAGAATTACCTGGCTAACGCGAATCTTCGCTTATCCATTGCCAAGGTTGATAAAGTGTCCCAGAACTGGCGCTTTTTTAATATGAGACCGTCCTATAACGCCCTATATTTTATACGGGAAGGGGAGGGCTGGATTAAGATCGACGAACAAGAATATCATCCCTCCCCCGGGCAAATCGTTCTCATGCCAGCTGGATCGCTTCATTCCATCTCTGTCGTGGGCGACAACACCTACAGGAAGTTTTGGTGCCATTTTACCGCCAAGGTGGATACGCTGAACTTGTTTCAGCTAATTCATCTTCCCTACGTGCTGGATGTGCCGGACGAGTCATATATGGAGCAGTTATTCAAGGAATTGATCGATGCATATGGGAGCAGCGCTTGGACCGCCCCGCTGCAAAGGAACGAAATATTGATGAAGCTTGTCCGACATTATCTTGACATCGTTCCCGATCGTCAACTCTCGCTGTCCATGCTGCCCGATATGCAGAAGCTGAACACGGTATTCCAGTATATTGAGGAGCATATCAACGATAACGTCAGCGTGGAACAGCTGGCGGGACTTATCCATTATAATCCCAACTATTTCATCCGCTTCTTCAAATCCAAAATGAAGATGACACCTGTGCAGTATATTATTAAGGTCAGGATCGAGAAAACAAAGGGTCTATTGATGACCACCGATTTGACCCTGGAGGAAATCGGGAGAAAGGTCGGAATGGAAGTCCATTATTTATGCCGGGTATTCAGGCAATTCACCAACATGTCGCCGGGGGAATTCCGTAACCAGATCATGTCCAACCGCTAATAAAAATCCCCTTGGGAGTTATCGGAATCTTTTTCCGATAACTCCCAAGGGGATATATGAAGAGCGATTATTTGATTACGAATTCCAAATCGTCCGCATCCGCCGGATGATGCCCATGTTGAATGATAGTTGCCACTGCATACGTGAGTCGTAAAAATGAGATCCTCTAGGAATCCCTTCACCGTTTTCCCATCAAAATCAAGTGGCAATCGCCTCATGCAGCGCCTCGACATAAGCTGCCGCCAGCTTGGACAGAGTCGCATTCTTATGACTGATCCATCCGACGTTAATCGTCTCATCGCATGCGAGTGGAACCGGAATAATCTCGTTCCCGTTCAGGTCAGCGCTCAGCACCCCGGTCGAAATGGTATAGCCATTCAAGCCGATGAGCAGATTGAACAGGGTCGCACGGTCATTGACCCGGATGCTTTTTTTGTGAGACAGCGTGCTGAGGATTTCCTCCGAGAAGTGGAACGAATTGTATTCCCCTTGCTCGAAGGATAAATACGGATAATTCTGAAGCTCGTCAATGGTCACGATCGACTGTTTGGCCAGCGGATTTTTGATGCTGATAAAAATATGCGGCCTCGCCGTAAACAAGCTGGTAAACTGCAGCCCTGCATCCTTCAGCAGCTTGTTGATCACCTTGGAATTGAATTCGTTCAGGTATAGAATGCCGATCTCGCTGCGCAAGGTTTTGACGTCCTGAATGATTTCGTAGGTTTTCGTCTCTCTCAGCGCCAATTCGTATTCGTCCTGCCCGTATTCCTGAACCAGCTTCACGAAGGCATTGACCGCAAAGGCGTAGTGCTGCGTGGATACCGAAAAATGCTGCGGGGAAGGCTTTGCGTTCAGATAACGCCCCTCCAGAAGCTCGGCCTGCTCCACCACCTGCCGCGCATAGCCGAGAAACTCCGCGCCTTCTTTGGACAAGGATATTCCTTTGTTGGTTCGTTCGAATATCGTAATGCGAAGCTCTTCCTCCAGATCCTTGATCGCATTGGACAAGCTGGGCTGGGATATAAATAATCGTTTGGCCGCCTCGTTCATGGAACCACGGTTGGCTACTTCGATGGCGTACTTTAATTGTTGTAAGGTCACAGTGATTCCCCCTTTTTATATCTACAAGGATAACATTCGCACGTTAATTTTTACTGCTATCATGGCTCCAGGGAAGGATTACCGTAAATTCCGACCCCTTGCCAAGCTCGCTTTGTACTTGGATGTAGCCACCGTGAGCCGCTGCAATCTGCTTAGCAATCGAAAGCCCCAGACCGGTGCCTCCTGTCGACCTGCCTCTTCCACTATCCACCAGGTAGAAACGGTCGAATACATGAGGAAGCGCATCAGCAGGTATGCCTGTGCCCGTGTCCGTTATGCTAATCGCAACCTGTCCGGACAGGTCCCTAGCATCGATTCGAACCGAAATGCTGCCCCCTTCCGGCGTATGCCGCAGCGCATTGGTTAACAAGTTAAGTAATACCTGCTTCAGCCGTTTCGGATCGACCCGGGCCCATGCTGAATCCCGATATTCAGGCCCCTTTAACGTAACCCCGCAAGCATCCGCCTCCGGCTCTATGAGCTCCATGAGATTGCCCAATAGCAAGTTCAGATCCGTCTTCTCTTTATGTAAGACTAACTGCCCCGCTTCCGCCGTATTCAGAAGATGAAGCTCATCCACCAAATGCACCAGACGCAGCACTTCGTCGTGAAGGGGAAGCAAAACTTCCGGCTTCACATCGGTTGGGGACTGCTGAATCAACTCCAGCTTGGATTGGACGATGGATAACGGCGTCCTTAATTCATGCGCTATATCTTCGACAAGTCTTTTTCGGAGGTCCATGGCCTCTCGTAATTGGTGCGTCATGGAATTGAACGCCTCCCCAACCTGACCATACTCGTCCTTTCGCTTGATCGGCACTTCCGTTGTCAAATCTCCATCGGCTACTTTTCGCATGACCGCGATCAGTTTATGGAGCGGATGAATGATTAGACCTGAAAGCCAATAACCCAAAATGACCACAGCGCATGCAACAAACAACGTCACCATAAGAGCTTTCATCTTCATTTCGCCAAGCACATAGTTGCTTAACTCCTCGAGATGGTCCCCTCCGAGGCCACCCCCGCTTCCCTCGGGAACATACCGGGCAAACAGGCTTCCCAAGTAGCCTTGTGTTGTACCGATATACGCGGCCGTTACAAGCATGACCAGGACGCCCATCGCCATGAATATTTTGCCGCGCACCGTCATCTCGGCTCACCGAATCGATATCCAAACCCATACACAGTTTGAATGTATTTCATATGGTCAGGATCAGGCTCAAGCTTCTTACGCAGTTTACTGACATGAGAGTCCAAGGTACGTTCATAATTCATGAAATCATCGTCCATAGCTGCCTTCATAAGCTGCAATCGACTGAACACAACCCCCGGCCTGTTGGCCAGTGTCAGCAAGATCTTGAACTCGGTCGGGGTCAGCGGGATGAGCTCCCCGTTTCGCGTAACCTGGCATTTGGTTTCCGATATCAACAGATCCCCACGCTGCAAGGGCGACGCCTCAAGCTGGATTGGAGCCGTTCGTCTGAGAACCGAGCGAATGCGGGAAGTCAGTTCCCGCAAACTGAAGGGTTTGGTTATGTAGTCATCCGCACCAAGCTCCAGGCCAATAATTTTGTCCGTTTCCTCTGATTTCGCCGTTACCATGATGATTCCACAAGCACTGGATTGCCTCAGCTCCTTGCACACTTCGATTCCGCTCTTTCCAGGCAGCATCCAATCCAGCACCACAAGCGAAGGTTGCTCTCTTCGGGCGCACTCAAGCGCATCTTGACCATTGGTCACAGCAAGAACCCGGAACCCTTCGCCCTCTAAATAAAGCTTCATCGTTTCCAGCATCGCCACTTCGTCTTCCACAAGCAACAGCGTCATCTCCATTGCGAATAACCCTCTCACTTTTTAGAACCATTATAACCCGTTTCCAGCATAAGAAGTGATCCTACACAGAATGAAAAGATCATCTCCAACAGTTCTACACATTTGATCTGTACACTGAATGCAAAACAAATGTAAAGGGGCGTACACAATGGTGAGAAGCTGGCTCATGTTTGAATACGTATTAACGTTTTTAAATTTTTTTATATGGTGGGTCGTCGATTACAGGGCAAAAAAAACATGCCTGCCGCAACCGAAGGAAGTCCTGCTTAAGCATCTAAACAAACTTCGCTTCTGGTTGTGGCCCGCCATGATCATGACAGGGCTCAAATTCGCTGCGGGTGCGGTGCTGTGGAATACCGATTGGACGTTTGTCGAAGACAAGGTGTTCATCCAGTTGCCGCTTTATGCGCTCTCGATTTCCGCCGTCTTTTTCTTCTCACTGCCCGTATTAACGAGTCGCAAATTATCGGAGCTTCATGTAAAGATAAACGACGGTTCAAGCGGTTACCTGAACAACCGCATCCTTGTGGCGCCTTTTTCGGCAGCGTTCTTCGCAGCAGCATGCTCCTGCTTATACATGTTGTTTTTATCCCAATCTCCACTCCGATTCAGCAGTTTTATAACCGTCTTGATTGCATTCGGTATTCTGATGGGCATGGCGTGGGTTACCCGCAGAAGACAACTCAAGGAATTGCAGCATTCATTGAACATGGATCACCATGTAACCTACAAGCAGAGACTTATCCGATTCTCATGGAAGAGCCTGCTCGTCATTGCCATCACCTCCATAATGGTTTCCGCCGGCTTGATCTCGTCCCGGCTGCCGGACCGAATGAGCATGATGGAGCATGGCCGTCATGATAGCAGCGGAAGCCCCGGGAACCATAGCCATCATGGAAGTCACGCGGAAGCATCAAGCATATCTGCAGAGAATATAGAATCGATCAGTGTAGCCAGCTTGCGCGGACCGCAGACCTCAACGCCTGACCGCACATTCGAATTAAGCGCACAGAAAAAGCTGCTCACCATGCCCTCAGGCGAAACCGAAGAGGTGTGGGCTTTTAACGGCCTCGTTCCCGGTCCGGAACTCCGTATTCAGGAAGGCGAACTGGTCGAAGTTACCCTGGTCAATATTGATGTAGAGGATGGCGTTACGATCCATTGGCATGGACTAAATGTTCCGAACGGAGAAGATGGCGTGGCAGGATTAACGCAGAATGCCGTCATGCCTGGAGAACAGTTTATCTACCGGTTCATCGCGGAACAGACGGGCACATACTGGTATCATTCCCATCAGCAATCCTCGGTGCAGGTTGCCAAAGGGTTGTATGGCACGCTTGTCATCGAACCGGATGACGCTACCGTTTTGGAAGACGTCGATATAACCGTGATGGCTCATCCGAAAGGAACGAGCAATGGAACAACGATCACCTTAGGAGCCACGGGAAAGCTCCAGCGACAGACCGTAAAGCCGGGCAAAACCGTGAGGTTAAGATTAATCAATGCACATAACATGCCTAAAATGTTCTATTTGTCAGGAGCATCCTTTAAAGTAACATCCATTGACGGCATGGATCTCAACGGTCCCGAGTGGATACAAAATCAAAAGATGCTGCTGGCTGCCGGCGGACGCTACGATATTTCCTTTGCCATGCCGGATCATGCGGTATCCCTGGCGCACACTGCCGATGCGATCAACGAACGGAGCGAGGCGATTGTTATTGCCGGCAATGATCGGGATCAGCCGCTTCCTGGCCAGGAGGGCCCGGTATTCAATCCGGCCAAATACGGCACACCGTCCTCGGTTCCTTTTGACGCTCATACCGTCTATGACCGTAACTTTACGCTTGTTCTCGACAACCGCGTGGGCTTCTATAACGGCATGATGACCAATGTGCAGACCATCAACGGTTATGTCTTTCCGAATACGCCGTCTCTCATGGTACGTGAAGGGGATATCGTAAAAATGAAGTTTGTGAATCGGGGCTTCATGGATCATCCGATGCATCTGCATGGTCACCATATTCTCGTCTTGAAGCGTAATGGAAAACCTGTCGAAGGAAGTCCCTGGTGGACGGATACGCTAAATGTAGCGCCCGGCGAGACGTATGAAGCTGCGTTTGAAGCCGACAACCCGGGGCTTTGGATGGATCACTGCCACAATTTGGACCATGCCGCGGCCGGGATGTCGATGCATCTCATGTATGAGGGGGTTTACACGCCTTACGAAATCGGGAGTGCCACCGTAAATAAACACGAATGAACAAAAAAACAAGCGCCAATCACCAGGCTTCCCGAGCCAGCGGTAATCGAGCGCTTGTTTGCAATTGTTAACACTAGCTAAGCCTCTAAATATTCACCTTATACCCTAAAGCCAGTTCATCGCCGGGAAGCCCCCGGATTCCCCAGTTGTGCTGCGGCGTTTCGAATATCGTAATCTCCACATCCTGGGAAGAGATATGCAGCGAGTGCTCGATCCGTTCGAACAACAATCGAATCAGCTGTTTCTTGGCCTCCACGGTCCGGCCTTCAAATATGCTGATCTCGATCACTGTGTAACGGTCCGTTCTCCCGTCAGGGAAGAAGAAATCCTCGCGACTCATGGGGAAAAAACGATGGAATTTCTTATCCGCCGGAAGCTGAAAAACGTCTACCACGCATGAATGTATCACTTCCGACAGCTGTTCCTTCACCGGGTTCAGCCGCTCCCGGACGCCATAAATTTTGATCTGCGCCATGCTCAGCTCATCTCCTCTACTCTCCACCCTACTCATCTATGCCAAGGTTACTCTACCTAATATTATTTTTATTCGACCTTGGTCGAAACAAAACCTCTTATCCTAATTGCACAAGTTGAACAAGGTATGCGAAACGTTTTGTCAATCACTGTTGTTCCCCGGCTCAATCCCCCATGTGCCCCTATTCCCCGGTCTGGAACTGCTTCTTCGCCCACTCCACGTAGGACGGATGGCTTCGAATCAATTCTTCATGCGTCCCGCTTCCCGTAATGTGTCCCTTCTCCAGGACAATAATCTGATCCGCCTCGACCACGGTGGATAACCGGTGGGCAATGACCACGGTCGTGCGCTCGACCATCAGATTGTTCAGCGCTTTCTGCACTTCATGCTCGGAGTCGCTGTCGAGGCTTGCCGTCGCTTCATCCAGAAGCAGGATGTCCGGCTTCCGCAGCAAAGCCCTTGCAATCGCCACGCGTTGACGCTGACCTCCCGATAACTGGATGCCTCGCTCCCCAACCTCCGTGTCATATCCTCGCGGCAGTGCCTCGATAAATCCCTCCGCATAGGCCAGTCTCGCCGCTTCAGCAATTTCCTCGTCGGAGACCGGCTCCTCCCGTCCATAGACGATATTGTCCCGGATCGTTCCGGTCATGAGCGGGCTGTCCTGGGACACATACCCGAGCTTTCGCCGCCAGGACTCCAGAGTATAATCGCGGATCGCTTCGGAGCCAAAGTAAATCTCCCCGCCGGATGGCGCGTAGAACCGCTCAATCAAGGAGAACACCGTGGTTTTGCCGCTGCCGCTGGGTCCTACCAGAGCGGTGACCTTCTTGGCAGGGATCGAAAAGGATACCTCGGACAGAATGGTCTCGCCTTCATGATAAGCAAACGTCACCTCTTTAAATTCAACATCCCGATGCCCATCCGGTGCAGTACGCACCGCACGATTGTCGCTCTCCGGCTCATATTCGAGAATCAGCCGCAATCTCTCGGTGGCCGCCATCACCTTCTGGAGTTGGGAATAGAATGTAGCAAACTGGCTGAAAGGAAACATGATCTGGAACAGCAGCAGGATAAACGATACCAGCTCGCCTGCGCCGGAAGAAACGCGAACGCCGCCGTATCCGATGATGACCACCAGCAGGACGACCATGACCATCGACATCAACGGAATCAGGACCGAGTTGATTTTGGCTTCCTTCATGCCGAATCGGTACAGGCTGTCCATATCGTCATACCCGCTTTTCTCCTCCCTCCGCTCTGCATTGGAGGCTTTCACCAGACGAATCTCGCCGATCACCTGGGTCAGCATGGCGGACAGCTGGGCCAGCTGTCCATACATGCTGATGGAGATTTTATACATCTTTCCGCCGATGGGCATTAATATGCCGAACCCGACCGGAACGGCAATCAGGATGATGAGGGTCATCCGCCAATCCAAGTAAAACAAGATTGCAACGGCCCCCAAAACGGTCAATAGATTCGAGCAAAAAGCAATCAAATGATCCGTGATCAGGGTTTTCACTTCATTCGTATCGTTGGTCACCCGGCTCATCGTTTCTGCCGAGCGGTGCTTGTCAAAGAACGGAACCGGCAATGCCAGAACCTTGGTCCAGAGCCGTTTACGAATTTTGTTCACCGTCTGGTTCCCGACATAGGCAAGCATATAGTAGGAAAGTCCGCTCGCCACGGCTTCCAGCAGGAACAGAACGGCCAGAAAGCCGACCGTGCGAATATTAAATGAATCTGCAGCAAAATTATCGATTAATTGGCCGGTGATGAGCGGGACGACCAGTCCCGTCACCGCACCAACCAAACTGAGCACGATGGCCAGAAAGAGCACCAGCTTCGGAATACCCGAAGAGCGCAGCAGCTTAATAAAATATCGAATCGTGGTTTTTGTAACCTTACCCTTCTCTTCTACGGTTTGCTCCATATGGAATTCCTCCCTTTTTTGCATCCAGCCGTCACATATAGATTTCTTTGATAATACGGCCGGTGAACGAGGCTTCCACAGCCGCTACTTCCTCAGGCGTTCCTGTCGCCACGACAGACCCGCCGGCAGCTCCTCCGCCAGGCCCGATATCGATGAGCCAATCCGAATGCCAGATCAGGTCCAAATTGTGTTCAACCAAAATCACGGTGTTCCCCGCATCCACCAAGCGGTTCAACAGAACGAGCAGCTGCCGGACATCTCCGGGGTGAAGCCCGGTTGAAGGCACATCCAGCAAATACAGCGTGTGGTTTTTGGTCTTTTTGCTCAGCTCCTTAGCCAATTTAATCCGCTGTCCCTCACCGCCGGATAAAGTGCTCACCGATTGCCCCCACTTCAAATACCCAAGCCCGACATCGCAGAGCAGCCGGGTCAATTCCATGATTTTCGGCCGATCCTCCAGAATCGACAGACTTTCCTCAATCGTCATATCCAAAATGTCGGAGATGGTGCAGCCGTTATAGGTCACACGCAGAACCTCTTCCTTAAACCGCTTGCCCTTGCAATCCGGACAACGTACCTCCAGCTCCGGAAGGAAGTGCATATGCACCGACACAACGCCAAGTCCTTGGCATGTCTCGCAGCGCCCGCCTTGTGTATTAAAGGAAAAGTGCTTGGCCGTCAATTGACTCTCCTTGGCTTCCGGCAAGCTGGCGTACCAGTTTCTGATATGAGTGTAAACATCGGTATACGTAGCAATGTTGGAGCGCTGCATTCGGGATACCGGTGATTGGTCAACCGTAATCAGCTGCCCTACCGATTCCCAACCCGTGATGGCCTTGCAGCCGATTGGAGTTGATTGATCGCTTCCGGATTCCGCCAGAAGATCAAACAAAAGCGTGGATTTACCAGATCCCGATACGCCTGTCACCGATATGAGACAGCCGAGCGGGAAAGAGGTCGTGATGTGTTTCAAATTTCTTAAATGTGCATCCTCGATCGTCAGCAGGCTTCCGTTTCCAGCCCTGCGCCGATTCGGTGCCGTAAGCATCGTGTTCTCGCGGAAGTAGGATCCGGTCACGGATGTGGGATGATGGATAAGCTCCTCCAGCGTTCCTTGACCGACAACCGTACCGCCCATCGTTCCCGCACCCGGTCCGATATCAATGATATGGTCAGCGGCCCGCATCACTTCTTCGTCATGCTCGATGACGAGCACCGTGTTGCCCAGATCCCTCAGTTGTTTCAAAACCTGGATCAGTCCCCTGGTATCTTTGGGATGCAGTCCCGTTGTCGGTTCGTCCAAAATGTACAGTACCCCTGTCAGGCCTGATCCCAGAATCGATGCGAGTCGAAGCCTCTGGGCTTCTCCGCCTGACATCGTGACGACCTGCCTCTCCATGGACATGTAACCCAGCCCGACATCCATAATGCGTTTTAGTCTGACAACGGAATCATGAATGAGCGGTTCCACAATCGTTAATTGGTCCTCCGTCAGCTTCCTCAGCAGCGCCTCCATCCAATTTAAGGCTTCCCCGATCGACCAGGCGTTGACTTCGTTAATGGAGACTCCATCCACCCGGACGCGGCGGCTGTCCTCCTTCAGCTTCGTACCGTGACAATCCGGACAAAGGTGCTCATGAAACAGGGACGCTTCACCGGACTCGCTTCCCTTCTCCCGGTACCTTCTCCATATCCCGGTGACTACACCCTCGTACTTGCCTTGTCCTACGGACTTCGGCGATTTGACGTCAGGAAAATGCCGGCTGAACTGCTCGCTCTCTACGCCGTAATACAGGAGATCACGCTGAACCTCGTCATAGTCCCGAAGCGGCATGAACTCATCGAACGCGAACCCGTAATACTTGGCTGCCGATTTCAGAATGGTGGTGTTATAATCGGTAAGAGCGCTGTACCACGTTGCCACCCCGCCGTCCCTTAAACTTAATTCCGGACGAAACACAGCCTCCATGTTCAGACTGACCGTTTGACCGAGTCCGCTGCATGTTTCGCATGCGCCTTCCGGCTTGTTAAAGGAAAAATGCGACATCGTCAATTTTTCGAGACCATGGCCGCATCGCCTACAACGAACCGTCTCGTGAGAATCGCTGATCTCTTCCTCCTCAGCCAGACCGTGATAGGCTTCTCCCTCCACATGAGGTATCACCGTATCGCCGCACGACGGACAAGTACGTTCACCAAGCTTAGAAAACAGAATTCGAAGCAGTGTGTAGATATCCGTCACCGTTCCGATGGTGGATCTTGGGTTCCGGTTCGTAATGTGCTGTCCCACGCTGATTGACGGGGATAGTCCTTCAATCGAATCCACCTTCGGCTTGCTGACCGAGTCCGACACCATGCCCATGGATTCCATGTACTGCCGCTGGCACTCCCGCTGCAGCGTATCCATTGCGAGCGTGGACTTGCCCGAGCCGGACGGGCCTGTCATGACAACCAGTTTGTACTTCGGGATTTCAAGCGAGACATTCTTCAGGTTGTTCTCCCGGGCACCGCGAATCTTAATCGTTCCTTCCATTTATCCCAACCTCCTAAAAGTTTTGTGGAGCTTAGCTTCATTGAGAAACCTCGCAATAAAACTCGCTTCGCAAGCATACTGTTTCGTTTTGGAAGCCTGGCTCCAATCCTTCAATTTACAAACCCATCTTACAACATTGATGCAAGTACAAAATTCCAAACGGAAAAAGGTTGATCTATCGCCGTTTTCGAGATCAAAAGCCGTCACGGAGCTTTAAGGTTTATGTATAATGTTTGATGCCGTTCCATTTGTATAAACACAGCATTGACTATATAATGGGCTACAAATAATACTTATCGTATGTTTTGAGGAGAGCGGTAACCATGCCGAAAAAAATCGCACCCGAATTTTATTTTATTGGCAACCATCCCATGCTGGATTTCGTGAATACCAAGATTGCGGTTGATGGACAACCTCTGGATTTGCTTGATACATTCGATTCTTTATTGGATTGGATGGTGAAGGCCAACCTGCTGTCCGAGGTTGAGCGCAACCTGCGCAAGGCGGTATATAACGGCGCCGAGGAGGAAGCCGGAATCGTGGAAGCTGCCCGGTTGCTCCGCGGCCACCTCTTTAATCTGATTCAGCCGGGCAGCGTGAACGAGACCTCAACGGAAGCTAGCCTGCAGTATGTCAATGGGCTGCTGAAGGAGCAAATCCTTCGCACAACGCTGGTGGCAGAAGGGAACGCGTACAGCCGCAAAAGCCGAATGCTTTTTCGCAAGCCGTTGGATCTGTTGACCCCGGTCGCCGCATCTGCCGTTGATTTTTTAACTACCCATGACCTGAAATTGGTGAAAAAATGCGAAAATCCGGCGTGCGTGCTTCGCTTTTACGACAATAGCAAAAATAGTACAAGGCGCTGGTGCAGCCCAAGAACATGCGGGAACCGCATGAAGGTCGCTGCCTATCTGGAGCGTCAGAAACAGCAGCAACCGAAGGAATCTTAGATAAATCATCTAAGATTCCTTTTTTAATACCCAAAATAATGCTTTACAGGTTAATAATTAAGGTATATAATCCCCTTAATCACATTTAGATGGTTAATAAATTAAATGAGGTGGTGTTTTTCTTCTTATCATTACGACCATTCAAAAGGCTCTACATAACAATTGCATCATAAAAATTCGTAGATAATTCAAGGAGGCATTTATCCGATGAATCATAAAATCCAGTATCGCACGGCTCAAATCGAAGGTTTGGATATTTTTTACCGTGAAGCGGGGGCTCCCGGCTCGCCTGTTGTCCTGCTGCTGCATGGTTTCCCGACTTCCAGTCAAATGTATCGTCAATTGATCCCGGCTCTTGCCGATCAGTACCACGTGATTGCACCGGATTATCCTGGATTTGGTTACAGCAGTGCGCCTGACCATGAACAATTCCAGTACAGCTTTGACCATTTCAGTCAGCTCATCGAGGAATTGCTCGACCAATTAAATATCCAGAGCTTCTACGTCTACCTTATGGATTACGGCGCACCTGTTGGATTCCGGATTGCAGCACGCCATCCCGAGCGGGTTCGGGGGCTGATCATACAGAATGGGAATGCCTATGAGGAGGGGCTCGAGGAATTCTGGAATCCCATTAAAGCGTACTGGGAAGATCCCGCGAATCCGGATAAACGCGAAGCCCTCCGCTCGTTAACCAGCATCGAGGCAACAAAATGGCAATATACCCATGGCGTCCGTGATACGTCCCTCATTAGCCCCGACACCTATACGCTGGATCAAGCGCTGCTGGATCGGCCCGGGAACCAGGAAATACAACTGGATTTGTTCCTGGATTACGGATCAAATCCGCCCTTATATCCGGCTTGGCAGCAGTATTTCCGCGATGCGCAGCCGCCGACCCTTATCGTGTGGGGGCAAGGCGACCATATCTTCCCTGAGAACGGGGCCCATCCGTATCTGCGCGATCTGCCCGATGCCGAGCTTCACATCCTGAAGGATGCCGGGCATTTTGCGTTGGAGTCACATGGACCGGAAATCATTGGTTACATCCGGGCATTCCTGGAACGTCAATCTTCATAATATGAGCATGACAATGATATAAGCTATTTCCCGGCAGGCTTTTCATTGAGCCGTTCTTCATGATACAATCCCCCAGAAACAAGGATTCAGAAGATCCGGCATGAGGTAAGGGGGACCGTCATGGGTATCAGACCGATTGATATAGCCAAGAAACTGGGGATTACCACAAGTGCGCTCAAGCATTATGAAAAATGGGGGATTGTCCCTCCTGCGAAGCGTGCCCCGAACGGATACCGGGTGTATACGAAGGAGCATGCCGCATACTTCGAATGCATAAGAGCCATGTTTCCCGGCTTCGGCGTAGACGTCACGAAGCAAGTGATGATCAAGCTGCAGGAGAACGAGCTGGATGAAGCGCTCTGGATTGTAAACGAGGTGCAGGCCAATCTGCAGCAGGATAAAGTCCTTGCGGAGCGGACCATCCGCATTCTGGAAACCGAGCAGCTTGACGTTGTCGATGCCCGTGGGCGGAAAAGAAAGCTGACCATCGGGGAGGTTGCGGCCGAAACCGGCGTTCCGACCTCGGCTATCCGCCACTGGGAGAAGGAAGGCGTCCTGATTCTGCCTCGGGATCGGGAAAACGGCTATCGAAAGTTCGAAGGCGCCCAGATCCGGCAGATCATGATCATTCGGATTCTCCGCTCGGCCAATTACCCGTTGGAAGTCATCAAAGACGTACTGCATGAACTTGAGCATCATCAAGTCGATAATGCCAGACGCGTGCTCAAGGACACGCTTGTATACCTCAACTACCGCAACCATAACCAGATACGCGGCGTGCACTATCTATATCAGCTGTGCCAAGTGCTGAAATTAATGTAAAGTCCACTCCCTATGTACATTGTTGTTTAACATACAAAAAAAACAATCAAGGATGAACTACATCCATGATTGTTTTTTTATGTTTATTGATCCTTGATCCCCCTCATCCTGTGCCGATTATGGATTAACTTTAATGGAACCGACGGAGGTCGTCAGGGATATTTTCGCTCCCCCGCCGTTTACGTCGCTCTGCCCCCAGCTTGCTCCAGTAATCTGTCCAAGCTCGGTTTCGGTATCCAGCGTGAATTTCATGGACGGCGCAAACGTGGCCGTGATGCTACCTGCCGATGTGTTGGCCGTCAGCGTGCTGTCCTTATCGATCTGCTCAAGATCCAGCTTCACGCTGCCCGCTTCGGATACGATCTTGGAATTGCCCTTGATTTCCGTTTTGGCCAGCTGAATTTCCCCGGCTCCCAACTGAAGTTCAAAAGCCCCCTTCAATTCGTTCACCCGAATCTTCCCTACATCATTCTTGATGTGGATATTCCGCATGTCTTCCGGCACTTCGATTACATAATCTATCATGAATCCGGAGTCTCCAAATTGCTTCTGCGACCAATCCCATAAACTCTTGCTGGAGTCCTCCCTAGGGTGCGTTCTTAATTCCAGGATGTCGTCCTTGAGCGTAAAGGAAGTAGCGGCCTGCTCCGTAATCTGGGTACGAATGTTGTCAGTGGTTTTCACTTTGATCTCATGACCGGGTACAGCGATGAGTTCAATATTGCCTACCGCATGATCGATGGCCAATCCCTCGGCTGCTCCGGCTTCCTGAGCCGTCGTCAACTCGAACTCTTTCCCTTCACGCTTTACTTGATCACTGATAGCTAGCGCTGAATCGCCGGCCATATTCCCGACTTGTGCCAATTGATCAAGCTCCCGCTTTACTGCTTCCTCCGCGTCATTGGCGGCATCGCAGCCTACCAGGACAGCAAATATCAACAACGATGAGATTTTCACTGCCATCATACTCTGTTTCTTCATTAAATCCTCCACGTCCATTCCTCTATATGTATATGTCCATTATATCGTGAAGGAAAAAATTGACACGCTGCCACGGACCAGTTTCTACCTGGACCTTAGTCTGGGACGCCTCCTCCGCCTTTTGTATGACGCCGCGCATCCGAATCATGCCTCCATCGCTGCTGCCCCCAAATGTCAATCGTTGTTTTGTAACGGCTGAAATTCGGGGACAAAGGCGATGACTTCCATCTCATGGCTGGTCTATCCGCAGCACGACCTTCCCCCGAACATGGCCGGACTCCACAGTGCGATGCGCTTCTGCTGCTTCGCTCAGAGAAAACGTCCGGGACACATGGATCAGCAGTTTGCCTTGTTCATATAACTGAACCAGGTCGGCCAATCGATCCTTGGATCGCTGACTGCGGATCGCGAGAACTCCCAGCTCTTCTACCCGATCGAAGGCTACAATCGTGCCGATGCGGCTCCGGTCGCCGACAAGCTCCAGCGAGGCCAGCAGCGCTTCTTCGCCAGCGGCATCCAGTGCGGCACTGACTCCCTCTGGGGCGGCGGTCTTGACCCGGTCTACAAGGCCTGGGCCATAGACAACAGGAACAGCACCCAGTGAACGAAGATAATCATGATTTCGCTCGCTTGCCGTTCCGATGACCCGGGCTCCCCAGGCACGAGCGAGCTGGACGGCGAAAGAACCGACGCCACCTGCTGCCGCATGAATCAGAACGGTATCGCCTTGACCAATTTCTAACGCCTGAAGAGCCGTATGGGCAGTTTGCCCGGATGCAGTTAGCACACCCGCTTCTTCCCACGGCATCGAATCCGGTTTACGAACCACTTGATCGGCGCTAACCACGACATACTCCGCGTAACAGGCGAGTAAAGACCAGCCAATGACGTCCTCACCAACCTCAAAACCTCTGACCCCCTCACCTACCTGATCTATCGTTCCGGCGAATTCATTGCCCAGGATTTGCGGCATCCGCAATGTCACATTAGGGGGTGCCCAGCCGCTTCCCCTTATCCCGCAGTCGGCTGGCTGTACGCCAGCTGCCTTGATTTTAACTCTGATCTGACCGTTACCGGCCTGAGGATCTTCAAATTCCATGACATGCAGAACATCCGGCGGTCCAATCGTACTAAACGCCACGGCTTTCATATCGATCATCCTTTCATGAATCTCTTGATCTTGTTTCTGAGATCATTCTATAATCATCGATAGATAATAAAAAATACAAAAATATCTATGTATACATATACTGGAGTATATAAGCAAGGACGGTGAACCGGAATGGAAATGTTACAGCTGAAGTATTTTATAACCGTAGCAAGACTTGAACATATGACCAAAGCCGCAGAGGAGCTCCATATTGCTCAGCCGGCGCTCAGCAAGACCATTGCCAGACTTGAGGAGGATCTTGGCGCTCCGTTATTCGAACGCCAAGGCCGGCAGATCCGCCTCAATCCGTATGGCAAAGCATTTTTGGCAAAAGCCAAAGCAGCCCTGCAGCTGCTGGAGGAGGGACGGCGTGAAGTCGAGGATCTGGCGGGGCTGGAGCATGGGCGTATTCATTTGGCCTTATCCAACATGGAGCAGCTCCGCGAGCCCTTAAGATTGTTTCTAAGCATACATCCGAAGGTCAACTTTCATATCATCCAGTCTTCGATGGAGGATATGGTTCAGACGATTGAACATAACGAGGTTGATTTCTTTCTCACCTCCATGCCCATCCGGCACCCGGATATACGCAGCTTTCCTTTGCTCGTCGAAGAGGTGTTCTTGGCCGTTCCCCCCACCCACCGCTTAGCTGGAAAAAATCAAATTCACTTAAGCGAGGCTGCAGGTGAATCGTTTGTCGGATATAAAGAAGGTCATCCGTATCAGAAGATGAATAATGAGTTTTGCAAACAAGCCGGTTTTCTGCCGAAGGTTGTCTGCGAGGTGGAGGACCCCGGAACCATAGCCGATCTGGTACGTTCCGGATTTGGCGTGGCTTTAATCGGGGAATGCAGAAGCGGCGAGGAATTAAAGCTGACGAAGCTGAGCATTCGCGAGCCTCAGGCCCGCCGCAGATTCCAAATAGCATGGCTGGAATCCAGGTACTTGTCCAAGGCCGCGATTTCTTTCCGTGATTTCCTCGTGGAATACTACGCGGAATCACGGTAAGACGACCGCAAGGGGCTGTCCCAAAAGATCTTTGATCTTGCCGGAGGCCCTCTTCTTGCTGTTAGAAGACGCTCCGTGTACCAATCGTTCCTCCCATCGCTGTTGCCCCCACATTTCTTGGAATGGTTTTGAACAAGGATGAAATGTGGGGGCAAAGGCGAACGCTGACGCTTGTCCGGAATCGATTTGTCCTCTCCGCTACGCCGTGCAGATACGTGCTGGAGAAGATCTTCACGAGCTTGCTTCAGTTTCTTGCCCAGGAGGATTACGTCAAAGACGGAAATGGCGGTACAGGGCTGACCTCCCTGGAACCGCCATTTTTTGCTATTTTTTTCATCAATTGAGCCGTCTCATGGAGTAAGCAGACTTGCTTATGGGACGGTCCCTAAAGTACCGGAAACAACGTAAACTCTTGGATGTTTACGTTATATCCGAATGCCAAAGCAACAGGATTCCAGTCAAATCCTATACTCGAATTCCATCATGCCCGTCTCTAATATTCAAGCCAACTTGCTACCGCATTTTAACGTCATCGCCATATTGCGCACTGTACGCTCCATATTGGCGGCGGCTTGACTTATTGCATCGTCCAGGCTGCATACGCCGGGCACGATCGTGAACACCATATCGATGCCATGCTCAAGCACCGCTTCATGCCCGTCCGCAAGAGAGCCTGCGATCCCGATGACCGGCACTCCGTACCCCTTGGCCGTCTTGGCCACGCCCATCGGCGTTTTGCCGTAAATCGTCTGGCCGTCGATGCGGCCTTCTCCCGTAATGACGAGATCCGCATCCTTCACATGCGAAGCCAGCCCCGTCGCTTCGATAACAATATCCACGCCCCGCTTCAACTCAGCGGCCAAAAATGCGAGCATACCGGCGCCAAGCCCTCCGGCTGCGCCAGCGCCGGGAATCCGGGCCACGTCGCGGCCCAAGCATGCCTGAATCATCGCCGCATAATGGGCGAGATTGCCATCAAGCTGCTGTACCATGGCCGGATCGGCTCCTTTTTGGGGGCCAAATACGGCCGAGGCGCCGCGCTCTCCGGTCAGCGGATTGTCCACATCGCACGCGGCCACGAAGGCAACCTGCTTCAGCCGTGGATCGGCTCCCCCCGTATCGATGCGGGCAATGCGATGCAACTCTCCGCCGCCATGACCAATTTCCGAGCCATCGGCGTCAAGCAGCCGCACCCCGATCGCCTGCGCCATGCCAGCGCCGCCGTCGTTCGTGGCGCTGCCGCCCAAGCCTAGAATAATCGTGCTGACGCCTTCGTTCAGCGCCGACGTAATAAGCTCGCCGGTGCCGCGCGTCGTCGTCGCAAGCGGATTGCGCTGCTCCGGCGGCACAAGCGCTAGTCCCGAGGCGGCCGCCATTTCAATAATCGCGGTCTTCCCGTCACCAAGTATGCCGTAGAACGCGGTCACGGGGGTGCCAAGCGGTCCCGTCACTTCGGTGTGAACCAATCGTCCACCTGTCGCATCTACCAAAGACTGCACCGTGCCCTCCCCGCCGTCAGCCATCGGCACCTTGACGATATCCGCATCGGGATACACGGCGCGCATTCCCTTCTCTATGGCATGACAAGCCTCTAATGCGGATAAACTCTCTTTAAATGAGTCTGGAGCAATTACAACCTTCATTATCTCCACTCCCTCTCCATCAGTTTTAACCAACTGTCTGAACAATCATTTTGCCGCAGATTACAAGAACCAGCCGAACACGCCGAACACCAATGTCGATACGACGGCCAGGACGAGACCGATTGCGGTCTCATACGGAATAAGACGCAGCCGCTCCTTCATCGCCATATTAACGCTTCCGCCCGTTGCGTGGAAGAAGCTGCCGTGCGGCATGTGGTCGAAGACGGTCGCCCCGGCGTGAATCATCGCCGCAGCGCCCAGGGATGCAACACCAAGCTCCATAATCGTCGAGCCGAACACCGAGCTGGCGACCGCGGTACCTGCTGTTGTCGAAGCGGTGGCCAAGGACATGAACGCGCCGCTTATCGGCGCAAGCAAGTAAGCCGGCAAGCCGGAGGAGGCCAGACTGTCGATGATGACATCCTTCAATTGCGAATTCGATATAATGCCGGCCAACGTCCCCGTGCCGAGCAGCATGATAGCCACGCTAGACATTTTGCCCAAGCCCGATACCGCAAATTGATTGATCTGCTTGATGCGGCCCATGCACAAGGCCCCAACGAGGCCGCCGACCGGCAGGGCGATCACCGGATCGATGACGATGCCGGCCAGCGGGCGTAGCGCCAACAGCACAATCGCCGTGATCGGAGCCATCATCGCCGCCAGGAAGCTCGGAAGCTGCTCAGCGCATTCGTCTACGCTTTCCTGGCCCGTGATCTTCGTTCCCTTTTTGGACAGGCGCTTCGCGATCAGATAAGTGGCAAACAGCCCAAGGACAGCCGGTATGATTCCTGCCATCATCATCGATGTCAGTGGAATATGGAATGCCTCTGCCGCCGAGATGGCGTTCGGATTCGGCGACATAATGTTGCCGGCCTTCCCGCCGCCGATCATGGCAAGCAATATCGCCATGCGGGACAAGTCGGCGCGCTGCGCAATTGCGATCGCAATCGGAGCCACCGTAATGACCGCGACGTCGATAAATACGCCGACCGCCGTCAGTACCATTGTCGCGACCGCCAGCGCAAACAGCGCACGCGTCTCGCCGACCTTGCGGACCAACGTTTCGGCAATCGTCTTCGCGCCGCCCGATTCAATCAGGACGCCGGCAAGCACGCCGGCTGCCAGGATGCGCAGCACGGCCGGAATCATGCCCTTCGCGCCATCCATCATCAAATTCACCGAATCAACCAGCCCGATTCCGCCGACGATTCCCCCGGCAAGTGCCCCAATCATCATGCCATAGGCCGGAGGGACTTTACGCAATATAAGCACAATCGCCACAACCAATGCCGTCAAAGCACCAAGTACAGTTACAGATACGTCCATAGTCAAGACCCCCTAATGTGTTGTCTCAATTCGTTATACTGTTACTGTACCTGTAATCTGAAAGCGCTTCATCATGCATAAAAATGAAATAAAGCGCTTTATAGAACATGTTTTTTGTTCAAATGCACAAATCATGCATGTTCCTTCCAGACGTCCTCACTCTCCGGCTTCCTCTCTTCCAGCGCGCTTAGCCACCGGGCCGTCATCAGCGTATATAAATCGGGAAAATGCTTCGGGTCTTTGCCTGTCGCCTCATGAATGCGCTGCAGCCGGTAGCGAAGCGTATTCCGGTGAATCGACAGCCGCTCGGCGATGCGCTGCTGCTCGCCGTTCTCATCGTAATAGGCCTCCAGTGTCTGCTGCAGTTCCCCGCTCTTATCCTCCTGCGCGAATCGCCACCATAGCCGCTTCAGCTCTTCCGCCACCCACGAGGGCATAACGTTGGCTGCCACGGTCTCATTCGGCATATCTTCGCCGTAGTATACCGTCTGCTCCGGGAATATCGCCTGGCCTGCCCGCATCGTATCTTGCGCGGAACGGTAAGACGCGATTAAACCTTCGATGCCGGAATACGCCTTGCCAACCGCAATGCGGAGCGGCGCAATCCGCTTCTCTTCCAGCAGTCTACGAATGTGACGGATGCCTTCGCATATATCGGCGTTCGGCTCCCGCGGATGGAGATGGGGCTTATACAACACGATTTGGCGCGTATTGCGAATGGCGATCAGGTCGATGGCGGGCCGACCCTCCAATATTTCGACCACCTGCTTGAGCGTAGACAATGAATTCGCGTCCTGCGCACCGGTCAGCTCCATAATGCATGCAACCCGCGCCTTATCCGGATGGAAGCCAATCCGTTCCGCCTGGAGGCGCAGCATGGCATTATCCTTGCCGTCCGCATGAATGACGGACAGAAGGAAATCCTCCTTCATCCGCTTGTCCCATTGGGCTTTTTCCAGCAGATCTGCTTGCTCCAAGTACATTTCCGCCGTCATTTTCACCAACTCCCCGTACTTGGTCACCTCGTTCGGATCGCCGGTAATGCCGATGACCCCAACAACTTCGCCCTGGAAGTGAATGGCCAGATTCGTTCCGGGCAGCACCCCTTGCAGCTTGCGCGCGCTTTCCTCGTCAATCTCGAAGCGACCCTTCCTCTCAATCGCAATAAGCGCCCCTTCATGCTTCTGATATAAGCGCGAGCGGTCGCCAGAACCGATAATCCGCCCCCGTTCATCCATGACGTTCACATTATAATGAATCACTTGCATCGTCCGCGTTACAATTTCTTGCGCCAATTCCTTCGTCAATCTGCTCATCTTATCTATCCCCTGTCTATGTTCGCCACGATATGAAAAAACGCCCTCCATCCGATAAGCGCGATTAATCGCATTCTTGCCGGGATAGGGGCATTCAGCTTGGAATAACGTTATATACGCCCTAAATGTGAGTGTTAACACGAGGAAGGGTATTTCCTTGCGAAGTAGCTGTTATTCGGTGAGGTACTATAATTAACGGTTATTTTGTCTGAGTATACGCTTTCGCGTTTCTTTTGTAAACTCAAACACCACCAGTATGGCCTCAAGAGAACGCAGGTAATCATGATTCCGTCGCTTGCGGTTGAGGTGGATTTCTTTCTAAGAATGTATCGCTTAGGCGAAACTGCCGGTGAATCGTTTGTTGGCTGAGCATATCATGCCACGAACCAACAAGCCGATCCTGATGGATCGGCTTGTTACTCCCTGTCTTTCCTGAGTTTGAGGCTCCCCATCTATGCTATTTCACGGTACGGTTATAATCCTGGATTTTGGTCGTAATTTCTTTTGCTGCGTCATCCAGTGCCTGCTGCGGTGACTTTTTGTTGTTCAGCACCTCTTCAATCGCACCTTCCACAATCTGTCTTGCCTCGGGAAATACGCCCATCACAGCACCTTGGGTCGCTTTAACCAGCTTCGTCTGGTGCAGCTGATCAATGGCCGTCTGGAATTGCGGGAACTTCTTCAGATTCTCCTTTACGCTTTCTTCTTCATACGCCTTCGTGGTAATCGGGAAGTACCCGGTATTGATATGCCAGTATGCCTGTTCCGATGGAGAGGTTAGGAATTTAATGAACTCCCATGCGGCTTTTTGCTCTGCTTCAGGACGACTGTTCATCATCCACAGGCTTGCACCGCCCACGATAACACCACCTTCTCCCGCTCCTTCCGGCTTCGGAAGGAAGCCTGTGCCTACTTCAAACTTGCCTTCGGCACTATCCACAAGTCCCTTCAAGGCTGCGGTTGAGTCCAGAATCATGGCGACCTGACCTGCCGAAAATGCCTTCTTGGAATCATCGGTTTTACGTCCCAGGTTATTGGCTGCCTTCGAGTCGATCAGATCCTTCCACCAAGTCAGCACCTTTACGCCAGGCTCGGTATTGACGAGCGACTCGGTCGCCAGATCATCCCGGCCGTTGCCGTTGTTCACATACTCCGCACCCTGATTAGCAAACAACTGCTCCATAAACCAGCCGTATATAGCAAAATTCGCCCCTACCGCTTTCCCTTTTTTCGATATCGTGTCTGCCGCGACTTTCAGTTCTTCAAACGTCTTGGGCGGACTTTCCGGGTCGAGCCCTGCATCCTTAAACAGGTCTTTATTGTAATACAGTATCGGATTGGAGGAGTTGAAAGGCATGGAATACAGCTTATCATCAAACGTATAATACCCGCTGATGTTAGGTTCCAGCTGCGACACATCCCACTGATCCGCATCGATGAACTCCTGCATGGGTGTAATTAGTTTGGAATCGATCATAAACCGGCTGCCGATCTCGTACATCTGGACCACGGACGGTCCCTCGTTTGTATCCATCGACGCCTTCAGTTTACTTAACAGGTCATCATAGGTTCCCTGATACACCGCCTCTACCTGCACCTTGTCCTGCGAAGCGTTAAAGTTAGCGACTAATTGATCAACCACCTTGGTTGTCGCTCCTCCCATCGCATGCCAGAACACCACTTTTTGAGTGCCAGCCTCCGTCTTTGGTACGGGTTCCGTCCCCTTTTCAGGCTCCTCGCCCATGTTAATGTTACATGCACTAACCAGCAGCATGATCGCAGCTAACAAGATACTTACCAGCCTCGTTCTTCTTCTCATCCGTGATTCCTTCCCCTTTCGTTCGTAAAATGCATCCTATGATAAACCTGCATATGACAGGTCAACCACCGCACTAACCTTTCAACGCGCCAGCGGTAATTCCGCGCACCAATTGTTTGACGCCAAAAGCCAGCAGCACAAAGGAAGGAATCAGCACGATGGTCACGCCGGCCAGAATCAGGTTCCATGACATTACCTCAGCATGCTGCAGCATAGCCACCCCGATCTGTACGGTTCGCATCGAGGCCTGATTCGTGATCAAAAGCGGCCACAAAAAGTGATTCCAGTGCGTGAGGAAGGTATACACCGCCAAGGTGGCAATGGAAGACCGGGACAACGGCAGCACCATGGACAAATAGCTGCGGATATGACCACATCCGTCGATTTTGGCCGCATCAAACAGCTCACGCGGAAGCTGCAGAAAAAACTGGCGCAGCAAAAACACGCCAAAAGCCCCTGCCATAAACGGCACGATCAATCCCTGGTAGCTGTCCATCCAGCCCCAATCCTTAATGGTCAGATAATTCGGAATAATTGTGACTTCCCAAGGAATCATCATCGTTGACAAGAAGAGTCCGAACAGCAGTGCCTTGCCCTTAAAATTCAAAAATGCAAACGCGTATGCAGCCAGACTCGATGTAATAACCTGACTGATCATGATGGCCGTCGAGACGATGAAGCTGTTCAGAATGAAGCGAATGATCGGGAAGCCGGAGATGGCCTCCGTAAAGTTGCCCAGATAGAAGCTCGACGGGAACAGCGGTGGTGGAAAATTAGCTACCTCCTTCTCGGTCATAAAGGATGAGAACACCGTAAAGATGAGCGGATATAACACAATCAACGACAGGAGGATAAGCAGCAGATAGGTGAACATGGACGTGATTCCGCGCAGGGTCATTGGTAATGCACCTTCTTCTCCAGAACTCTAAACTGCAGCAGCGTAAGGAGCAGAATAATCGCAAACAGGATCAGAGCCTGTGCGCTGCCGATGCCAAACCGGAAATTGACGAAGGCATCCTGATAAATGGAGTAAACGATGACATTCGTAGAGTTGATCGGGCCTCCCTTGGTCAGAATGTGAATTTGCCCGAAGGCTTGAAATGCACCGATAACCGATACTATCAAGGCAAAGAAAATCGTGGGCGACAGCAGCGGCAGTACGATTTGGATAAAGGTCCGGATCGGCCCGGAGCCGTCCATTTTGGCGCTTTCGTAGATTTCCTCCGGAACTCCCTGTAAACCGCTGGACAGCACAATAAACAGAAACCCCATGTTCATCCAGATCGTCATGATCGAGATCGAGATCAGAGCCCAGGAAGGATCGGTTAACCAAGGGATCGGCCCCAGATGAACGAAGCTTAGAAAATAGTTCAGCATGCCCGCCGTAGGATGAAACAACAGAAACCATATAATCGAGCCGGTCCCGACGGAAATGACAATCGGCAGTGAGAAAACAAACTGAAACACCTTCATCCCTCGCAGCTTGTTGTGGGTAATGGCGGCAAGAAACAGCGACCAGATCAATGAGGTGGGCACGGTAAACAAAATAAACATCAGCGTTACGCCAAGATTCTTATAGAATGAATCGGTTGATAGAAGCCGGATAAAATTCTCCAACCATACAAATTCAACAACCTGACCCCGCGGATCCGTTATCGTCATGCTGAGATAAACCGATTTCAGCATCGGGTAGAACAAGAACATCATAAACAAGATGATGGAGGGTGCCAGAAATCCATAAGCTAAAGCATGCTCACCCCAGAGCCTTTTTCTTACTGCTGTGCTTTTAGGTTTCTTGCCATGTAAAACGCTTTCATTACTAGACAACCGACATTCCCCTTTCTTCGAAAATTTCTGCTTTGCCATTCGAAAAGACGCAAGGATTCGCAAAAAAGAGAACAAAAAAACACATAAACTGCATGCCGAAAAACAGACAAGCAATTAATGTGATTCTCCTCTTCTCCATCACATATGCAGATGCTCTTAACCATCCTCCCTTCATTATTATCAATAACAATGAAAATTTAGAACATTCCATGCCTTGATATTTCGAAAGTTGACAATACTTGGGAAACGATTGTGATATTGAGTAAACACTCAGTTTTTTTAAGATTCGTCATTACATGATAAAGGAAGCCATCTGCCTATGACTACAACCAATCGAAATACCAAGAAGGAACGGATATTGAACGCTGCTCTGAAGCTGTTCTCCCATCAGGGATATCATGCGACGACAACCAAAGAGATTGCCGCCGAAAGCGGCGTTGCCGAAGGGCTGATCTACTACCACTTCGGAGATAAGCGGAAGCTGCTGCTCTACCTTGTAAACAATTTTTCCTTTGTTACACAGCTTCAGGAGGAGGCGGGGGAATTGTCGAAGCTTCCTGCGGAGGAGGCCTTGTTTCAATTCGGCTTGGCATACCTTGGGTTCCTCAGGACAAACATGGATTATCTAATGCTCATTTGGTCACCGGAACTCATAAAGGATGCCGAGGTATCGAATGAGGTATCACAGCTGATCGGAGGTATTGGGACAGCAGGCAGCAGCATACTCAAACAGGCGGCGGGATCGAAGCATCAACCAGAACATACGGTTCAGACCGCGATGATGATGATGACCTCCTCCATCCTGGTCTATTGCATGCTCCATGCCCGCTTCGGACAGGAAACGCTCCCTCTTGGGGACGAATCGTATATTCGCGAGCTCGTTCGGCTGCTGATGCATGGTTTGACTGAAGATTCCTAAGCCGCCAGTGTTCATTACAGGAAGGATTGAATAGAAAAGCTGATCGCAGAACAGAACCAGCATCTCTGCATCAGCTTCTTTTATCCTTTGAATTTGAGTGCACACTCAGTTTATATAGATATCGAAAACATTGTTAGATTGAAGGGAGAAATGAAGATCATGCTGTCATTCATGTCAGATTGGAGTATCGTCATGATATTGTGGCTGCTGCCGGTTGTATTTTTCATTCACGATGGAGAAGAGATTGCCACGATGGAACGGTGGCTCAGGAAGAACAAGAATAACCCTGTGCTATCCAAAATCTCGCCTGTCTCCACTCCGTGGGATAAAAATATCACCCTGCAATTCACCTTTGCCGTTCTGCTGATTGGCTTTATTCTCACCGGCGTAACGCTCCTTACGTCTCTTAACTTCGACATCGGCAGTCCATTCAATGCGCTGTTCGCGGGATTTGTCACGGTGTTCCTGCTGGATGGCGTGAAACATGTGGGCGCGTCGATCGCCCTCTCGGCATACACCCCGGGTGTCATTACAGCCGCCCTCCTTGAAATTCCTTACGGGATTTATGCGCTCTATCACCTCCTCCATGCAGACATCATAGATATGACTTCTCTCACCCTCGGAACCATCATCGCCCTGCCGATCACCCTGCTGCTGGTATGGACGGGTCTGACGCTTGGAAAACGCATTGCGCCACCCCGCATAAATATGTAGGCTCCGACAAGCGATATGTAGAAGAAAAGCGACTACTCAACGTTCAAGGCGCATCTTATTGAATCTCAAAAAAGAATGCTTCCGGATCATCCGGAAGCATTCTTCTCAACTCTTTCGCAAATCCTACAAACTCCAATTGCGTCTAGGCTTATAACCCGCCTTCTCCAGAAATTCCCGCTCCGTCTCCGGTCCAAGACCCTGAATCCCCACCTTGGCGCTCATCGAAGTAATCAGCATGCGGCTGGCCATCTCCAGCGTTTGCAAGGCCATCCGCGCTTCGCGAATGGACGTGTCATAAATAACTACACCGTGGTTCTCGAGGAGCAGCACATTGGCGAGCTTTGCCTTTTCCCGGACGCCCTGGCCCAGCGCGTCACTTCCCGGGTGATAGTAAGGCACACGTTCGATTCGCTCAAGATAATACATCGTCTCGACGAACATATTGGACGGGAGCTCCAGGTCGGAGCAGGCAATCAGCGTAGTATAGAACGGAGAAGCATGGAGCACCGCACCGATCTCCGGACGGCTTTCGTAAATCGCCCGATGCATGGGCGTTTCTTTGGACGGTTTGCGCCCTTCTGCCCCATACACGTTCCCGGACAGATCACATTCGATCAAGTCTGCTTCCTCCAGTTCGCCAAGGAAAGTCCCGCTGGCCGTCACCACATAACGGTCCCCTTCCGTTCTGGCGGAGATATTCCCCGCATTGCCCCACGCGAGGTCATATTGCATCATATATTTACCGGTGTGCTGCAGTTCTTTTCTAATCGTTTCTACACTAGCCATGACATCTACCTCCTGTAATAAAGTCTGGATACTTCTCCATAAATCGCTTGCTAGATGAACATCAACTAACGTGCTTCCTATTTACCGCCTAGCAGATTCGGCAGGAACATCGACAATTGCGGAAGATACGTGATCAGCATCAGGTCAATGATCAACACAATATAGAACGGCACCATGCCCCTTGTAATTTGATCCAGCCGGATCTTTGCGATCTGGGCCGATATGAACAGATTAATGCCGAGCGGCGGCGTGCACATCCCGATCGCCAGGTTGACGATCATAATAATCCCGAAATGCGTCGGATCGATCCCGAATTCGGCCGCTACCGGCGCCAGCAGCGGTGCCAGAATAATGATCGACGCATTGGATTCCATAAACATGCCCACGATCAGCAGGAACACGTTGACCAGTAACAGGAACACGATCGGGTTATCGGATATGTTCACGAAGAAACCTGCAACCGCCTGGGGAATTCCTTCACGCGTCATGATCCAGCTAAACAACCCCGCGCTTGCAATGATGAACATAATCACGGATGTCGTAATCGTGGATTGCGTTAGAATATTTATCAGCTTGGAGAATTTAATCTCCTTATACACAAATACACCGACAATGAATGCATACGCAACGGCAACGCCCGCGGCTTCGGTCGGCGTAAAGATTCCGCCGTAAATTCCGCCAAGAATGATGATCGGCATAAGGACGGCCCAGAAGGATTCCTTGAAGGCCTGCCATACTTCTGCCGGCGTCTTTCTCTTCTCGCGCGCATAGCCTTTTCGTTTCGCGATAATATAAACGGCAATCATCAGCGATAAACCAATCATGATTCCCGGAATGAGACCCGCCATAAACAGATCGCCGATGGAAGTTTCGGCTGCTACTCCGTATAGAATCAACGGAATGCTTGGCGGAATGATAACCCCCAACTCACCGGACGTCGCTTGAAGAGCCCCCGTAAAGTTCTTATGATAACCCCGGGAGATCATGGCCGGAATCAGGATGCTGCCCAGCGCCGCGGTTGCCGCCGCGGAGGAACCGGATATGGCGGCAAAGAACATCGAGGTTACAATTGTTACTAGTCCAAGTCCGCCCGGCAAATGGCCTGTAAGTGCATTCGCCAGATTCACCAATCGTCTGGAAATCCCGCCAAATTCCATCAAGGTACCCGCGAACACGAAGAAGGGAATCGCCATCAGCGGGAATGAGTCCGTAGACGTGAACGAACGCTGGACCAGTACAAGCAGCGGCGTACCGCCTTCCCACCAGATTGCTACAGCCGACGCCATCCCCATCGAAACGGCAATCGGAACACTGATGGCGAAGAACAGGATCAGACATCCAAACAGTACGATAGGCATTATAATCCTTCCTCCTTCGCTTGCGGAACGGCATCGGACACGATCGTTTCCAGAATAACCGCTACCGCATTCATGATGAGCAGCACCGCTCCAATCGGAATGGCTGCATAAGGAATCGACATGCTAAGCCCCATCGCTGCCGACGATTGCACGGAGACCCGGCCCAGAATGTCGATGCCCTGGACCAGCAATAGAATGAAAAACACGATGCATATCGCCATGACCATGATTCGAATCACCTTTCGGTTGACTTCACTCACCAGCTCCGGCAGCAGCTCGATCGCTACCAGACGATGATGACGCAGCGCCAGCGAGGAACCCAGAAATACAAGATAAACCATCAAGTATCTGGCAAGCTCCTCGGACCAGTGAAGCGGATACCCGACAATCCGGTAAATAATCTGCATGATAATCAGGATGGACATGACACCCAGGATCATGGCCACTGCGATGCCCACGAGTTTGTTTAGCGTATCGATTGCTTTTAATGTCTGCCGCATGGCTTATCCCCCCTCTTGAAGAAAAAATGGTTATGGCGTATTGATGATTTTGTCGTACAGCTCTCTTCCGTACATGTTGGCAAAGCGTTCATGCACAGATTTAGCTGCCGCCTCGAACGGCCCCTTATCCACTTCCACGAACTCCGTACCGAATTCTTTAAGCTCATTGATAATCTGCTCTTCTTGTTCAAAGACCAGCTGATTCTCGTATTCCGTCGCTTCTTTGGCCGCTTCTTCAACAGCTTGACGCTGAGACTCATTCAAGCGTTGATACGTCACTTCACTCATCGCGAGCATCACGTAACCGTATACATGATCGGTCATCATCATATACTTCTGGACTTCCTGAATCTTGGAGCTGGCTGTAAAAGCAACCGGATTCTCCTGTGCGTCAATAACCCCGGTTTGCAGCGATGAATAAACTTCGCCAAAGGCCATTGGCGTCGGCGTCGCCCCCATTGCTTCCCAAGCCGCAATGGAAGCCGGAATCTCCGGCACGCGGATTTTCAAGCCGCGCAGATCGTTTGGCGTTTCAATCTTCTTGTTAGCAGTCAACTCGCGCGGGGTTCTCATCCAAAACTCCAGACCGCGGACCTCGGCATTATCCAGCAGGCTCTGCTTCAGTTCATTACCGACATCCCCATACAGCACGTTCTCCAAATGCTGCTTGTCCCGGAACAAATACGGCAGCTCCAAAATGGCATAAGGGCTGTAGAAATTCGATAATACGCCCGCCGGCAGGGCAAAATCCACCGATCCGATCTGCATCCCTTCGATCAGGTCTCGGTCATTCCCGAGCATCGAGCTGGCATACACCTCTACCTCGATCTCACCGCCCGTTTTCTCCTTCACCAATTCCGCAAATTTAAGCGCGCCCAGATGCCACGGATCGGATTCGCCCGTTATGTGACCGAGCCTCAGCTTGATCGGGCCCTCATCCGTATTCGGCTTCGTTATAAATAAAGCGCTTACAATGAGTAGTGCAGCCACCATGACAACTGCGAGTCTTTTCCACATTTGTCGTTCCCCCAATCTGATATGAAGTTCCTGCAGCCTCCGCCACTAGAAGCAGAAGCTGCGGGGAAATGTTGGTAATTAAAAGGTGACGATGACCTTCAGGGATGAGTCCTCCTTCTTGTCGACCAGGCGGAACCCTTCCGCGGCATCTTCATAAGACAGCCGATGGGAAATGACGGCTCTGGCGTCCACCGCTCCGCTTGCCAACAAATCGATGGCGGAAATGGTATCCTCGCGCGTGTACGTCATGCAGCCCACAATCTCCTTCTCGGTCTGCTGCAGATTCACGATATCGAAGGTTTGCGTGCCATGGAACATGGCTATCGTTACGCAGCGGCCGCCTTTGCGAAGCAAGGCAAGGGCATCATCCACGATCCCGGAGACCCCGGCTGCAATCAGTACCTTATCGAATTCGCCGGCAATTTCCACCTTCGCTTCCTCGGTCCAGCGTCCCTTGCCGCGAATGTTCAAAGTGTGGGTAGCCCCCATCACTTTGGCGGATTCAAGCGCATAATCCATGACGTCGGTCACCATGAGCGTTGTAGCACCGGCAGCCTTCGCAGCCGTCATGGCGAGCAGCCCGATCGGTCCGGCACCGAGAATAGCGACCTTGTCTCCGACTTCGATCCCGGCCTTGCGTACCGCATGGACCCCTACCGCGAAGGGCTCAACCAGCACACCCAGCTCATGATCCAGCTGATCCGGCAGTTTGAATACGCATGCTTCCGGCGCAGCAAAGTACTCGGCCATCGAGCCATACCAGCCCTTCAAGCCCGGCGCTCCCCGCTCGGCGCAATAATTCGTTCTGCCCGTCAAGCAGTAATCGCATTTGCCGCAGCCGACCTGAGGCTCCACGGTTACCCGATCACCAATCTGAAAGGATGTGACGTCCTTACCCACCTTCACGATTTCGCCGGACACTTCGTGGCCGATAATGACGGGCGGCTTCCGGAACAAGTGCAGTCCCTTGTAGGTATGAATATCCGATCCGCAAATGCCGGCGGCTTTGACCCGGATCAGAACCTCCCCTGCCCCGATCTCCGGTACGTCCACGTCTTTAACGACAACTTTGTACGCATCCTCCACATATACAGCCTTCATTGTCTCTCCCCCTTGTAGTCATTCAAGATGGCGGTCTGATCCCGTATCTCTCTGTTATATAAAAAGCGCTTGCTTCGATTCCTGCAAATGCTTGCGCATCACCTCGGCGCTGCTCTCCTTGCCGGTCATGAGCGCCTCATAGATCTTCCAGTGATCCTCCAGGAACTTCTCCATCCGGTGCGGATCCTTCCGCAAATGCCGGCGGGTGATTCGCTGCAGATGATCATGGTAGTTCAGCAGCACCCGGTGTATTTCCTGGTTGCCCGTACATTCGCAAATGATCAAGTGGAAATCATGGTCGGCTTGAGCGAAATTTTTGACATCAAGCCGGCTGACAATGTCGGCAGTTTCGGCAAGATTGCCCTCCAGCTCCTTCTCCTGCTCAGGCGTGAGTCTGGATTCGATCTGCTGGCAGTTGAACGTCTCCAGCGCAATCCGCAGATCGTATATGTCTACAATCCGGTTCACGGATAGATCATTGATGATGATGCCCTGCTTCGAGGAAACGGTGACAAAGCCCTCTGTCTCCAGACGCGTCAACGCCGCTTTGATCGGCGTCTTGCTCATTCCCAGCAGCTCAATCAATTCTCGCTCGGACAAGAATCGACCCGGCTCGAATTTCTCGTTCAGAATGCTTTCCTTAATCTCGTTATAGGCCACATCTTTTAACAGAAGAGAAGAAGCTGCCCCTTTGCTTTTATCCATCGTCATTCGTGTATTCTCCTATCTTGGCTATTGATCCGGTTCAGGAAAACCGGCATCCCGCACTTTGATAAAATAATCCGGCGATCCCAGCTGTCCGCCCTTAAGAGCCAATTCCAGACCGTCCAGGCTTGCGTCGTCCGAATATACCTTGCACAGCGGAGCCCCCGGGGATACGTCCCATATCATCTCCAACCCGTAAGCACCCATCTCGCTGGTGACAAAACCGGAGGTGTCTCCCCCAGCAATGACAATTCGGCGCAGCCCGGCTTGATCCATGACATGCTTGGTTAACTTCCCGAGGCTTCTGCCGATGTACTCGCCCGCTTCCGCTCCGGATAGTCCCATGGTCTTCAACCGTGTTCGTGTCTCACCGATCGCTTCATCCTCGGGGCCCAGCGCCGTGTAGAGCACCACGCTTTGTCCTTCTTGGAGCTTATCCACCGCTTGCTGGACAAGCCCCAGCCGGGCAGCATCATCTGTACCCCCGATCATGGCCGGCGTAATACGCATGCCGTGATACCCTTCGGCTATCGCACGCTCAATCTGAAGCTGACTAACCGGTGAAGCGCTCCCGGACACTACCAGAATGGCATCGGTTGGCCGAATGGTCGCATCAGGTTTGTTATTCTCCGACGAAGGAGAAGCAAGTCCGAGCTCATCCCAATGGGCAGCCAAAGCGTATTCGACGCCGGACGACCCGACAACGAATGCCCCCGCCCCTTCGGGTTTATCCTGAATCAGCTGGCCGCACCGCTTGAGCCTGTCCTCATCCAAGGCATCAAACAGCAGAATTCCCGGCTTCTCCCCCAGTTTATCACGATATCGGCGAAGAACCGTATCGTTGTCTCCATCCAGTTCTACAATATCCATTAAAGTTATGGAATCCGCCGTCTGCTGCGCAAGATGAAGACGCAAATCCGCCTCATGCATCGGCGTGGAAGGGTGCTTCGACATGACGGGATGCCGATCCAGACGGTACACCGTATCATGCATTTTCGCGAAATGCTGGCCAAACAGCGTATAACGTCCAAGGCGGGGCGCGCCGACCAGCAGCGGAACCGTCACCTGATCTGGAAAATAGTCTCTTGCCACCCCAATCGCGTGGCCGACACTGCCAACCTCGGGCGAAGAGTCGAAGGTGGAGCATGTCTTATAGTGGACGAGCGGCGCGCCGCTCATGGACAGCTTCTCAAATACCGGCCGGAGCTCGGCCTCCATATCCTCCGGAGATTTGGCTCGGCTTGTACCTGCCACCCCGATGCAACGGATGCCTTCAAACTTTTTCAGCCGATCAAGCGAAGGAGCTTCCAGAAACAATACCGTGCGGTAACCGCTTCGGGCCAGCGCCTCCATCGCATCCGTTGAACCTGTAAAGTCATCGCCATAGAAAGCAAGCAGCAGCTCATTGTGGTTCATGCTTGTCCCTCCCGAATCTATGATAGATCTATCATAGATCTATTTGAGACTTATTGTATTTGCAGCGCTTTCAAATGTCAACCACCTTTTCGTTTTGACGTGAGAAATATCATTGCGAAAACCGTCTTTGACTGACCTCACATTCCTCAACATATTAGCCAAGCGATGGCTCATAACCATTATGGATAGCCGTTTAACCGGGATATGTTACGCAAAAAACCTAGAGAGGGAGATATCGATTCATGGAGGATCAGAACCGGAACAGAGGAAATGACAACCGCGTACCCCAGCCGATACGCAGCGACGGAGCAGGCGGGCCGGACTATGGCCCGCGGGATGTGATGAGGGATAGCGAGAATCCCGACATGCTTGTGCCCCCGGCCACAGATGCGGGCTTGATGCCCAATCTGAAAATGTCGTTCTCCGACACGCATATGCAGCTAAATCATGGCGGCTGGTCCCGGGAAATTACGGTACGGGACCTCCCGATTGCAACCACGCTGGCTGGCGTGAATATGAGCCTTACGCCCGGCGGCGTCCGGGAGCTTCATTGGCATCAGCAGGCGGAGTGGGCCTATATGATCTGGGGCAGCGCCAGAATTACGGCCATGGATGCAAGCGGCAGAAATTTCATCGCGGATGTGGGGCCTGGCGATCTGTGGTATTTTCCGGCCGGTCTCCCCCACTCGATCCAGGGACTCGAGGAAGGCTGCGAATTCCTGCTGGTTTTCGATGACGGCCACTTCTCAGACCTGAGTACCCTATCGATCTCCGACTGGTTTGCCCACACGCCAAAGGATGTGCTGTCCGCCAACTTCGGCGTTCCGGAGAACGCGTTTAGCCATATCCCGAAGGAACAGGTTTATATTTTTCAGGATCAGGTGCCAGGTTCGCTCGAAAGCCAAGAGGTCCAGTCTCTTTACGGGAAGGTGCCGCTGAGTTTCAAGCATCGGCTGCTGGCGCAAGAACCGATCATAACTCCCGGTGGAAGCGTAAGAATCGTGGATTCCAGCAATTTTCCGATCTCCAAAACCGTAGCGGCCGCGCTTGTCGAGATCAAACCGGGCGCCATGCGGGAGCTTCACTGGCATCCGAATCAGGACGAGTGGCAGTATTACTTGACCGGACAAGGACGAATGACCGTATTCGCCGGCAATGGAGCGGCACGGACCTTCGATTACAGAGCCGGCGATGTCGGTTATGTCCCATTTGCCTTCGGCCACTACATACAGAACACGGGTACGGAAACCCTGTGGTTTCTGGAGATGTTCAGAAGCGACCGGTTCGAGGATATCTCCTTGAATCAGTGGATGGCCTTGACCCCTCGGGATCTGGTCCAGGATAACCTGAAAGTCGGAAACCAAGTCACCGATGCTTTGCGCAAAGAAAAGTGGCCCGTCGTGAAATACCCGGGATATTCGTATTACCCGAGGTAAGTTCCAGCCTCCCCGCGTCGAGGACATTGATCTGTAGAATTAACGTCATACAGACCTGCCCAGAGGATTTTATTCCAAGGCGGTCTGTTATGTGCCGTCATGCGGATATTGACTTTTCTTTCCTTCTGCCATATAGTTCATTAATGAAACTATTTCATACGTGAACTATTTGAGAGGAGAACTATCATTGAACGACAAGGCAAAGCAGTGGATCGACCGGTATGTCGATGTCTATCTGCTTGTATCGAGGCGGATCAACGCCCAGATTCGAGAGCAGCTCGGCGAGGATCTGACCAGTGACCAGTTTCAAGTGGTACGCTTGATCAACGGCACGGATCACTGTACTTCATCCTATCTGGCGGAAGCTCTCGCGGTTGGCAAAAGCTCGGTTACGGCTATCGTCAACCGTCTCGTGGATGCCGGCATTATCGACAGAACCCGGGACGAAGCAGATCGCAGGCTGGTGTATCTGACATTGACGGAATACGGACATACGATTTTTGAATCTGCCCAGGAGCAGATGAGGGAGATCGTCTCCCCTTACCTGCAGCATTTTGAAGAAAAAGATATCGAAATGTTTATCTCGATGTTCGAGAAACTGGGGCAATTGATGTTTGAATCAGGGGGGAGAAAGAATTGAAAGCCATACTGAAAGCAAGATGGGCCATTATCGTTCTGTGGCTAGCTGCCGCAGTTGTGCTGTTTTTGTTCGCGCCGTCCATGTCGGATCTGGTGCGGGAGAAAGGGCAATTATCCGTACCGGACGGTTATACCTCTTCGCGCGCGGCGGAAATTCTCAAGGAGGCCTCCGGCGGCGAGGGTGGGGAAACCCTGCATCAGGTAGCTCTCGTCTTCAATAAACCCGATGGGTTAAGCGAATCGGATAAGGAGAGCATCCGGGAGGGTGTTCAAGCTTTAAACGATAATAAACAAAGCCTCCATATCGATTCCATCAATGAACCGTTCACGCAGACGGAGCTGGAAGACACACTCATCGCCAAAGACGGCAAGACCATCATGGTCGCGCTTCAGGTCAGCGGCGGCCAGGAAGCCGTTAAAGAGCTGCCACAGAAGGTTATTCAGGTGCTGGAAGGCGTTCAAGCCGATCATTACCTGACAAGCGAAGGCCTCATTAATGAAGACACCATCGTCAGCTCCGAGGAAGGCCTGAAGAAAACGGAATACATTACAGTTGTCTTTATTCTCCTCATTCTGTTCGTTGTATTCCGTTCCTTCGTGGCACCGTTCGTCCCGTTGTTGACCGTAGGGCTCAGTTATATCGTGTCGCAGTCGGTCGTTTCTTTTCTTGTGGACCATTTCAACTTCCCGATATCGACCTTCACTCAGATCTTTATGGTAGCCGTCATGTTCGGGATCGGGACCGACTACTGTATCCTGCTGATCAGCCGGTTTAAGGAAGAACTCACTACGTCGGAGGATACCAAGACGGCGATCATCGAGACTTACCGAAAAGCAGGCGGCACCGTGATCTATTCCGGGCTTGCCGTATTTGTCGGCTTTGCAGCCATCGGGTTATCCAAATTCATTCTGTACAAATCCGCGGTTGCGGTTGCAATCGGCATCGCCGTTATGCTCCTGGCATTGGTTACCGTCGTTCCATTCTTCATGGCGGTGCTGGGCAAGAAGCTTTTCTGGCCGTCACGCGGCAAGCTGGAGCATAGCGAAAACAAGCTTTGGGGGGCGGCAGGTTCCTTCTCACTTAAGCGTCCTTGGGCTGCATTGCTGGTCGTAGCCGTTATCGTTGCCCCTTTCCTGGCTACATACAGCGGCAAGCTGTCGTTTAACAGCCTGGAGGAAATCGGGCCAAGTTACGCTTCGGTCAAGGGCTTTAACATTATTTCCGACAGCTTCGGCCCCGGACAATCGCTGCCATCCACCATCGTGATCAAGAACGATGACCGCATGGATACGGCGGAATACATGGGACTCGCTGAAAAAATCAGCCGGGAAGTAGAAAAGGTTGATGGCGTGTCCAGCGTACGCGGGCTCTCCCGGCCAACCGGCGAGCAAATCAACGATTTCCTCATTCCGACTCAAGTGAAAACGTTAAATGAAGGATTGGGAGAGTCCAAAGACGGACTGACCCAGATTCAGAATGGACTATCCGAAGCAGGCAAGCAGCTCAGCGAGAATACGCCGAAGCTGAATGAAGCCGCAGCGGGAGCCAAGGAGCTGACCAAGGGAACCGCCGACCTCAAGGACGGCATCACGGAGCTTGGCCAAGGCCTCAGCGCTATCCAAAAAGGAATCCAGAGCGGCAGCGCAGGCGCAGGCGAACTCAAAGCAGGGCTTGCCCAGGCTGCGAAAAGCGCGAAAGAGTTAGCTGCAGCTCATGCCCAGCTACTCCAAGGTTATAAACAGCTTGATACCGGATTAGCAGCTCTTGAAGGCGGCGTTGCCGGACTTCAAGAACAGCTGGGCGGCGTTGCGGCTGCACTGAGTGGACTTGAAGGCTCCTTCACGGGACTGGAGAGCAACCACCCGGAACTCATTCAGGATGCCGACTATCAAACCATCAAAGGTACCGTTACGCAAACAGCCGCAGGCACAGCCGAGCTGGCAGCAGGGTTAGGACAAATCTCCGAGCAGCTTAAAGGCGCGTCAGCCGGCTTAACGGAAGCCAACGCCGGCTACGCCAAGGCAGCCGCCGGGCAAACGGCGCTTGCCAACGGTCTTCAGCAGCTTGTGACCGGTATCGCCGAGCTTCAATCCGGCCTTTCGCAGGCAGCTAACGGGCAAGGACAGATCGTGAGCCAAATCCCTTCCATTACAGGCGGTCTGGACCAGCTGCAAGACGGCCAGAAGCAGCTTGCCGACGGCTTTGGCGATCTAACCGGCCAGATCGGAGAACTAACGGAAGGCCTGAACGCCAGCGCGGACGGATTGAAGCAAATTTCGGACGGACTGCATTCCGCACAGGATTATCTGCAGCAGATCCAGGACGTTCAGGATGAAGAGCTCAGCGGGTTCTTCATTCCGCAGGAAGCCCTTGAGAATGAAGAGTTCCAGACGGTATTCGATACCTATCTCAGCGATGACCGCAAAGTAATGACGCTGGATGTGGTTCTGGCAACCAATCCGTACAGCGAAGAGGCGCTGGGCAGCGTCGAACAGATTCAATCCGCTGTAGATCGCGCAGTAAAAGATACGAAATTGGAGAATGCCGAGGTTGCCATCAGCGGCATTACCAGCACGAACAACGATTTGCAGAACATATCGAATGAAGACTACACGCGAACCGTGATTCTCATGCTGAGCGGAATCTTCATTATCCTGGTCGTGCTGCTGCGCTCCATCGTGATGCCGATCTATCTGATTGTTTCACTGGTCATCACATACTTTACCGCTGTCGGCGTTACGGAGATGATATTCGTTCACGGCTTCGGGTATTCCGGCATTACCTGGGCCACGCCGTTCTTCAGCTTTGTCATGCTGATTGCGCTTGGGGTGGATTACAGCATCTTCCTAATGGCGCGTTTCAACGAGAACAAGTCCTGGAATGTTCAGGATGCCATTCTGCATGCCATGCGCAACATGGGTACTGTGATCCTGTCCGCAGTAGTCATTCTTGGCGGTACCTTTGCGGCGATGTATCCGTCCGGCGTACTGTCCATGATGCAGATCGCAACGGTTGTCCTGGTTGGACTTGTGCTATACGCACTCCTGTTCCTTCCATTCTTCGTACCGGTGATGGTCCGTATCTTCGGCCGGGCTAACTGGTGGCCGTTCACCCCGAAGGAGCAGGATGCAAAGAGCCCTTCCGGACATGACGTAGGAATGTAGCCATTACAAGGGTGACCCCAATCTAACAATGATCACCATAACCGTCTTTTTCCTGATTCATGACAGGTAAAAAGGCGGTTATTTTCTATGCCATTTCAATAAAAGTGAACGGAAACCTTAACCGTGAGTACTTGGGACTACTACCAAAGAACCGAACGAATGCTTTTTGTTGGAGAATAGCTATACGATCGTCACATTTTCTCGTATATTAAGAAGAAGAATTCTCGGATTTCAAACCATACCAAAACTAAAAGGGAACGTGAACAGTGCCAACACGATCTGCAAACCATACCTATCGCATTCAAACTAAAAAGATTCTACAGTATATATTGGCCGTTGCTGTTTTTCTGTCCGTGCTCCTCAGCCTTCGGTGGTATTGGATCGAGGCCTTCGTTCCTCCCCACCATCCGAAAGCTTCCCAAGGGGTGCTCGACTTACGCAGCTGGGACCTCACTCATTCCAAATCCATTACATTGGATGGAGAATGGAAGTTCTATCCTGACATGCTTGCCACAAAACAAGAACTGGAGCAAACCAATCCGCAGCATCGCTATGTGCAGGTACCGGGAAATTGGCGGGGGAGCCAAACGGAGGAATCCGGATCTGCCTATGGTACCGGAACCTATCGGCTTCGTATTCTGGTCGATCCATCCTTAACCGCTCCCCTTTCGTTCTGGATCCAGCAGATCCAGGCTTCGGCGAGTGTCGAGATAAACGGCCTTAAGATGGGAGAGATGGGCAACACCGGAGAGGACGGCAAAGACAACTATTCACCGGCTCGAAGTCCCTTCGTTGTCGATTACGCTCCCGCCAAACACACGCAAGACATCGATTTGATTATACGCGTGGCCAACCATGAGCATCCGCGCCAAGGCGGAATTGTAAATTCCATCAAGCTGGGATCCAGCCAAGCCATCCATGGTGAACGCGGACTTTCCATCGATCTTCAGCTCATTACATTCGTTGTGCTCATCCTTCACAGTCTGTATTCCTGCATCCTGTTCTTATTCAATCCGCGGGAATGGACGCTTCTTGATTTTTTTCTGCTGCTTCTCACCGCATCTGTGACGATTGGAGTGTCAGATGACGATTTACTGCTGAAATGGCTGTCCATCAATTACGATTGGGATCTTAAAATCTCCATATTGTCTTATTCCTGGCTATCTTTTTTCATATTGAAGATGACCAGAAGTTTCACCATAAAGACCCGCAGCCGATGGTTTACCGCATATTGCGTTTCCCTGCTTCTATATTCCGGATTTATTGCAATCGCGCCTGCTTCGCTTGTTTTTTGGACTGTGGAGTATAAAGTTTTTGCCATTTTTTATATATTGCCAATCATCATCTCGATCTATATGTTCGGGAGAATGGTGGCTGCAAGCCGGGATGACGCGATCTTTCTGCTCTTGGCAGCCAGCGGCGTTTTCTCCAGTGTTATTTGGGGAGCACTCATTAAATATCAGGAACTTCCAAAAGTGTATTACCCCGTTGATGTCATCGCGGCCATCATCGGTTTCTCTGCCTATTGGTTTAAGCGTTATTTCCGCAACGTCGATAAAATCAGCAAGCTCAACCGCGAATTGCAGAAAGCGGACAAAATGAAAGACCGGTTCCTGGCCCAGACGTCACATGAGCTGCGAACGCCGCTGCACGGGATCATGAATATCGCCCAGAGCGTCTCAGACAGGGAACAGCATAATATGGACAATCGAAGCTCGGAGGATATGAAGCTCCTTGTTAAGGTTGGACGCCAGATGTCGCATTTGCTGAATGATCTACTGGACGCCGTAAGGCTGAGGGAAAAGCGAATCGTACTGCATGCCGAGCCGCTATCCCTTCCCTCTATCGTAAATGGCGTTATCGATATTCTGAAGTATCTGCTCGAAGGAAAAGCCGTGCAGTTGAAAATGGATATAGACACATCCGAAGCCCTCCCTCTCGTTATGGCTGATGAAAAGAGGCTGGTGCAAATCCTTATGAACTTATTACATAATGCCATCAAACATACCGAGGAAGGATTCATTGCCGTAACAGCCAACGCCAAGAACGGGCAAATGTTCATCAAGATAACGGATACGGGAACGGGAATGGATCAGGAAACACAGCAGCGGGTATTTCTGCCATACGAACAAGGCGATCCCGGATACGGCGACACCAACGGCATAGGTTTGGGCCTTAGCATCAGCAGAGAATTGGTGGAGCTTCATGGCGGCTGGATGACGGTTCACTCCGAAATCGGAAAGGGCTCGACGTTTACATTCACGCTTCCTTTGGCGGATTCGACTGACGTAGAGATGGCCCCGAACCTATCGGCCGTTCGGCTTGAGGCCTATGAAGAGATGGCGGCAAGCCGGAACGACCTGAATGACCAGCCGCTTCTAACCGCAGAAGTCCCGTTAGTGGAAGAGCAGATGAACATTTTAGCCGTTGACGATAATTTTGTGAATTTGAGAGTGCTTGCAAATATATTGATGACGGAACCTTACCACCTGCAATTAGCAACATCGGCCGGGGAAGCGCTGGAATTGCTCGGAACGAAACCATGGGATTTAGTAATTGCAGACGTGATGATGCCGCAGATTTCTGGTTACGAGCTGACACGGAAGATAAGAGAACGTTATTCCCCTTCCGAACTCCCTGTGCTTCTGTTGACGGCGCGAAGCGAGCCCTCCGACATGTATGCGGGGTTTCGAGCGGGTGCCAACGATTATGTCACGAAACCAGTGGATCCGATGGAGCTTAAATACCGTATCCAGTCATTGATTACGTTAAAGCAGTCCGTGAACGAGCGTCTGCGTATGGAAGCTGCCTATCTGCAAGCTCAAATCCACCCGCATTTTTTGTTCAACACCTTGAATTCAATCCACGCATTGAGTGAAATTGATGTGGAAAGAATGCGAAAACTTAACGAGGCCTTTAGTTCATACCTGCAAATCAGTTTTCAATATCAAAACTCCGGCAAATTTGTCTCACTATCGGAAGAACTCGAACTTGTACGCGCATATTTGTACGTTGAGAAGGAGCGACATGGCAACAGGCTCCATGTCGTATGGAACGTGGATCAGGACATTCACCTCCTGCTCCCTCCATTAACGATTCAGCCTCTGGTTGAGAATGCCGTACAGCACGGTATTATGCAAATCGCTAAGGGCGGAACCGTACACATTCGTATTGAACGTCAGGAGCTTTCCACGCTGATTCAGGTCAAGGATAACGGCATGGGAATGAGCAGAGAAAAGGTACAGGGGTTGCTGGATGCTCCGCGAGAGGACAAGAGAGGAATTGGCCTGTACAATACGAATCGCAGATTGATTCAGACGTATGGGAGCGGTCTTTCCATTCAAAGCGAGGTCCGTGAAGGGACAAGCGTATCTTTTGTCATTCCCGATTCGGAGCAATAGCGTTTCTTAACCGTAATAGGAGGGTATCCCGCCAGATCTAAGATCTTGGGACACCCTCCTTTTTTTCAAATACAGACGGATCCGATTGCTGCGTGTTCTTATTCCTTCTGCCATTAACCCGATACAGATCGCCGTAAATGGAACGATGCTCCAGTCTAGCAGCTTACGATACAACTCCGATATAAAACCCGTCATACCCCTTACTTCCCACCGTTTGAATCGCCGTGCCGGAAATCGCGGAGTGGGCGGACAGCATATCCATGAATTTGCGGATACCGTGCACCCGAGGGTCTGTGCTGTGATGATCGATCACTTCTCCATTCCGGATCACATTATCGCTAATAATGATCGTACCCGGCCGTGAGAACTGTAACGCCCACTTCAAATAATTCGGATTGTTGGGTTTATCGGCGTCAATGAAGATCAGATCGAACGGCTCCACCTTCTCCTTGGCCAGCTGCTCTAGCTGCAGCACAGCATCGCCTACCCGGATTTCCACCCTATCCTCCAGTCCGGCCAACGCAATATTGGATGTGGCAATCTCGGCATGATGCGGATCGAGCTCCAGTGAAATCAGCCGCCCCCCATCCCCAAGCGCTCTAGCCATCCAGATCGTACTGTAACCTCCCAGCGTACCAATCTCCAAAATTCGTTTCGCACCCTTGATCTGAACGATGAGGTTCAGCAGCTTCCCTTGAGCCTTGGATACATCAATCTCCGGCAATCCGGCCTCCCGATTTGCAGCTAAGACCCTCTCCAAAACCTCATCATAAGGAATCAAATGTTCTGTGATGTAGTCGTCTACTTTATCCCAAGTCGCAGCTGTATCATCCTTCTTTTTCATGCCCGCTTCCTCCCTTATTCTCCATATGGATCTTACAAAATCATTGTATGTGATTTATTGTTATAGATATAATATATATTTAAAGGACTTATATAACTTAAATATATGAATGAATAGGAGTGCGGCACTCATGAATTTACACGCATTACGGCTCTTTCACGTTATCGCCACAACGGGCAGTGTTACCCGTGCTGCTGAATTGTTGAATATAAGCCAACCCGCCATAACAGCCCAGATTAAAAAATTCGAGAAGGAACTCTCCCTTACTCTGTTCAAGCCGCAGGGCAGGGGCATCGGATTGACGGCAGCCGGAGCCGAGCTCGTTCCGCTTGCCAAAAGACTCTTCTCCGTCGAGCAGCAGATTGAACAATTCTGCCTGGATTACCGCAGCGGTTCGAGGGGACAGATCCGCATGGCGGCTACCTATCTTCCTTCCCATTTTCTTCTGCCGGCCTGGCTTGCGAAATACAAGCAGCGGTACGAAGAAGTAGAAATGAGCATAACCACCACGAATTCAAGCGATGCACTTAAGCAGCTGTTACATATGAATGTCGACCTTGCGATATACGGCGGTCTGCCAGAGGAATCTCCGAATACGATACAGATCGAGGAGCTGTTCCGGGATGAGTTATGGTTTGTCGTATCCCCCGATCACCGCTATGCCAATCAGCGTATCTCCTTGGAAGAGATGATGAGAGAGCCTTTTGTTATGCGGGAGGAAGGCAGTTCAACGCGAGAACGTTTATTTGCCTTATGCCGTACCCATAGCGCACCTTCCCCGCGGATTATGCTGCAATTCAACGGTCTGCACGAAGCGATTATGGCCGTCATTGCCGGATACGGTGCAAACTTTGTGTCCTCACTCGTTGTACGAGAGTATGTGGAGCGCGGCGAACTAAGCCGGGTCTATGTCGATGGAATCGAGCTTCAAAATATCATAGCAGTCTGCACCCGCAAGCATGAACCGTTATCTGCTGCCGCCATGAACTTCGTGGATATGATCCGGAATCAGTCATAAGTAACCGTTACATTTCATTACCATATTAATGTGAATGATAACCAAAACATTCCATTCATGACGTTAACAATCTGTTTAGTACCGACCTCATGGCAGCCTCACTGCCGTCATGTTCCACGACTTGCGCAAACGCGGCACGCAATGCCTCCGCCAGAATGATGCCCAATTCTTCGCCAGCCTCTTCTCCTGATGCTGCGGCCAGTTGACCGAGATAACGGGCAACGGGATTGTCTCCTTTACGGGGATCGGGCTCAGACAGCAATCGCCCCGTTTTAAGGCGAATCATGCTGTCGTAAGCGGTCAATAGAGCCGATTTCAGGCGCTGATCGGGAGGGGCTGCATCGGCAACAGCTTCCATGCGATCCAATATTCGAAGTGTTACGTCATCCCGAAGCAAGCCGTAAAATTTCTTTTTGGATTTGTAATGATGATAARGAGCTCCCACGGTCACTCCGGCATCGGCAGCAATGTCGTCAACTTCCGCTTTGTGGTATCCCATCTCGGCAAAACGCTTCAATCCTGCCTGTATGAGTTTGTGCTGCGTGGTACCCGGTATTGGTATATGACTCATGTAACTCCCTCCGAAACGTTCATGTAAAGATATCTAAATTCTAACATAGCAACTCTTTAAGAGATATAATCTTGATAGCGGTGAATAGCCATTTCTAAAAAAACAGCTTGATTATACAACATAACTCAGTTATGTTAAATATAACCCAATTATCCTACATCACGAAACTATACTTTAGTTCGAGGTGAGACCATGGAAGGACACGTTATTTTTTATTTTGTTCCGGTCAAAGATATCAAGACAGGCAAGAGCCTCTATCGCGACACGCTCGGTTTGGAAGAATCATGGCGCGAAGGAGATTACACGGTCGCCTTCAAGCTTCCCGGTACCGACGTTGAATTGATGGTTGAACAAGTCTCGGAAGGAGGCCCGGATGCAGCCGGACCTGTTTTTCTCGTGCCATCTGTTCGGGAAATATACGAGAACAATCCCGGCAAGCTGCAATTTATCGGCGAACCGGGTGAAACACCGGACGGCCTCTGGTTGAGTGCCAAGGATGATTCCGGCAACGGAATCTACTTCACGGATGAAAGCCTCCATGAATCCTGATCCCATTTGCGCCGCTGGCCCCCCTGCCCTCTAGGGAGTGACGGCGGCAAACGCCAATATCCATCGGCTTCATATACTGCAGTAACAACAAGAACATACAAATAGGGACGTCCCGCCAGATCCTGGGATCTTTCGGGACTGTCCCTATTCTTTGTCTACTCCTCCCAAGCTTGATTAGTAAATTTACCGAACGTGTTAACCTTTAATGGAGCCGATCATGACGCCTTTCTCGAAATATTTTTGCATAAACGGATAAATGAGCAGAATCGGAAGCGTCGATACAATAATGACCCCGTACTTGATCTGGTCGGCATAACGCTGCGCATACCCCCCTGCATCCCCTCCTGTTCCGGCACCGCTCGAGAACACCTGGTTTGACAGCAGAATATCCCGCAGAACGATTTGCAGCGGCTGGAGCTTCGTGTCCCGGATATAGATCAGCGCGGTGAAGAAGTCATTCCAGTGCCCCACCAAATAATAGAGTCCGATGACGGATACCAACGCTTTGGACAGCGGCAAGGCCACTTTAAAGAAAAAGGTAAAATGGGAGCAGCCGTCCATGACAGCCGCCTCATGCAGCTCCTGCGGCAGCGAGTTCTCAAAAAAGGTCCGGGCAATGATCAAATAAAACACATTCACGGAGAAGGGGAGAATAAACACCCAGATGGTGTTCGTCAGACTAAGCCCCTTCATCAACAAATAGGTGGGAATCAGCCCGCCGTTGAAAAACATCGTGATCACGAAAATAAACATAATGAGCCGTCTGGCGCGGAATTCCTTTCTGGATAGCACATAAGCTGCCGGAAGCGTGAACAGCATGTTAACCAAGGTGCCGAACACCGTATAAAACAGCGTATTCCGATATCCGGTCCAAATCCGCATATCTTTGAAAATCTCCTGGTAACCGAAAAAACTGATATTTTTGGGGATAAACAGGACCTTCCCCGTCGATACGAGCGTTGAGTCGCTGAACGATGCAATGATGATAAAGTACAGCGGATAGGCGATCAGCAGAAAAATTATACTGCACAGAAAACCTAATGTGATCTTAAACGCTAACTCCTTGCCGTTTAAACGCGTTCTCGTATGTTCATGTTCCACAACCGTTTCTCCTTCCCCGATCATTAGAATAGGCTCGTTTCCGACATTTTCTTCGAGATCGTGTTCATCGCATACAAGAATACGAAATTGATGAGCGTGTTAAACAGACCGATGGCCGAAGCCAAGCTGAATTGATTGGAGATGATCCCGATTTTATAGACGTAGGTGGCAATGACCTCCGAGACGGGAAGGTTCAGCGAATTCTGCATCAGAAATATTTTCTCGAAGCCGGTCCCGAGGATATTCCCCATGCTGAGGATAAACAGGATGATGATGGTCGGAATGAGGGCGGGAATATCTACATACCGGATCGTCTGCCATCGGCTGGCCCCATCGATTTTGGCGGCATCATACAGCTGGGGATCCACGGTGGACAAGGCTGCAAGATAGATAATGCTGTTCCAGCCGCAGTGCTGCCATATGTCGGAGAGCACATACACCGGAATAAAAGTCGAGGTGGATGCCAACAGATTGATATGTCCCAGCCCCACCGCCTTCATGAAGTGACCGACAACTCCGGTTTCGGAGGATAGCAGCACATTTAGCATGCCGACCAGCACGATAATGGATATGAAATGGGGCAGGTATACGGTAGTCTGCATCAGCTGCTTCATTCTTTTTCTGCGGATCTGGTTAAGGATGAGGGCCAATATGATCGGAGCCGGAAAGCCAAGCACGATCGTGGCCAGACTGATCAGAAACGTGTTCCGCATCAAATCCGTGAACAGGTAACTGTCGATGAATTGCTGAAAGTAAGCAAGCCCTCGCCACTCGCCGCCGGTCAAGCCTTTGCTGAAATCGTAGTCCCGAAAAGCAAGCTGGATGCCGTACATCGGGATATAGTTAAACAACAGGATGACGATAATAGCCGGAAAAATCATAATCCACAGCTGGTAGTCTCGTCTGAAGGTGTTCTGTCTTTTACGGGATTCCATATCCTCCCTCCTAGTTTTGATTCATGTACTCGTCGTAATATTTTTGCATAATCTCTAGATTCTGCTTCAGGCCTGCTTTCTCGCTTTCCTTGATGTACGCGTCCCATTCGGCTTCCACGCCGCCCTTGGTCACCCATTTGGCAAAGCTGGATTCCGCCAGATTCATCACATTCGTGTTGTTCAGGCTCATGCCGTTATTGTCCATGGTGGAATACTTGATGAACATGCCGGGGAACACGTCTTTATCGGGATCCACGTCCAAGGCCGCCTCCAGCGGCTCCGATTGACCCAGCACCTCCTGCATATCGGTGCCAAGCGTAAGCTCTAAGGTATCGGGGATATAAAATGCGCCGTGGTCCGCCATCGTCGAGGTCCATTTCCATGTGCCCGGATCCATCTTGGCATCGGCTGGAGGCAGAACGGCATATGTACCGTCTCCGTTATCTTTAATATTCGGTCCGAGGGATCCGAACAGCACCTGCATGCCCACCTCGGGCGCATAAAGCTCGTTGATGAATTTCATGGCCGCTTCCTTGTTCTTGGTCTTGGCGGACATGACGATCTGGTTGGTACCATAATTCAGGGAGTAATGATCGTAGCTCCATGACAGCTTCCCTGCATAATCTGCCGACACCTTCATCGGTGGCATGGAAGCATACTGCGGTGCCAGCTGCTCGCCGAACCGGTCGGACGCCACCCATCCCCAGGTAAAGCCGACCTTGGCCGTATCCCCTTCCCCGCGGGAGATGGATTGAAATTTCGTATAATCATGTGTGAACACTTCCGGGTTAATCAGACCCGCCTTGTACAATTTATTCAGAAAGGTGACCATCGTTTTGTACCGTTCATCCGTCAGGAAGTTCTTCACTTGACCGTCTTCCACAAAATAGCCCTGTCCGCTGCCGTCCGTCAGCGTAATGCCCATGCTGCCCAGAAGCACCGCCGGGTTAAAATATCCGCCGATGCCTCCCGGCCAATCCATCGGAATCTCGTCATTCGGATCGCCATTGCCGTTAGCATCCTTCTCTTTGAAGGCCACCAGGACTTCATACAGCTCATCCCATGTGGTCGGCATGCTCAGGCCAAGTTGATCAAGCCACTGCTGGTTAATGAACTGCCTGCTGGCGGTAGCGGGCCAGAACCGCTGATATTTCGGGAGACCGTAGATTTTGCCGTCCGACTGCGTGGCAATCACTTTCGTATCCGGCTTTTCATTAAACATGTTCTGTACGTTGGGCGCCTGATCCAGCATGCCGGACAGATCCTGGAATAAACCCTGGAATTGCGCAAAGTCCGCATCCGTAATGACGTTCGGCCCGATGAACAGATCCGGAATATCGCCGCTGGCCAGCATCGTCCCTTTCTTCTGTCCCCAATCCGCGGTAATCTCCTGCCATTCGATGTCCACGCCCGCCGTCTCCTCAACCTTTTGCAGCCATTCCATTTCAGCCAGCGGCTTCGTGAGCGGATGCTTGGTAATGATGGCGGTGAGCTTTACTTTTTTGCCTGTTTGATCCCCGGGTGTTTCGGCTGACTCGTTCGTGTCACCTCCGGACCCGCTGCATCCTGTTAACAACATGGCTGTGATGGCGACGAGCGAGATGAAAACGTTTACCCTTTTCTTCATTCCATTACCTCCTGGTTTCGTTTGTTGGTCTGGTCCATGAGGGTATGCGGCCATATATTGGCCTTGCCTTGGGACACATTTCACTCTAAACGGAGGGGAAGAGCCCCGTAAACGGACAATTTTTTAAGCATCTTCATTTTTTGAAAGCGCTTATAATAAAATGAATGAAAGCGCAACCAATCCGGATCGCTACAGGGAATTCAAATATTGTATACGTTCAAAAAATGAAGCTGCTCAGCTTCACGAAAGCGCCCGCACAAGAAGCTTATAACCAAAAGGTTCGTCAAAAGACCGCTGTAAGCTGCCTTATCCAGCATCAGCGGTCTTCGTTTATGCTTTATGTGTATTTCGATATTGTCCGGGTGTCGTACCCACCATCTTTTTGAAGGAACGGATAAAACTCGAGGTGTTGGTGTATCCGACCTGTTGGGAAATGGATTCAAGGGTCTCCTCGCTATCCCGTAAAAGCTGAATGGATTTCTGGATGCGAAGCTGATCGATATACTCTTTGAAATTTTGCCCCATCGTTTTCTTGAAGTGATGACTGAAGTTGGAGACCGACATATCAAAATAATCGGCCATCATCTGCAGCGAGCAGTTTGGATCCATTCCTTTCTCCGCTATGAGGGACAGAATCTCCTCCTGCGTTGCCGTACGGGACACGGGGAGCGTTTCGCTGATCATCTCGCATAGCTTGGCATAACTCTCCCTGATAATCCCGATCATCTGCTCCAGCGTATAACGGTGGTTAAATGCCGCCTCGGTGAGCCGAAGCAGGCTCTGGTCGTCATGACGGAACCGTTGGAGGCCGTTGAAGATGACGGTAACCGTATTGAGATACACGCTCCGTATCATATGCGGCGGCAGGCTGTCACTGCTTAAATAACCGATCATTCGCTCCGCCAAAGAGGCCAGCATGGCCGCATCGTTCTTAAGGATCGCAAGTTCGAGGGATTGCAGGATTTCGGCAAAATAGGACACGGCTCCGGTTTGGGGGATCTCGAGGTTATCAAAGGTCAGCACGGTCCCGATCTTCCGGATGCGCAGAAACTCCGCTGTGCGGAGCGCCTGCAGGTAGGAGAGATGGAGGTCCACCGGCGATTGGGCAGCGCTAGACTTGCCGATGCCAATCGCCGTCTGTTGGCCCGTACGCTCCAATATTTCATCCTGAAGCCGCTCTACGCAAGATTTGATAGGGAAATCGGCTGTATGGGAGCACACCAGAATCAATTCCTGCTGATAGATGCTCTTGAAGAAGTAACCTTGGGCATCATCAGGCAGCAGTCCCTCGTAATCCCGGCAGCAAGCCAATATCTTGTCCAGCCCTGCTCCATCCGCTTCGCAGCACAACACGGCAACCGTGTAGTTATCATGATGAAACCGGATGCCGACCCTGCGGGCTTCCTGTTCAAAGTTCTCCCAGTCAGGAATATGCCCACTCACCAGCTCAAACAGCAGGTTGTCCCGCATAATCGGCAACGATCCCCTCACATGCTCGTCCAGCTTGCTGTTAGCCTGCGAAAGCTCCTCCAACGTATACTTAATCGTATCAATCTCGTTCATCGGTTTTCGCTCCAGTGGTTCAAACACATGTACGGCGAGATCAACCAGACGGCGAATCGGCTGGTAGTTCTTCCGGATGGATACATAGATGATGAACACTTCAAGCAGCAGAATCAGCCCGACCAGGATAGCCGTATTCAGCTGAATCGTCCGAATGCCCTGCAGGGACTTAGATACCGGCAGCAAACTCACATATTTCCAGCCATTCTTATCCGATACCGAGGACGATACCAGATAGTCCGATCCGCTGATGGTATGAATACCCGAAGAGGAAACTGACTCTTCCCCTAAACGATGCACAAGCTTCTTGAAATCATCGGAAGATTGGTAAGACGTATCATTGGAGGATACCAATCGCCTTCCCTGGCCGTCTAGCACAAAAAAATCGCCGCTGTAGGTTTCCGAAACGGATTTCATCATCCGGACAATCGTATCCTCCCTAACCATGATCATAACGGCCCCGGGGGAATTCGAGCCCCCTACCGGCAGCGGCTGCACGAAGGTCAGCATTCTGACCCGGTTATTGCCGGGCACGACCACATTCTCCACAGGCCTCACGACAGGAGAATGAAGATCATTCAGAGTCTGGATCATATCTTCGTGGGCCCAGTTTTCATAATAGTAACCAACACCCGGAATGGATAGGTCGTCCAGGCTGTATGCGCTTCCAGTTTTGGAAAACAAATAACCGATGTTCTTCACATACAGCAAGGTGTTGTAAATAAACGCATCGGTTGCATTGTATTTTTTCATCTCATTGGCAATAAGCACCCGCTGGTAGTCGCTTTCCTCCGCCTTATACATCTTGAATTCCCGGTTCTGCACCAGCTCAAACGGTAAATTGTACACATATCTTGTAAACGTATCCATCGATGTCATGAACTGCTCCGTAATATGCGCATTCCAGTCCATTTCCTTCTCTTTCACCACTTCTGCCGAATAAGGATAGTAATAGCACAGGATGACGATCACGGGAAACATCAGCACAAGCAAATAGGAAATCAACAATTTTGTCAGCAGGTTAACCTTATGGATTCGCAAGCGGTGACCACCTCCCTATCCTTCGAACCAAATCTGAAAATGTTATCTATAAGAATACGTAATTTTCAAAAAAAAGAAAACTCATTTCCTGTTATACACTTTCGGAAATGAGTTTTTGATATGTGTACTATAGTTGTTGCAGCAGTCATGAGGATTGTTCCACTCCCCATTTTTCGGCCCACTTCTCCATCTCCTTCAAAGAATCCAGGAAGTCCAATCCCTTGTCGGTCAATGAATATTCCACGGAGACCGGAACGGTAGGAAATACCTCGCGTCTTACGATCCCGCTGCCTTCCAAATGCCGCAGCACATCCGTTAAGGACTGCGTCTTGATGATGGCTGCATCCCGGTGAAGCTGATTAAACCGTTTCGGTCCTTGGGCTAATTGCGCAATGACTAGAAACGCCCATTTGGCTCCGAGAATTTGCAGCACTGAGCAGATATGATTGAAAGCCGGCGTTTCCTGCAGCTCTTCTCTATCAGATTCCACGATCTCACCCCATCGCTAACTAATCGTAAGTTAGTCAAAATGATTGGATAATATCCAAATACTTTGCCTTCTTACATAATATATGCGTCTTACTTATAATACAAACACAAAGAGATTTCAAGTTATACCAACCCGCCTTGCGGCATGTGCTAGCCATGATCGCAGAGGGTATTGATCTTCTAACGAAGGGATGAATTGGATATGAATCGATTTACGATATATTTATTGGCGCTTGGGGTTTTTCTTACTGCCACCTCGGAACTGGTCGTCTCGGGTATTCTGTATGCGATCGCAGACGATCTTCATATTTCTTTGGCCTTTGCGGGCCAGCTGATTACCGCGTATTCGCTTGCTTTTGCGATCGGAACACCGTTTCTGGTGTCGCTCACCGCTCGGTTCAACCGTAAAAAAGTGCTGCTCGGCTCTCTTCTGCTGTTCATTGCCGGCAGTCTCGTTTCCTATTTCAGCACCGAAGTCTGGATGCTCATGGGCTCCCGCGTCATCCTGGGGGTAAGCTCAGGGGTGTATCTGGTAGCCGCAATGGGTACAGCAGCCAAGCTGGTACCCCCGGATAAGTTAGGCCGTGCCATCGGTACCATCGTGCTGGGTTTTAGCAGCGCCATGGTGCTGGGCGTTCCGATCAGTATATGGATCACGAATCTGCTGAACTGGCAATCGATCTTTCTGCTGCTGGCTCTGCTCAGTCTGCTGGTCGCCTTTGTCCTGATCAGACTCCTGCCGGATGTTGAAGGGGACGCTCCTGTTCCCTTTTACCAGCAATTCAAAGTGCTGGGGAGTGTCGTAATCGTGAGCGCGCTGCTGCTTACGTTCTTCCGGGAATCCGGCAACTCGGTACTGTTTACGTATGTTACGCCATTTATCCAGGATATTTTCCATATCGCGCCATCAGGAATCAGTATCATAATGCTTGGCTTTGGACTTTTTGGAGCGATCGGCTCGAGGCTCGGCGGATATGGGGTCGACCGGTTTGGCCCTGCGAAAGTGATTACGCTCAGCACGCTCATTCATATCGCGGTATTCTCGCTTCTTCCGCTGCTCGCCGGTAAATCGTTCATAGGACTTGTGCTGATGGGAATCATGGTGCTGTCCATGTTTGCGGCGGGTCCGGCCGTTCAGAGTTATTTTATCCAGCAAGCACCAGGCTCTTCTAATCTGATCCTCAGCTTAAACACCTCCATTGTCCATCTCGGGTTAGCCGCAGGCGCGGGCGCAGGAGGCTTCATGGTCAATACGACATCCACGCTTCAATATCATCCATGGCTCGGTGGATTCGTGCTCGCGCTTGGCCTGGCCGCAGGACTGGTCAGCTTCTCGGCCGGACGGAAGTCGCCGGTTACCATCCCGAAATCGGCCTGACCTCGCCTGCTCCATCATATGAAATTTGCCCAAGCCACCCTCACAAGGGTGGCTTGCATGCTGCTGGTTCCAAAAATGGGCTCACGTATGCTTGCCTATGGGAATACCGTATTTTATGGGTCAAACGCCTATTACATTATGAAGGGCAGGAATCACAGTGGCAGTCTCTTATATGGATTTCACCTCTCCATCTGTTCGCTATACTTATGATCTGAGAAACAATCAAACATTCAAGAAAGACAATCAGAATTTCATCTATTCTCTCTCCGTAAAAGAATTGAACACGCTCGGAAACGCCTCCCTGCTGGATATTCACCTCAGCACAGGCAATGTGGTGGAGCCGCATATCCACCAGAATGCATCCGAGCTGGTGTATGTCATTACCGGCGCAGCCATCGTCTCCATGGTGAATCCGTTCACGAAGGAGCTGCTGAACTTCAAGGTAACGCCCGGTCAAGTAGCCCTCGTACCCCAGGGCTGGTGGCATTATGAAATGGCGACGGTTGACAACACGCACCTGATCGCGGTCTTTGACGCACCGGTGCCTGAATTCATTGCAGGCTCCGATCTCTTGCGATTGACGCCAGCCAGCGTGTTCGCGCACACGTACTGCCTGGATGAAGACAAAGTCAAAGACACCCTGGCACCGATTACCGATACGGTTGTCATCGGTCCGCCCAAAAACTGCCCGCAGCAGGGGCAAGTGCAAGGGCAGATGAAGCATCAACAGCCTGCGTCGCATCATAATCAGCACTATTACCATCAAGAAACCTCTGGTAATCGGGACTATGAGCTTCTTCAGCAGCAGCAACAGCAATTCCAGCAACAGCAGCTGCAATTTCAGCAGCAACAACAGCAACAGCTGTTCCAGCAGCAATTTCAAGCCCAAGATCAACCCCAGCATGGAGCATATGCTGCTGAACCGCCGCTAACACCACCTCAATTACAAGAGCAATTCCGTTCGCAACAGCAATTACAAGAACAACAGCGTCAGCAATTACAAGAACAACAGCATCAGCAATTACAAGAACAGCAGCGTCAGCAGTTCATTCAACAGCAGCGTCAGCTGCCATTTTTGCAGCGCCAGTTAATTGGAAACGGCTGGGATCAATTCTGAGTAACCCTCTGGGATTATAGAACTTCGAAAGGAATACGCAGCATCGCTATTAGGCCAGTGATGCTGCGTATTTCTTTTTTTATATGGAAATATATTATTTAGGAAGACCGGATCCTCCCTTATTTCTAGCTTCCGGCTGGGGTATGGCATGATCGCTGAAGCGGCCATACAAGAAGAACTGGCAGAGGGGAAACTTCAAGCACGACCAATTCCGTCCTGGCTGCCCGAGCGCCGGATTTATGCCGATCGCCACCGCAATAAGCTGATCAGTCCGGCGCTGCGGATGTTCTGGAGAAACCTTTTGGACAATAATTATGTATGACAGCGGCGGATGGGATTCCAAACAAGCTTCCGATTTAATCAGGCGCTAATATTTCGTATTCTCCGAAAAACGGTTAGAATAGTAAGATACGGCATCTTTTCGAATGCCAATGTAAATCGAAGGAGGATCTATATTCATGAGCGTTGATTATAAAGCGTATTTCGCTGAACACCGCGAAACCCATCTGAATGAGCTGAAGGAATGGTTGTCCATTCCGAGCATTTCGGCCCTGTCCGAGCACAAAGACGATGTGGCAAAGGCTGCCGAGTGGCTCGCAGGCAAGCTGACCGAAGCAGGCCTTGAGCATGTGGAAGTGCATCAAACAGCAGGACATCCTATTATTACGGCAGACTATCTGCATGCCGAAGGCAAACCGACCGTTCTCATCTACGGTCACTATGACGTACAGCCCGTAGACCCGCTTCATCTGTGGGAAACCCCGCCCTTCGAGCCGGCTATCCGTAACGGCAAATTGTATGCACGCGGAGCAACGGACGACAAAGGCCAGCTCTTCCTGCATGTCAAAGCCGTCGAAGCTATTTTGAAGCAGGAGAAGGAGCTTCCGGTCAACATCAAGTTCTGCATTGAAGGCGAAGAAGAGGTGTCCAGCCCGAACCTCCCGCTCTATCTTGACAACAACAAGGACAAGCTGGCTGCGGACGCGATCGTGATCTCGGATACGTCCCTGCTCGCACCTGGCAAACCGGCCATCTCCACAGGCCTTCGCGGATTGTGCTCCCTGGAGTTGTCTCTGGAAACGGCCAATACCGACCTTCATTCCGGTACATATGGCGGCGGCGTACCGAACGCCCTGCATTCGATGGTGTCCTTACTCTCTTCGCTTCATGACGAGCAGGGCCGTGTCGCCGTAAAAGGCTTCTATGACGGGGTGCTGGAGTTGTCCCCGGAAATGCGCGAGGAATTTGCCAAGCAGGAATTCGACGAGGATAAGCTGAAGCAGGATCTCGGCCTCGATTCCCTGTATGGTGAGGAAGGCTTCTCCTTCGTTGAACGCGTGGGAGCGCGTCCGACCCTTGAGCTGAACGGCGTATACGGCGGATTCCAGGGTGAAGGCAGCAAGACGGTCATTCCGAAGGAAGCCCATGCCAAAATTACGTGCCGTCTGGTAGCAGACCAAGATCCGCAAGCGGTACTTGACGCAATTGAAGCCCACTTGCATGCCCACACTCCAGTCGGTTCGAAGATTACGTTTAAACCGAAGGAAAAAGCATTCGCTTTCAACATCGATCCGTCCCATCCAATGCTGCAAAAAGCCGCAGACGCGTTCGAGCATGTCTACGGCACGCGTGCCCTCTTTACGAAGGATGGCGGGTCCATCCCGATCGTGGAGAAGCTGTCCAGCACGCTGAACGCTCCTGCCGTCATGATGGGCTTTGGCTTGCCGGACGAGAATCTGCATGCCCCGAACGAGCATTTTAATTTGGAAAATTTCGATAAAGGCTTGCTGACGATCGTTGAGTATTTGAAGCTCGTGTAAACTTTTGACGCCAACAGTCCGAAGAGTAACATAACAATCTTAAAAAAAGAACGCGTATGGCGGGATAACCGAATCCCTGCCAACACGCGTTCTTTTGCTTTATGAAAAGCCCTTATGTCATCTGTATACCGCCGAATCGGCCTGCAGCTTCGTTTTACCGAAGAAATCGACCACGGGATGTCTTACAATACTGTTGGGATGCCGGAGCAAGTGGCTGCTATCACCAACAGACGGTTACTATCACCAAAACATGCGGATCCAAATACCAATTTACTGCTTTTATCACCAACACGAGCTGCTATCCCAAACAAGTGATCCATCACACAACTTGCAGCTACCATCACCAAACAAGCTAATCCATCCCTAACAGTCGGCGACTATCACCAACAGCGGCTACGATCACGAAAACATGCAGATCCAATTACCAATTTACTGCTTCTATCACCAACACGAACTGCTATCCCAAACAAGTGAATTCCATCACACAACTTGCAGCTGCCATCACCAAACAAGCTAAGCCATCCCTAACAGTCGGCGACTATCACCAACAGCGGCTACAATCACGAAAACATGCAGATCCAATTACCAATTACTGCTTCTATCACCAACACGAACTGCTATCCCAAACAAGTGAATTCCATCACACAACTTGCAACTACCATCACCAAACATGCTAATCCATCCCTAACAGTCGGCTTCTATCACCAAAACATACGGATCCATCCCTACAGTCGGCTTCTATCACTAACAGCGGCTACGATCACGAAAACATGCAGATCCAATTACCAATTTACTCTTCTATCACCAACTTGAGCTGCTATCCCAAACAAGTGAATTCCATCACACAACTTGCAGCTGCCATCACCAAACAAGCTAATCCATCACTAACAGTCGGCTGCCATCACCAAACAAGCGGCTTCCAACGGACTACAGATCCGTTATTCGCCATATTTCAGGCGATTATCTTATCCTAACGGACACCAAGTCCGTTATTTAACCTTTTTGCTGCTGAAAAACGGACTTTTTATGCAAATAACGGAACTCATGTCCGCAAGTATCAAAGTTTAGCTCTTATCAGAGCAAATAACGTATCCTGTGTCCGGTAAATCCCATTTGACTCATTTGGCACGTTTGCTACATTTATCCCCTTTGACACGTTTATCACGTTTATCCCCTTTGCCAAGTTTGTCATCAGTTTGTGCAGCCTGTTCACTTTACACGTTTGTCATCAGTTTGCGCAGTCGGTTCACTTTTACACTTTTGTCATCGAGGTTCGCGCAGCCGGTTCACTTTTACACTTTTGTCATCGAGGTTCGCGCAGCCGGTTCACTTATACGCGTGCCCCTAGCGACCATCAGAAGTAATTAGCACTGGTCTTTCTTCCACAAACTATGTTTTTGCGCGTATCAGCGCATAGGCATGAATAGCGGTGGGGATGTTAATACAATTGGATATCGGGTATTAAAAAAGAGAACTTCTGTACAACGCATAAGGAGGGAACGTATGAGAGCAGTCACATTTCAAGGCGCAAAAGACATTCAGGTCAAACATGTAGAGGATCCATCCATTCGGACCCAGGATGATATTATCGTCCGCATCACCTCTACAGCCATTTGCGGTTCCGATCTTCATATATACCTAGGAGCTATGCCCGCGGCTAAAGATTTCGTGATCGGCCATGAGCCCATGGGGATCGTAGAAGAGGTCGGTGCCAACGTAACCCGCGTGAAAAAAGGCGACCGCGTCGTTCTTCCGTTCAATGTTTCTTGCGGTCACTGCTACTATTGCAATCATGATATGGAGAGTCAATGCGACAATTCCAATCGCAACCCGGATGTCCATGCCGGAGGGTTCTTGGGTTACACCGAACGCTACGGCAACTACCCTGGCGGACAAGCTGAATATTTGCGCGTGCCGTACGGGAACTTTATGCCGTTTGTCATCCCTGAGTCATGCGAGCTGGAGGATGAAGCGCTTCTGTTTTTGTCTGATGTTCTTCCTACTGCCTATTGGAGCGTGGAGAATGCCGGCGTGAAGCCGGGCGATACCGTGACGGTGCTCGGCTGTGGACCGATCGGTCTGATGACCCAGAAATTCGCCTGGATGAAGGGGGCCAAACGGGTAATCGCTGTGGATCGTCTCCCTTACCGGCTGCAAAAAGCAAAGCGGATGAACAACGTGGAGATCTTCAATTTTGAAGACTATGATGATATGGGCGCATACATCCGCGAGATCACCAAGGGCGGCACGGATGTTGTGATCGACTGTGTTGGTATGGACGGCAAGAAGTCAACCATGGAAGCCATCGGTCAAAAGCTGAAGCTCCAGGGCGGAACGTTAAGCGCAATCGATATTGCCATCGATGCCGTTCGCAAATACGGCACGATTCAGCTGACCGGCGTATACGGTTCATTGTACAATATGTTCCCGCTCGGCCATATTTTTGAACGGAACATTACCCTTACCATGGGACAAGCCCCCGTCATCCATTATATGCCGGAGCTGTTCAAGAAGATCACCGCCGGGGAATTCGACCCAACCGAGATTGTATCCCACCGTCTTCCACTGGAGCAAGCAAGCGATGCCTATCGGATATTTAACGATCATGAAGAAGACTGCACCAAGGTGGTTCTGAAGCCGTAGCGTAATTCCTCAGCAAAAAGTTAAACCAAGCATCCCTGTCACAATCTTTTTCTTGGATAGCAGATGCTTGGTTTTTTTTGTGTCCCGGTTCATGGAATGTAGTGAGCAAAAAATTTTACCGAATGCGTGGTTGGACGCTTCGACATAACCTCACGTCTCAAGGGATACGCGTCGCCAACGGCTAACCATGCGCTGGTTGGGCTTGTCTATTCACTCGCTTTTCTAGGATTCACCCGAATGATCGTCCCGCATGGATCGGATATCCAGTAGCCCTGCGAGTTCTCGTAAACCTCCACCTCATCCCTGCGATCCACCTGGTGCTCTCTCAAATACGAAGCGGCCGTCTCGGGATGATCCGTAGTGACCTCTAACCAGACATCCTGCTGAGCATAGTGAGTCATGCAATCCAGCCATAGATTGTTCGGACCGTGCTGAAAGAGGTGTGAACCATCCTTGAAGCCCAAATAAGGCAGCTGCAACACCTCTTTGTAAAAATGCACGGTTTCCTCATACTTGTACTTCGGAATTTTAAGGGCAATATTGTTTCCGCCGACAAACCGAATATCCGTTGATGACATGAGTACAAACCTCCATCTGTTTTTTTATATCGTATCATGCTGTTGCATCAATAAATTCTTCTAGATTGCTATCCTGTCAATGATAGGCTAAGATGACCCCGGCATCGGTTTATACCAATTGGGTATATGCGTCTGGAATCCCTCATACCAGTTCAGTACCTCCTGAGCCTGATTCAGCATAACCCCCACTTCCTGCTCACCGAATGGAATCGCCCAGTGTATCGAGGAAATCTGATTACTCGCGATATAAAGCGCCATTAACCTGAAGAATGAATCCGGTACCTCTCCACCCTGGAAATATCCGTGAATACGACCGGAAGCAAACCACGGGCTAATCGCAGCATCCCACGTAATCCGGTTAAACTCCTCCCAAGGATCACCGGAATCCGCCCGGTTGAAATCGATGATGCCCAGCTCGCCTTCAGGCGTAACCACCATATTGCCGACATGATAATCTCCATGCTGAAAAGAACGGGGCCGCTCATCAAGCAAATATCGGTGCTCCTCCATATAACGAATGATGTTCTCAGCACCTGCGAGCCGGATACCGCAGCTCTCATAATTTTTGATGTACCTATCCATCTTGGAATTATAATAAACCGCCCACGTATCAAAGCCGCTCTCAGCCGGAATGCGATGCATCTTGCACAAATATTGGCCTGCCTGAACGCCCAGCCGGTACTGCTCCTCAGAATCCAGCAATGGAATGGCGTCCCTGGCATCTTCTCCCGAAACCCATGTGAACAGGGAAAACACTTGGCTGCCATCACGGCATACACCAAAATCAATCGGGCGGGACATACGCATTTCGATAGGATCCAGCTTTTTTACCGTTTCAAACTCCCATCGCTTCCTCTCGTATTGAGAGATGTCGGATAGCCGGAGGAGCCACTCCTTGCCTTGCGTATCCTGAACATAATATTTACGATCTGCCGACCAGCCCTTGTCAATCGCTTGAATGACAATCCATTCCTGAGCTCCCGGTATTTCACGAAACGTTTCCTGCATGCTGTCCCCCCCTAAACTCGATACCTTGCACGAGCTTTAAATCTCATACATTATAAATGAAGAAAGTTCTGTAGACCATCAGATCAATATTCGACTAACACTGGAATAAATAAATTCGTATCGCCCATAATCACTGACCGTAACTGTCAGGAATGGTGTAATATACTCGACTTGCAGCACACATCCTAAACCAAAGCGAGGGTTACACATGAACATGAGCTTAGAGGATTTTAAGACTGAATGGTTAAAAGAGGCGCATATCACCGAACAAGTCATGAACGCTTTAACCGACGAATCGCTCAAAACCGCTATGACGGAGCAGCATCGCACGCTCGGACAGCTGGCCTGGCATTTGGTGATGTCGATTCAGTACATGACCATGCTCGGTTTGCAGTTTAAGGGCCCGTACCGCGAGCAGGAAATCCCCAATTCGGCCGCCGAGATTCAGGACAGCTACCGCCGGATTCGGCATGCCTTTCTGGATGCGGTTCAGTCCCAGTGGAGCGAGGAGGATCTTCGCGCTACCCGCGAATTCGACGGAGAGCCATGGACAAATTCGGCATTCCTGCATTTCACCCTGGTTCATCAAGCGCATCACCGCGGACAGATGACGGTGCTGATGAGACAAGCCGGGCTGCGGATTCCCGAGCTCTACGGTCCGACCTACGATTCCTGGATCGACAAGGGCATGGACCCGCTCGTGTAGAAAAGATACAATCTACTTAAAAGTAAACATTCGGGATCATCCCGTCTGGAAGGAGCGCATCTAGATGTCCAAAGCGGATAATATGCTGTCGATCCTGTGGATGCTCCGCTCGGGCAAGAAGATGACCGCGCAGCAAATCGCCGATGAGCTGGAAATCCATGTCCGAACGGTGTACCGCTGCATCGATTCGTTATGCGCCAGCGGCGCGCCCATCATTGCCGATTCCGGGCCGAACGGCGGCTTTCGGATCCTCGGGCAGTTTACGGAATCCCCGCTGATGTTTGACGCCGAAGAGCAGAAGGCATTAGTGCACGCTTCGATCTTCGCCAAAGAAACCGGCTATCCGTATACGGACGCGCTGGAGCGGGCAATCGGCAAGCTGAAGCTTTATACAAATGAAGAGCAGCTTCATCAGATCGAACGGCATAGCAGCGGCATCTCGGTTCTGCAGCCTCCTGTCCATACCGGGCTTCAGCCGTTGCTGCAGACGCTGGAGAATGCCGCAGCGCAAGGACAAACCTTGAAGATGTCGTATTCAAAAGGCAGGGAGGGCGAGCGCGTTGTCCGAAACTTCGACCCCTACGGCATCATCCATTGGAAGGGTCAATGGTATGCTGCCGGCTTCTGCCATCTGCGCCAAGAGATTCGGAATTTTCGCGTGGATCGGATCATCGGGCTGGAGCTGACAGAACATGTATTTGAACGGCCCGCTGACTTTTCGGCCAAGGATGTACTGCTTGGCAGTCTTCTGCCCGATTCAGGCAGCCGTGAACCGCTGATCCATGTCGTCATCCAAGGCCATGAGCATGTTCTGAATGAATTAAGCCAGCATTGGTTATTTGGACATACTCTTGTGAAGCGCCGTGATGGAGAAGCTCATTTCCAGCTGGATACGTCTTCGCTGATGTCCTATGTCCCCTATTTTCTTCTCCCTTACGGCAAAGCTTTAACCATTCTGGAGCCCACATCTCTCGTGCTCAAACTGTCAGAGATCACGACAAGCATGGCGCTCCATTACGAACGCATGTTAAGCGACATGACCAAAAAGGAAGGGTGAACCCGATGGAGAAGTTCGCGATGTACGGAAAGCTGATTGCCCATCCCGGTAAACGGGATGAACTTGCGGAGATCCTGCTCGAAGCAGCAGCGATGCTTAGCGATAACGAAGACTGTGAACTCTATATCGTCAACGTTTCGGACAGCGATCCGAATGCCGTATGGGTCACGGAATTGTGGAGCAGCCAAGACGCGCATGCCGCTTCGTTGCAGGGAGCCGATACGTCCGAGCTGCTGCAGCGCGGGCGCCCGCTGATCGCCGGCGCAGAGCCGCTCAAGCTTAAGCCGCTTGGAGGAAAAGGTTTTTAGGCAAACCTGATCAGAAGAAAAGAGGCTATCCCCGAATCGATTTCAGGGACAGCCTCTTTTTTGCTATATATTGTTCCGATATTCCGAGGGGCTGTAACCAACCTCTTTACGAAACGTTTTCGAGAAATAGTTCGCTGATTCAAAGCCGGTGGCGTCCGCAATTTCTTTGATGCTCAGTGGGGTCGTTCTTAGCATGAGCTTGGCCTGCTCCATCCGCTTGAGGCTTAGATATTTCTGCGGCGTGATCCCAAAATGCCGTTTGAAGTACTTAATAAAATAATTCGGATGCAAATGCAGCGTCCCCGCCATCTGCTCCAGCGTAATTTCTTCATGCAGGTGATTCTTAATGTACTGCTGCACTTTGTGGAGCCTGCCCATATCTTCCATTTTGTCCGTATGAATCTGCGGCTGCTGGTGCTCGAACACGCGGGACAGGATGTCCAGCATCACCGACTTTTCCTTTAACCGCGCAGCTATGGTACCGGTACGGTGCGCTTCCACCAGCTGCTGGAATAATGACGGAATCTCCGCATTGCCCGATAAATCATAACAATATGGAACGTTCAACCAGGAAAACACGTCGGAATCGCCTACGGTCGCCGAGAAGTGCGACCAGTATTTAAGATAGGGACGGCCGCTAATGACGGAGTAAGATTGCCTGGTCCGTGCCGGCATCAGAACCAATTGACCCGGAACGGGATACAGCTCCTCATCGCCGATCTTCACCCATCCTTCCCCATCCAGGATAAAATAGAGCTTGTTGTAGGACACGGTGTAGTCGAATTCCTTCCACTCCGGCCAGCACTGCGTTCTTTCGGCCTCCCAGATCTGAACCTGCATGTTCAGGAGCATCTGCTGAATGGCTTCATGTTCATTTCGTTCATTCTTCATCTTCGATTATCCTCTAAAGTTATTATAATACCCGTCAGAGTTAAGTAATTATCTATTCATACTAACACATTCTTGTTAAAATCAAACTCGACAATTCCAAGAATCGGAGGTTTGAATCCATGACAACGACTACCACTCCAACCAATCAAGTCATCCAAGATCGCAACCAGCGCGTGCAATGGTTCCAGAACGACCGCTTCGGCATGTTCATCCATTGGGGGCTCTACTCCATTCCGGCCAGAGGCGAATGGCTCCGAAGCACGGAACAGATGAGCATCGAAGACTACCAGACCTATTTCGATGAATTTGATCCCGTTGACTATAATCCTCGGGAGTGGGCCAGAGCGGCCAAGAAAGCAGGGATGAAATATGCGGTGCTGACGGCCAAGCACCATGACGGATTCTGTTTGTTCGACAGCAAGCTGACCGAATATAAATCAACGAATACCAAAGCCGGGCGGGACCTCGTGCAGGAGTTTCTGGAAGCATTCCGTGAAGAAGGCCTTAAAGTCGGCCTCTACTTCTCACTGATTGACTGGTACCATGAGGACTATCCGGCCTATGGAGACCGCATTCACCCGATGCGGGCGAACGAAGCCTTTAAGCGCGATCCGAAAAACTTCGACCGATACCTGGATTACATGCATGGGCAGGTTCGGGAGCTGCTGACAGGCTACGGCAAACTCGATATCATGTGGTTTGACTTCTCTTATGATAACATGCGCGGCGAGGTGTGGCGCGCCACCGAGTTGATGAAGATGATCCGCGAACTCCAGCCGCATATTCTTATCGATAACCGGCTTGAAGGCAGCGGCGAGAGCGGGGGCAGCATCTACACTACCGATCCTTCCGTTTACAGCGGAGATTTCGCTTCGCCTGAACAGATCATTCCGCCGCACGGCGTCGTGGATCAGACAGGTGCCCCGATCCCATGGGAAGCCTGCATCACGCTGAATAACAACTGGGGCTATGCAGCCGCTGACCGCAATTACAAATCGGCAACCACGATCATCCGCAAGCTGGTGGAATGCGTCAGCAAGAACGGCAACATGCTGCTGAATGTCGGACCCGACGCGAGGGGCGCCATTCCTAAGGAAAGCCTCGACGTGCTGGAGGAAATCGGTGACTGGATGAGCAAGAATGGCGACAGTATCTATGGCTGCGCGGCCGCCGATTATCAGAAGCCGGATTGGGGTCGGTACACCCAAAAAGGAAATACACTGTATGCCCACGTTTTTGAGGAGTCCATCGGACCGATCAATCTCATCGGCATGGCCGACAAGGTGAAGAAGGCCCGGCTGCTCGCGGACGGATATGAATTGTTCCTCAGCCGCCCATGGAGCGCCGCCGAATTCGTCGAAGACGCATTCGTGAACTTTGCGCGTCCTGAACATTTCACTTATCCGCTCCCCGACAAACGCAATACCGTCATTGAACTGGAGCTTCATGACGAATCGGATCGTTCATAGCGCCAAGCTGGCCTATACCCTGGCTTACATTCCTGAATAGAGCCTGGCACGATGTTTTGTTACATCGTGCCAGGCTCTTTTTTTATACCCAGAAGCTCCATCATCCCTGTAACCTCATGCAGCGTCCAAACTTAAAAAAACATATTGCAAGATAACTGTTTATACAATATACTAATTATCAATTAAACTGTTTATTATATATACAATTAAATTCAAGGAGTTGAACCTAACATGAGTAACCATGCTGTTGAGATTCGTCAATTGCGTAAAAGCTTTGGACATCAAACCGTCCTGGACGGGATCAACCTGAACGTGCCGGCAGGAAGCGTATTTGCCCTTCTCGGTCCCAACGGCGCCGGCAAAACCACCTTAATCAACATCCTATCGACCTTGGTGACACCCGATGCAGGCAGTGTGCGGATCAACGGATATGATCTCGGACAGGGCAAGCAGGATGTCCAGAAGTCCATTAGTCTGACCGGCCAGTTTGCTGCCGTCGACGAAGTATTGACCGCGGAAGAGAATCTGCGGATGATATGCAGGCTGTCGGGTTTATCCGCAGCGGAAGCACGCCTGCGAACCGCCGAACTGCTCGAACAATTCGCTCTCGTTGCTGCTGCAGCCAAGCGCGTGAAGACGTATTCGGGCGGAATGAAAAGACGGCTTGATCTTGCGATCAGCCTTACCGTGCCGCGTCCCGTTCTGTTTCTGGATGAACCGACCACGGGACTGGACACACGCAGCCGCCGTACCCTGTGGGATATCATCCTGCAATTGAAGAGTCAGGGCATCACCATACTGCTGACCACGCAGTATTTGGAGGAAGCCGATCAGCTTGCGGACCGGATTGCGGTCCTGGATAGCGGACGAATCGTTGCTGAGGGGAGCCCGGCTGAGCTGAAGACCCAGGTCGGAGGTGAAATGCTGGAGCTCCGCAACGTACACGACGAGGTGATTCACAGGATTCCGACAAACGGCAGCATTAGGGATGTCGCGCAGACGCTTCAAGAGTTGACTCGCCTGCTTCCTAGCGAGACGCGTGTAAGTCTTCACAGACCCAATATGGATGATGTATTCCTGTCGCTAACCGACAAGAAATTGGAGGAAATCGTATAATGAGAGCAACAGCTTCGAACTCAAAAACAACGTCTTTAGCGGTCACCCAAACCGTCTTTATCGGTCGCAGCTTACGTCACAGCATCCGAAACGCGGAAGCGATGATAACGGCGATGGTGCTGCCGATCATGTTGATGCTGCTGTTCACCTATGTATTTGGCGGCGCCCTCGATCCCAGCGGACAGTATGTTAACTACGTGGTTCCGGGGATCATCCTGCTATGCGCCGGCTTCGGATCGTCCAGCACGGCCGTCGACGTCTCCCAGGATATGACCAATGGCATCATTGACCGCTTCCGAACCATGCCCATCCAAAGCTTGAGTGTCATTACGGGACATGTAGTAGCCAGCCTTGCCCGGAACGTGCTGGCGACAGGCGTTGTTATCGCAGTGGCTCTGCTCGTTGGATTCAGACCTTCGGCCGGACTTCTGGATTGGATTCTCGCCATCGGTTTGATCGCGCTGTTCATCTTTGCCTTCACTTGGCTCTATGCCGCCATCGGCCTCGTTGCAGGCAGTCCGGCAGCCGCCGGCAGCTATGGATTCGCCCTGCTATTCCTCCCCTACCTCTCCAGTGCCTTCGTTCCTACCGAGACGATGCCGACATGGCTCCAAGGAATCGCAAGCTACCAGCCGATCACCCCGGTCATCGAGTCCATTCGCGGGTTGCTGACGGGTGGATCTGTCCAGGATCACATCGGCTGGGCAATAGGATGGTGTCTGTTCATCCTTGTCGCCTCTATGGTATGGGGCATGTGGACCTTTAAGAGAAAAGCTGGTCGACGTTAAATATGCTTTAAGCGCGGTAACCATTCAAGCATGCCCCGGACCACACACCGCATAGAGGGAGCAGTACTCACACTATAGTATTGCGTTTTTAAGAGCCTCATAAGGGACTTCGTCCTCCTTCCAGCGGCGGTCATGTCCGTCCGGAAACGTTATTTACCAACCAGACCATGGCCCCCGCATCAGGCTTAATCAACCAGCAAAAAACCGATCCTCATGCGAGGATCGGTTTTTTTACTCAGCTGCGGCACACTTTTTCTGCATGCTCTTACAGCATACTCTTACTGTGTACTTTCTTAATGCACTTTCTTTCTGTCTGTACTCTCTTACTCCACGCTCTTACAACCACGACCTGTAACTTTGACGAATATCATTACTTGTCCGACTGTCCGTTCTGTGTCTTGGCCTGAAGATAATGATCAATGCCGTCCAAAATGCGTTCTAACCCGAAATCAATGTCGTTGCCAATCGGATTCTCTTCCTGGTTCTCCTCCGTATAGACCCCCGACATCACAACCGGATGCAGAAATGGAAACCGATCCGGCGTTACAAGCTGTTTCAGTGCAGCCGTATAATCGAGTCCGCTAAATTGTTCCGGGGTGGATCCTGCCTGCACGGCACGGTCCAGATCCCGCTGCATCATGCCGCTTGATCTTGAATAATTGCTTAACAGGAGAATCAAAGACATCCGCTCATAATCATTTAACGGCATGTCTTTCATGAAACGCAGACCCCAGTCGATAAATCGCAGGTTATTCGGCGTAATGGGAATACCCATAATCGGAATGTCGCCGTACCAAGGGTGGTCCCGAAATACCTGCATCGTCGATTTGACGTAGATTCGCATATTCTCCCGCCAATCTGCGGAATCTTCCGGTGGAATGGGGATATCGCACACGGCGTCCTGCATCAGAAGCAGCAGGTCGTCCTTGCTGGAAATATACCGGTACAGGGACATGGCAGTAAAACCCAAAGCGGATGCGATCCGGTTCATGGAGACCGCCTGAAGCCCTTCCTTATCAGCGATGTCGATGGCCGTCTGCACAATCTGCGTCAGGCTCATCTCCCGTTTCGGTCCCCGCTGCGGCGGCTTTACCAATCCCCAGCTCAGAGCCGCCCCTCCGGGCAGCCTGGATCCAATATCCGGATCCATACTCTCATCTTTTGACATGATTTGTGTATCCTTTCTGCATTCTAGCTTCTGATGTCCATTGCTAATTGTTTATATTATAAACAGTATATCATATGCGTTGATTCTTATGTACAGAGTAAAATGTGAGCATACTTGCGAGGATACCAAACTTGACGCACCGTGCACTCATACATGTGACAATATGTTGACCAGCTTGCCGAACGGATCGCGGACAAAAAAGCGCCTTACTCCCCAAGGCTCATCAACGGGTCCATATTCAATGGAAAAGCCCGCTCGCCTCATCTCTTCCAGCACAGCCTCTATCTCATCCACTTCGATTGACAGATCCGGGACGGGCGTGCCGCCTCCTCCCTCGGAAGCAAAGCTGATCTGTATGCTCATCCTCTCCTGCGAGCCATAAGTGGCAATCCAGCCATGATCCATTAACATATCCAGACCCAGCACATCTTGATAAAACGTCTTGGCTGCGGCGACATCCTTCGCTGCGACATTCGCGACAATGCGTTTAACTCTCACTAGTCCTCCTCCATTCATCATGCTAAAGATATCATTGCATCTATGCTATACGCGCCCTCATGTAACTACACGACTAAGTATAACAAATCCTTCCAACAAAAAAAGCTGTTGAGATTGAACTCAACAGCTGATTCGTTAGCTCCCTGATGCGGTCGGCCTGATGATGATTTCATTCACATCGACTTCCGGCGGCTGCTCGATAGCATATACAATCGCTTGCGCAATCGAAGTCGCCGGAATGGATATTCTTCGATATTCCTTCATGACCTGTCTGGCCGTATCATCGGAGATACTGTCGGCCAGCTCCGACTCCGTTACCCCCGGCGATATTTGCGTGACCCGTATACCGCTGCCGACCTCCTGGCGCAGGCCCTCCGAGATTGCCCGAACCGCATGCTTGGTAGCACAATAAACGGCTGCGGTTGGCGATACTTCGTATGCCCCGATGGAAGCTATATTGATAAATTGACCAAAGCCCTGCTTCTGCATCACCGGCAGCCCTGCCGCAATGCCATGGAGGACGCCGCGGATGTTCACATCGATCATCCGGTTCCACTCGTCCACCTTCAAGGCCTCCAAGGGTGACAGAGGCATAACCCCAGCATTGTTGAGCATGACATCCACCCGCCCGAATCGGCTCACCGCCAAGTCGATGAAGGATTCCATTTGATCGAGATGAGCCACATTCAGCGATTGGTAAACAGCTGAGCCGCCTTCCCGATTCAATGCGGAAGCAAGCTTCTCCAGCCTGTCCGTCCTTCTCGCCCCAAGAACCACATGGGCACCGTGATGTGCCAGCAGCCGGGCTGCCGCTTCACCGATCCCGCTGCTTGCGCCTGTAATGGCCACGACTTTTCCTTTAACGTTAGACATACAGCTCTCCTCCTGATACCTGTTCTGTACTTCTAAGCCAAACCGTTCTCTTCTATCTCGCACGTTTAGTTTTCCCGAACCAATACCATCCCTGCATGATAGAGAACGCCGTCCCGAAAATCGCCGTCAGCCGTGAATCCGGTATCATCCACATATTCGATGTGATTGCCTTGAATGAAATAGCGTCCTTGATAAGCGCTTTTCCGCCGGCCCCGTGCTTCATCATAACGACCGTTTGGCAGCAATTCGTGGCGAATGTATCCGTCCTTGGTCACCCACATGCCTATATAGGGATGCTGAACCTCATTCGCTTTAAGAGCTGGATCCATTCCAATACCTCCTCATTACTCTTATCTGATCCTCTTGAGTTTCATGCATAACCGTCCTGCCTTCAACCATCGAGGATACTCTAATTATGCCTTCATGGAGTATTTATCCGGTAGCCGAATCCACCACGATTCTTGCCTATTCCTGCAAACCTTATTAAGATTAAAACAAATACCATCGGAGGAGGCTCAGCCGAACCGGGATGTTAGATCATGGAGGAAGCAATCTACAGAATGAACTTGCAGGATACATCGAAAAATACACGGGTACGGACGGTACCCATACTACGCCTATACCCAATCTATCTTTAATACGGGCAACCGACGGGACGGAATTGATCCACACCATTCACGAGCCCGCACTGTGCATCGTAGCTCAAGGCAGAAAATTAATCATGCTGGCACAAGAAAGCTATTTTTATGACTCGTACAGTTATCTTGTCGTCTCGCTGCAATTGCCCATATCCGGCCAAGTGATTCAGGCATCACCGGAGAGGCCCTACCTGTGCCTTAGACTGGATTTGGATCGACATCTGATCTTCGACCTCATTCCATCCTGCCCAGAGGCTCTTCCTAAGAAAACCGACTCCACAAAAGCCCTCTTTGTCAGCTCGATGAATCAGGCTCTCCTGGATGCTGTCGTCCGCCTCGTGCGCCTTCTGGATACGCCGGAGGATATTTCCGTCCTTGCTCCCCTGGTCACGAAGGAAATTGTTTATCGAATCCTTCAAGAGGAACAAGGCCAATCCCTGAAACAATTTGCCGTCAGCGGCAGTCATGCGCAGCGAATCGCGGCAGCGACCCAATTGATTGAGCGGGATTATAATCAGCCCCTTCACATCGCTGATCTGTCCGCTGCCGTCAATATGAGTCCTTCTTCGCTTCATCATCACTTTAAGGAAATCACCGCCATGAGCCCGCTGCAATATCAAAAACAAATCCGATTGCAAGAGGCGCGCCGACTTATGCTCTCAGAAACATCCGAAGCTGCGGATGCCGCCTTTCAGGTCGGCTATGAAAGTCCCACTCAGTTCAACAGGGAATATGCCCGCATGTTCGGTTTGCCTCCGATCCGGGATATCAAGCGTCTGCGCGAGTCATTGGACCGCGGCCCTAGGCAGGGCCATGCTTGATTTGACCAGACAGCTCAAGGGAACGATTTCGCCAAACACAAAAAAACGGCATGGCTGCCGTTTTTCTGCTTTGGGCATCCCATGCCCTGCATTCTGTGAATTTCCCTATCCCTTCGTTCCGCCTTGCAGCCCGAAGCCCTTGGACATGAACTGCTGGGAGAGAATATACATGATGATCGCCGGAATGGCGTACAGCACCGAGAAGGCGGCCAGGCTGCCGTAATCGACCATGCCATACTGCCCGAAGAACTGATAGAGCTTCAGGGAAGCCGGGAACTTCTCCGGCGACTGCAGCAGGATATACGGAACGAAGAAATTGCCCCAGCTGCCCGAGAAGGTAAATATCGCGACCGTACAAATACCCGGAACCATCAGCGGCGCCACCACCTTGCGCATTCCCGTAAACACCGAAGCGCCGTCCACCCAGGCGGCTTCCTCCAGATCGCTCGGCACGGAATCCATGAAATTCTTCATCATCCAAATCCCGTACGGCATGGACGACGCGACATAGAACAAGATGACACCCAAAATATTGTCATACAGCTTGAGCCCCAGGAACAGCTGGTACACAGGGACCATTACGGCCGTAATCGGCAGCGATGTCATAAACAGAATGGTCAGCATAAAGGGCTTTTTATATTTCATCTGATAACGGGATAGCGGATAAGCTGCGAGCAACGCCAGAAGGACAACCAATACGGCTTGGCCAAGCGACATCACCAGACCAATCAGATAAGCGCGCTGGTTCTCGCTGCTGGTCATCACCTCTACATAGTTTGCGCCGGTAACCTTGCTGGGCATCTTCAGCGATTGCATCGCATTCGGATCGACGGAAGCCACGAGCACCCAGAGCAGCGGCAGCACAAAGCAAATACCGATCCCCGTTAGGATCGCGTACGGCAGAATTCGATAGATTAATTTACGTTGTTTGGCATTCATATGATCTCACCTCTGGTTACTCTTTCATCGACCTGATATACAGCAGGCTTAACACAATCCCGATCAGCAGCAGCAGCAGCGAAATGGCGGTTCCATAGCCTAATTGATAGTTCACAAATGCCTGATTGTACATGAAGATCGGCAGGGTCGTCGTCGAATTGCCCGGACCGCCCCCGGTCATCGCATAGATGAGTCCGAACACCCCAAGCGTCTGCAGCGTAACCAGCATCATGTTGGTTGTAATGGTGCTTTTAATGTAGGGAATAATGATGTGCGTGAAGATTTTCCACTTGGAGGCTCCATCCACCACCGCCGCTTCCTCGATTTCGTTAGGCACATCATCCAGCGCTGCTTGAAATACCAGCATCGAGAAGGCGGTGCCGTGCCAAATGTTCGCAAGAATGATGGTCAGCATCGGTACGGTAAACAACCAGGTCACTTCCGAAAATCCAAAAAAAGTGATGATCGCATTCAGCGTGCCTTCATCCCCGAAGAAACTGTACAAGCAAAGAGCACATACAATCTCGGGCGTCACCCATCCTGCAAGCACAATCGTTCCAATCACTCGCCGAAACGTTTTGTTTCTCTGCTTCATCAGCAGCGCGATCAGAAATCCCAGCACCTGCTGCCCGATCACCGCCGAGCCGATGAGAAAAACCAGCGTGTTCCATATACTGAGATGAACCGTGGGGTCCTGGAACATCCGGGTATAGTTGTCAAGGCCGATAAACTTAAGCTCCCTCGCCGCTTCACCGGTTAACGCCAGGTTGGTGAAGGAATAGAAGAACGTTAATAGAATGGGATATATAAAAAACACGAGCATAATCGCGATTGAAGGAAGCAAAAAAAAGAGCCAGGTATACGTTTTTCTTCGTTTCGGGTAAACGTCTACGGACAGACTGCTCATGTATCGTTCTCCTTTTCGTGCAGATGATCTGAAACACCGCTTGCCCAAGCCTCCGCGATACATGGAGCGCTTGAGCAAGCCGGTTCTGTACGTATAGCCGATTATTTCTCCAAGATTTGATCCGCTCCGACAATGCGGGTGACGTCCTGCGCATATTTATTCATGGCATCTGCAGGAGATGTTCCGGTTGCTACGGATTCCACCATGGTCTGAATCTGCGTCGACACTTCCGGATACTTTTCCTGGGCCGGTCTAAACTCTGCGTTCTGCAGGTATTCGGTCGCGATTTCGTTAAACGGCATTTTCGTATATTCCGGATCCTTGGCAACATCGGCACGGACCGTGATATTCCCTGAGGACATGACAAGCTTCTGCGTATTTTCCTTGTTTAGCGCATACTTGATAAATTCCCAAGCCTCGTCTTTGTTCTTGGAGTTGCTTGGAATCGACAGCGCCCACCCTCCGGCTAGCGTAATCGATCCAGGGTCCTGCCCTTGGCTGGTCGGCATCGGCGCGAAGCCGAGCACATCTTTGTATTCAGGCCATGGCGCCGCGCCTGATTCCATATAGTTACCTGTGATCCAGGATCCATCCAGGGAAATCGCCAGCTTGCCTTGCGGCAGGTATTCGCGGGAAGCCGTGTTGCCTGCCTGACCATTCAATACTTTGGAGAGCGGGGGTCCAAGCTTCTCTTTATTGACCGTCTCCACAAAAGTCAGCGCATCCAGAATGCCCTGGCTTTTTGTAATCCATTTGCCGCTGGCATCGTCATACAGCCTTTCTCCAGTTCCGTAGAGCAGCATTTCATAGGTTTGCATGGAGGTAGCTTCGCCTGTAGCCTTGCCCATGTTCATCCAGATCGGCACAACGTCAGGCGCCTTCTCCTTGATCGTACGCGCAGCGCTTAAGACCTCCTCCCAGTTCTTAGGCTGCCAATCCTCCGGAAGACCTGCCTGTTTGAAAATGTCCTTGTTGTACCAGAGGCCCCTGGAATCCGTATTGTACGGTACGCCATAAACCTTGCCATCGCTGGCAGTAACCCCCTTCTTCATCGCTTCGATGAAGGAACCGTTGCCCCAGTCTTCCCATCCCGCCAATTTATCGTCAAGCGGTTCGAGATAACCTGCGCTTGCATCAGAATTCAGGATAAAGGTATCCTCTGTCACGATATCCGGCGCCGTATCCTTTGACTTGAGCGCCAAGGCCACCTTGGCAAAATAATCGCCTTCCGAGGCCTGAATCGGTGTCGGCTTAATCTCTACGCTTTTGTCAGGGTAGCTGGCCGAAACTTCCTTGAGCCATTTATAGAACGCTCCGTTCTCGCCGATCCCGTCATCCCGAAACGTTACAGTAATGATTTTCTTGGCCGTCTCTCCATCCTTTCCCGGCTCCGGATCGCCGGTATCGGCCGGCGCTCCCTTACCCCCGGTACAACCGAATAACAAAGAAACGCTTAATAAAGCCGTCGTTACTAGCCAAAAACCCCTCTTGCCTGACTTCATACTACTCCCTCCTTTTGGCTGCAGCACATTTGATATATTATCCAAATTCTGTATACGCTTACGAGAGCGTATATATAACTCTATTTTGAAAATAGTGGGGATATTCTGAACTTTTTTTCTCATAACGTGCGGCGTAGTGAACTAATTACCAGAAATAGAAAATATTAATATATAATTCAGAGTCTATTGATTGATTATAATTTTCTGCGTATTTAGGTCTTTACTTTTGCTGGAAATCCAATTATATTTGTATGTACAAACAATTAAATGAATATACTGGAACCAAACCAGTAATAACCTATGACATTGGAGGTTTACTATCCATGAGTGACCGCTTAATTTTTTTGTTGGCTTTATTCTCGGTAACCGGATCGGGACTCATAGCCGGGCTGTTCTTCGCTTTCTCGTCTTTTATAATGACAGCGCTAGCCCGAATTCCCAATGAACAGGGGATCCATGCCATGCAGTCCATCAATGCAACCATTCTCAATCCTTTGTTCGGCACATTGTTTACAGGCACTGCGTTAACCAGTATCGTGCTTGCGGTCGTATCCATCATGCGCTGGGGGGAACCCGGCTCGTTGTATTTGCTTGCCGCCAGCCTGCTCTATTTAGCGGGATTCATCGTAACGATGGCGTTCAACGTCCCGCTAAACGACGCACTGGCCGCTGTTGACCCAGGAAGCAGTGCCGGAGGTGAGGTATGGAACAACTACCTGAGACGCTGGGTGCCCTGGAATCATGTGCGAACCATCACTTCTTTAGGGGCGATGATCCTGTTTGTTTTTGCCTTACGGCATCTCCCTTAAGACGGGTTCACAAGAATGGGGCAACTATAATCCATCGCTCTTAAATGCCCGTTTATCCCTGCGCTGCTCTCTTCATTGGTGAACCACATTCATTTAAACTTTCTAACAGAAAACCCATACCAACTCTACCGATTCTTCATTAGATATACTATCAATCTAGTAAAGGCGGTGGAGAAATGGGGATTCTCACGATAGATCAGTGGAATCACACTTGCCAACTTGACACTTCAGCCAAGCCGCGTCGTAACATCGGATGGATTTCAAGCAATTGGAGCGGATACAGCCTCAAAGGAAAAAAAGGTGCTTACAAACAGATCTCCGCCAAATGGAATGTGCCGTTTGTTCGTCCAAGCCGTGCGGCGACCTATTCCTCAGCATGGATTGGAATTGACGGCTTCGGCAATAGCAATCTGATACAGACCGGAACAGGTCATGAATTCATAGACGGTAAGGCTTACTATTATGCATGGTGGGAGATCCTCCCGGCCTCGGTTACGATCATTCCGCTGCCGATTCAGCCGGGTGACCGGATGCATGCCAGCATCAGCAAGCGCAGCGGTTCGAACTGGTTGATCTGCCTTCGAAACGTAACCCGAAATTGGGCTTTTCGGACATTACAACGATACGATGGTCCGCAGACCTCGGCGGAATGGATCGTTGAAGCGCCACAGGTCAATGGGGCTCTTGCAACAATGGCACGATTATCTCCTGTCGTCTTCTCCTGCTGCCGGGTCAATGGGAAAAGTCCAAAGCTGACTGCTGATAACGGTGGCATCATGCTCCAGAATTTAAAGGTTACCTCCATTCCTTCTAATCCGAACCATGCAGGGGACGGTTTCATTGTCAAAAGCGTTCGTCAATAAGGGGCTTGACCTTCACGCAGCGTAAAGGATTATCCTCAACATTATACGAAGCAGCTATTGCTTTCGATAAGAGGAGGAAATCAGTATGCAATTGATCGCCATCGATACACTAACCCATCAACAACAAGCTCTGGAATCTGAGCCTGAGCTGCGGATCACCGCATATGAGCAGCTCGTGAATAAGCCGCTTCAGCCGTTTATGGACACGATACGCAAGCGTATGCCTCAAGGACAGGACGATTACGATATGACGCAGCTGCTGGGATTATTTCGCTCGGCAGATCATCCTGAGGAGGCGCTCCAGGCTTTGTCTCGCTTGGAACAAGCGATTTCCTGGAGCCGATGCAAGGAAGCCGTGATGAAGGCATATGCCGCATTAAAGCCGGAAGCTCACGGCATTGAGCTGGGAGATTTGCTCTTCACTCTGGCGCTGGGTGATCATGAGCGGTTCGGCCCGCATCCCGGATATACAGGTTCAGGGGGGACGCCGGGACAAATCATGGTGGTTGTGTGGCCGAACGATTATAACCTGCCAAGGCTGGCAGCCATTACGGCACATGAATTCCATCATAACGTGAGGCTCTCTTATGAGCCATGGAGTGCCGAGACAACGGTCGCTCAATACCTAGTGCTGGAAGGACTCGCTGAAGCTTTTGCCGCCGAAATGTACGGCGAAGATCACTTGGGACCCTGGGTTCATGCCCTGAACGAAGATCAGCACAGCGAGCTTCTGCCACGTTACAGGGAAGCTCTGCAGGTAACCGGATTCAATGAGATACGAGGTTACATGTTCGGGGATTTGGAAGGGGATCTTTACGGCTTTACGAAAATGGGCATTCCACCCTATGCGGGGTATTCCATCAGCTACCGGATCGTAACCGATTATTTAAGACAGAGCGGTAAATCCGCGGTCGAGGCGACTTATATTCCCTGGAGGGAAATCATTGCGAATTCCCTTATTTTTAGGGAATAACAACCCAAAGCCCATAACCAACAACAGCCGCTGCACGCCGGAAAACTCCGGCAAGCAGCGGCTGTTTTTTTATCATGATTCGTAAACCGGTTTTCCCTTGAACAGGACGGCCCGGCGGCGTGACCGTCTGGCAACGGCTTCGGCGGAACAGCTGGCTTCTACGATCACCGCGTCCGCCGCATCCCCGACGTTAGGCCAGGCATAACGGCCGTCCTGGTCTAACGGCGTCACCCCTCCCGTAATAAACCCGAGAGCCTGTCCGAGCGAACGCTCATCGTACATATGGAAGCGTTCGGCCAGCGTGCCCGCTTTGTCCAGATTATCCCCTTTGCCGAACGGGGACCAATGGTCCATAATGCTGTCTTGCCCAAGCGAGATGTCTACGCCGCGGCGGTGCAGCTGCGGAATCGGAATGGTTCGGCCAAGCGGTACGGAAGAAGTGAGCGAAATGCCCAGATCCGCCAACCGAATCGCCACCTCATCCACTTCGCTTGGTGAGACGTCCGCGAAAGCCAGCGCATGGCTGAGCGTAACCCTCCCGTTCCAACCCGCCTCTTCCGTAAGGTCAGCTACACGCTTAAAGGTATTCAGCCCTACATGCGACGACTCATGCAGGTGCAGGTCAATGCCGGCGTTGGCTTCAACGGCGAGTTCCATCACGGTGTTCAGTGATTTTTCCATATTTTCATCCACCGTTGTGGGATCCAAACCACCAACAAGCGCTGCTCCGTTCCGGAGCGCATCCCTGACCAGAGAGACGGACTGGCTGCGAAGCAAGCCGTGCTGAGGAAATGCTACAATCTCGACAAAAGCTTTTTCCCTGTATCCTTCAACCGCCTGCAAGGTGGCCTCTAAATTTCTCAAGCCGACAACAGGATCCACATTGCAATGGGAGCGGATATGGGTAGACCCGTAGCGCAGCAGCAGATCCAGCAGTCCCTCCGCTCTTTCCTTGGCAGTAGGCAGCAGCTCCGGAAGCAGCCTCTCCTCCTCCTCGATTCGGCTGAAGATTCCGTGAGCCGGACGGCTCGGTGCCTTCCATGGGCCCCCATAATAGGTTTTGTCCAGGTGGATATGCATATCTCTAAATGATGGGAGCATTAGATCCCCCTGCATATCCCGTGTCGGCAGTAACGTATCAGGCAAAGCATCCGCAGGGCGGATCTCTGAGAAAGCCCCATTTTCTATTTTCACATGAAAGAGCCCCGTTTCGGTTCCGATCACAACATCATCCTCGTAGCGGTAACCTGTTTCCAGACGGACATTCAGCAGCCAATATGCAGTGCTCTGTTCGTTCATAGCGTTCATCCCCTTCTCGCTTATACCTGCCTCTATTTGCCTTGCCCTTCGTTTACAGCGTCCAATAAGATGCGCTCGATCTCTAGATATCCCCGCTCCCTGGCATGCTGCAGAGGAGTTACGCCATTCCCGTCGGGAATCCGGGCATCCGCCCCATGATCCAGCAGCAGCTTCACGATGCGCTGATATTTCTCACTGCCGTCACCGAGAATGACAGCCTCCAGCAGTGCGGTCCAGTTCAAATTATTTATATGGTTCACATCGACGTCGGTCCGGGTCAGCAGCTCCTGAACAATCTCCACATGTCCGCGGTCAGAGGCCGGAATGAGAGCCGTCCCGCCATAACGGTTCGTCAACGTCACATCGGCATCGGCTTCGATCGCGAGCCGCAAAATTTCCATCATTCCTTCTGCACCGGCATACAAAAATACGTTATTCCGTTGGTGATCCCGAATATTGATATCGGCGCCTGCCTGAATCAAAGCCTCTACCGTTCCGACATGATTGTGATAGGTCGCAGCCATCACGGCAGTTCTTCCCTGCTCATCCGTCGCATTGATGTCTGCGCCGGATTGAAGAAGCTGTCGTACTTGCTCCGTATTGCCTTGCTCGGCATATTCAATGAGTTCACGATTCATATTCTGCACCTCTTCTTTCTCCGGATTGGATTGACAGGCCGACAGGAAAAGGATCAATAGAATCGCTGATAAACGCAGCACTCGATGCTCCCTCCTCTTTCTATCGTGTATATTGGTATGCTAACATGAGACAGAACCATATGAAAAATACTTAAAAAATTGAATTCACTAAGGTTTTTCATATACAAGGAGGATGGTTTCAACCTATGGACATCAGACAGCTCCGGTATTTTATTGCCATCGTGGAGGAAGGTACGATCTCGCTTGCCGCCAACCGGCTTCATATATCCCAGCCGCCTCTCAGTCAGCAGCTGAAAGCGATGGAGGAAGAGCTCGGGTCCGTCTTGGTATATCGCCGAGGAAAGCGGCTCGAAATCACCGAATCGGGTAAAGCGCTGTACAAATATGCGCTCCAAGTAACCCAGCTTATGGAAGAGGCCAAAGCCGAGGTTAAAGAGGTCGGAAACGGCGATAAGGGCACGCTGAGTCTTGGTATCAATACTTTATCCTCGGTAGAGCTGCCGTCATGGCTGCATGAGTTCAAGGCAAGATATCCCCAAGTCTCGTACAAAATTCAGCAGAACGAGTCGTATCAGCTCTGTGAACTCGTAAGAAACCGGTCGCTCGAACTAGCGATCGTCCGCCTGCCGCTCGAATTGGATGATTTCTCGATCCTTCATCTGCAGACGGAGCCCTTTTATATGCTCACCTCTGAGGCATCCACCGAACAGGAGACAACCCTCTCTCATATTGCGCAGTATCCGCTCATTCTGCCAAGCACGGAAGGATTGGGCGTATATTATACGATCCAGATGGCTTTCTCGGAACAGAAAATCCAGCCGAACATTGCAGCCGAATGCTCCGACATTTCGCTGCTGCTGCGCTTGGTCGCTTCAGGTTTTGGCGTGGCGATCGTTCCCGAAACGCTGGTCAAGCAGCACTTGCCAACATCTGTTCATGCCTTCAAAATCAAGGACACTCCGGCAGCGGCTTCCACAGCCTTGATCTGGCTGAGGGATCATCACGTCTCCAGAACGGCTCTGAACTTCATTGACTTGTTGACAAGTGCCCTATAACTGCTTGCTTACTGCTTCTATAATCTGCCGCTCATACAAAAAGAGGACAGAGCTAATGCAAGCTCTGTCCTCCGGCAAGAAATTAATGCAATTATCTTGTACGATACAATGAACCGGCAGCCTCGTGCTCCTGCTTCTGTCCTTGGGAGTGAAGATACAGCTCTTCATAATACCCATGGGAGTTCAGCAGTTCCTGATGCGTTCCTTGCTCTACGATCCGGCCTTTGCTCATGACCAAAATCCGGTCCGCCCCCATGATCGTAGATAGGCGATGGGCAATGACAAGGGTCGTTCGCCCCTCGGCCACAAGTTGAAGGGCGTTCTGGATCAGCTGCTCCGTATGCGAATCCAGATTGGCGGTCGCTTCGTCAAGAATGAGAATCTTGGGCTGGAACACAATGATTCGGGCGAAGGAGATCAGCTGCCGTTCGCCGGCGGACAAGCCGCTGCCCCGCTCCGATAACCGGGTGTCATAGCCTTCCCTCATCCTCATGATGATCGAATCCGCACCGATAAAGCGGCAAGCCTCGATCACCCGTTCCCTCGAGATGGTCTCGTCGAACAGCCGTACATTGTCCAGCACCGTCCCGGAGTAGAGATACGGCTCCTGCTGAACAAGGCCTACCATCCGGTGCAGATCGGACTGTGCCAGCTCCCTGATGTCGATTCCATCAATTCGAATGCTTCCTTCATTTACATCATAGAAACGGCACAGGAGACTGATAAGCGAGCTTTTTCCCGCGCCGGTGGTACCGACAATCCCGATCATCTCTCCAGGGTTGATATGGAGATCCAGGTCCTGAATGACCGGTGCCCCGCCTTCGTAACCGAACGTGATCCGATCAAATTCAACGCGTCCCTCGACACTTGCTTTCTCGATGGCCACCGGCTTGCGTTGATCCGTAACCTCAGGCTGAATCGCCAGGAGACCCCATATCCGGTTAATCGCCACCGTTGCCGATTGCAGCGTGTTCCACTGCTGGGTGATCGTGTTGATCGGCTGAAAGAATAAACGGATATACGTTATGAAGGCATACAGCACGCCGAACTCCAGCGTCGTTCCCAGTACGGCTTGTCCGCCGAGCCACGTCACGAACGCAATCGCCAAGTTGTTCAATATTTCGTAGGAGCGGTTAAACAGCACATTCGTCCGGATCTCCCGAATGTTCGCTTTGAAGTAAGAGTCGTTCCGTTCCTCGAACTGCTTCTCCTGCTCCTTCTGCTGATGGAACACTTGGATCAGATTCATCCCCGATAGATTCTCGGCCACAAAGGCCACCAGCCGGGATAACCGCGTTCTGGCCATCTGATAGGTGTGGCGCATATAACGCCGGAACGCAATGGCAATCCCCGCAATGATCGGCAGCAGGATCAAGCAGTATAAGGTCAGCGTGACATCCAGCTGGAACATCAAGACCAGAATGAAGATCAAGGTGAAGCCGTCGCGGAACAGGCTGAGCAGCACCTGGTTAAAAAACTGATTGATCGCTTCGGTATCACTGGACACATGCGTAATCAAGCTGCCGCTCGGCACTTTATCGAAATATGACATCGACAGCTTGGATATATGGGCAAACAGCCGTTTGCGAATGCTCGCTACAATGCTCTGCCCCGCCTTCTGCAGCAAATTATTTTGCAAATAGGTAAACACCATGCTGAGCAGCGATAACAAAAAATAGATAGCGCATATGAGCATCAGGCCCCGAAAATCGTTCTTGCCGACCATCAGATTATCATCGATTGCGATTTTCATCAGATACGGCTGCAGCAGCTCTGCCGAGATGGCAATCAAGGTGCAGCCGATAAACCCGGCAAAAATCAGCTTGTATTCCTTCATATAACCCGATAAAGCACGGAATGTGGAAATATACTTGGGCTTGGACTGAGGGGCATTCAAATCCGCCTTCTGGTCCAGCTGCCAATTGTTAATGGCCTGTGCCATGAAACTTCATCCCCTCTTCCTGAATGTCATGCAGCGTCCGGTACAGTCCGTCCTTCGACAGCAGTTCTTCATGCGTACCTCGCTGAACCATCTCTCCCTGATCCAGGACGATGATCTCATCGGCATGTTTCAATGCACTGATCCGGTGGGCAATGATGATCGTAGTCTTCCCAGCGCGGATATCCCGAATCGTCTCCATGATTTCCGTCTCCGTCACTGCGTCGACGGCGCTTACGCTGTCATCCAGAATGAGGATAGGTGCATCCTTGATTATTCCCCGTGCAAGGCTGGTCCGCTGCCGCTGTCCCCCGGACAGCGTAATGCCGCGCTCCCCAAGGCGGGTTTCGAACTTGTCCGGAAACTCCACGATGTTGTCGTAGACCCGTGCTTTTCGCGCCGCTTCCTCGACGACAGCCGGCTCCGTGTCCCGTTTATAGAAGGCAATATTCTCGCGGATGGTCGAGCTGAACAGGAAGCCGTCCTGGGGAACATAGGCGATCCCTTCGCGCAGGCTTTTTAATGTAAGCTTCCGAATATCCACACCCCCGATCAGCACTTTCCCCGGAGGCGGGTCGAAGGTACGCAGCAGCAGCTTCATAAGCGTAGTCTTGCCGCTTCCCGTGCGGCCAATGATGCCCAGCGTCGATCCGGGCGGAACATCCAATTGAATGCCCCGCAGAACCTGTCTGGCCCCCTCCTCTTGACCATCCGCATCCTCATAAGAGAAGGATAAATCACGCACTTCAATGCCCGGATTCTCCTGATTCAGCTCCTTGGCGCCAGGCAGTTCCTTAATGTCGGCCTGCTTGCCAAGCAGGTCGTTTAATCGGTCAAGCGAAGCCCTCGCGCGCTGAACGACATTAATGACATTGCCGATCTGCTGCAGCGGATTCATCAGCATGCGAATGTAAAGCGTCAATGCGACAAAGTTTCCGACCGTAATCCGTCCCAGAATGGTCAGGTAACCGCCGAATAAGAGGGCGATAATGAGTGAGGTAGCGCCCAGAAACGGAATGATCGATTGAAAGAGCGATGATACGCGTACCAGCCGCAGCTGCTTGTCCCGGATGCGGTCCACCGTCGTCCCAAAACGCCGCTTCATCGTGTCTTCCACCGCGAACTTCTTGGTGACACGGATCCCGCCAAACTGCTCCTCCGCCGATTCCGTCATCACACCCAGCGCTTCCTGTACCTGCAGTGATCTTCTTCTAATAATCGGTCCGAGCCAAACGACAATGACCGGAATCAGCAGCAAAGGCGCGATGCTCGCAGCCACCAGATACAGCGGTACGTTCGTGATCAGCAGCATGACGATTGTGGAGACCAGCAGGATGGAGGAGTTTGCCGTCTGATTGATCCCCATGGAGATCGCTTCCCTTACCGTCGTCACGTCATTCATGAAATAACTTAGCAGCTTGCCAACGCCATTCTTGGAATAAAATCGTTCACTGAGCCCCGTAAAATGGACAAACAATCGGCGGCGGTTCATAAATTCGAAATACCGCCCCGTATACATCACCAGAAACTGACCGATCCCGCCGATGACGGCGAAGCCGACACCGATACCCAGCAGCGTCCAGCTGTACTGCACGATACCGTCGACAGACAATAAACCATCCTTCAGTTCATCCGTAAAATTGCCCAGCACCCTTGGGAAGTTCACGTGGATGATGTTAGCAACCAAATGGCAGCAAACCGATAATACATAAAACGGCCACGTCTTCCTGAAAAAATCTCCAAGTATTCGATGAGAGTCCAATGTCCCATATCACTTCCTGTCCCGTTATTGGATTGATTAGCCCGTTACGTTCCTCCTTCCATACGTTTGCTGTGATACTCCCATATTAATAGGTTCTAGAAATAAATCAGTCCTCCTCCCCGAACGGCCATATGATTTATACAAATTCAGACATACTGAGTAACAGCAGCCGATATCATTTCAATCCAATCATCCAAAGAAAAAAGCCGCAACCATTCGTCGCGACTTTTTTCAAAAGGTGGTCCCATGGATGGCGCTACCCTGATTTTCGGCTCACGCTCACACCGCCAACCAAGGTGCCGGCTCGCCCGAATAGGTCAGCGAAAGCTTATGCATGGCCCGGGTACAAACAATATAGAGTAAGCTTCGATCCAACTCGGAACGATAGTTTTCGGCGTCCGCAAAAGGAACGATAACCTGATCGAATTCCAGACCCTTGGCCATATGGGCGAAGGTGATCGTAATTCCCTCCTCAAAGCGTTCACTGCTAAAGTCGAGCAGATTCACGCTGCCCTGAAGCCCCCTGATGGACTCATACACCTGCCGGGCCTGCGAAGACGTTTTGCATATGATCCCCATCGTCTGCATCCCGGAATCTAAAAAGTGACGGCTAAGCTCTTGAATGAACTTCAGCTCCTCCCGGGCGTCACGACACCGGATCACCTGCGGCTCTTCTCCATGCCGCTCCACGGGAATCATGGTGCTGCCCGGATGAATTCGCTTCGCGAGTCCCATAATTTCCAGCGTGGAACGATAGCTTTTTAACAGCTCTATGGTATCGGCATGCGGAAATACGCTCTTGATATCATCCAGTGAAGTTGACGTATATACGTTGACCGACTGGTTGCTGTCCCCAAGTATCGTTTTTTTGCACGAAAACCATTTCGATAGCACGACGTATTGAATCGGTGTATAATCCTGCATTTCATCGACCAGCAGATGCCTCACCATATCGTATGTCGTGTTTCCTTCCAAATGCATTTTGAGATGCAGCAGCGGAAAAACGTCCGCATACTCAATCGTTTTTCTTCCGTTCATGACAAACATGTCCGGTTTGTTCCTATACGAGAAAAATTCCTTGTACATGCTGAGCGCATTTTGAAATTTGAACATGTTCTTGATCGCGGTTTTGACTTTTTTGGCTTCTGCCGCAGTCAGTCTCTCTCCATCCTCTGTACGAACCCGGCCTGACAGGATGGAAGCCGTCTTCTCCAATCGCTGCCTGATCGGCGTGATCATGGTGCCAAGATAACAGTCCCTGATCTCCGAAGCCGAAATACATACGTCTTTCAGCTGAATATCCGCAGCCAGGAAGAAATGCTCTTCGGCATATTTCATATAAGCCTTCAGCTCATGTACGAAGTGCATGCTGGCCTTATACCGGATCCGTTCAATGGTCTGTTCGTCATCGGCGCTCACGATTTCGTTCACCTGTTCGAAGAAGGTCTGAAACTGACATAATCCCCCCAGCTCTTTGGCAGCAAGCTCCTCCATCGTAACCTCCATGATTTTCTCTTCGCCAAGCTCTGGCAGAACGTTGGATATATAATCAGAAAACACTTTATGGGGAGATATAATGAGCACGTTGCTGGAAGTCAACGTCTCCTTATGGCGGTATAACAGAAAAGCTACCCTGTGCAGAGCCACGGAGGTTTTGCCTGAACCTGCCGCCCCCTGTATGATCAGCTCATTCGCGGTTTCGTTTCGTATGATGGCATTTTGCTCCTGCTGGATGGTAGCCACAATATTTTTCATCTTCTCGTCCGACGTGCTGCTGAGCTCCTTCTGCAGCACGTCGTCATTGATGTTCATGGAGCTCTCAATCATATATTCCATTTGACCGTCTTTGATTTTGTACTGCCTTTTGACGGTAATTTCGCCTTGCATCCTGCCCATGGGGGCTTCATACGACGCAGGACCGACATTGTAATCATAGAACAAGCTTGCTACCGGCGAGCGCCAATCATAAATGAGATGCTCCTGACTCTCCGGATTCGTGAAGGAATGGATGCCAATATAGTAGGCACCTTCTTCTTCCGGTTCATTCGATCGGAAATCCACCCTGCCAAAATACGGCGACGTGAGTAGCTTGCGCATCTTCTGCAGCCTGGCGGCCGTCTTCTCACCCGTATCAATGGACAAGGAAATATCAACCCGGTTGGCTGCCCGTTCCGCCGCATCCAATTCGGCCATGTTGACCCACAGGTACTTCTTGGCTTCAATGATATCCCTGTAAGAATCAGACACCTTCCCCTCTAAGTCCTTCGATGCCCGATGAAGCTCCTTTACTACAAACTCTAGATATTCCCGCTCTGCGCTTTCGCTTGGATTCAGCATTAGGAACCTCCCCCTCTTTGCTAAAGAATAGCTTTAAGTATAGGGGTTTCCCGAAAAAAATATAGACTTATACTTTCCGTTGTAGTATTGTGTATTTATCGTGGGTCCAAAAACACCTATACGATTTACATCAACCATAATGTCATGACATAGATATAAAACCAGGCTGCATGCTCATGCAAGCCTGGTTTTTTTTATGCCTCTTACCGCTCGTTTTTGGTTTGGTACAGGTGCAGCGTAAGTGGAACGAAAATAGCGATAATCACCATGCAGACCCCGATTCCTGTCATGATCACCGGCATGGTTGCCGTGCCGTTCATCAGTCCCCTGACCGTGGCTGCCGCCATGCTGATCGGATTCAGGTCGATGAGAATACCCGTCCATTTCGGCATCGTCGACGAATCCACCAGAATGTTGCTGGCGAACAGCAGCGGGTATATCGCGATCATGCTCGACCCCGATACCGTCTCCGGCCGTTTGGCCACGACGCCGATCAGCGCAAATATCCAGCTGACACCGAATGCAAAGAACAGGATGAAGGCAATGGCAAGTGCCATTTGGATGACGCTGCCCTCGGGTCGGAAGCCCAGCGCAAGCCCCGTGCCCAGGGCCACAATTACGCCGATTGTATAGCGCACACCATCCGTCAGGATGGAGCCAAGCACCGAGGCCGGCTGCCAAAAGGGCAGCGTTCGAAATCGATTATATACCCCTTTGGTAATATCCGAGCATATCGTGGTTCCGCTATACACCGTCATAGGCACGACCGTCAGGATCAGAATGCCGGGCAATAGGAATTGAATATAAGCCCCGGTTGACCCGGCCATAGCGCCGCCGAACAAGTAACTAAATATAAGCAGCAGCAGAATCGGCGACAGAACCGCGTCCATCACCAGACCAAACCCGTTGTGCTTCGTATGCTGCCAAGTTCTCCACATAAAGATTCGAATCGCCGTCAGGGCATGGGGAGGATCGATATCGGCTTGGCGAACAGGCAGCACGCCGTCCTTATTCGCTGTATGATGGCTTACACTCATGGCGTGCCTCCCTTCGACTTCGCGCGGGTCAGTGACAGAAAAACCTCATCCAGACTCGGTTCGCTTAAGGCGAAATATTCAATAGCGAACCCGTTCTTCATCAGTGTACGAAGGGCCTGATTCGCACCACTTGCATCCTTCACCGGAATTTTATGTACCAAGGGATGATCGTCCTGCAATAAGGTCAACGCGTGTTCCTCATTTAACAAAGTACCCAGCTTGTGCTGGTCGGCCGGTTCGTTGAATTGAATGGTTAACGTTCTGTTGCCAACGGAAGCCTTCAATTGCCGGGGCGTCCCTTCCGCAATCAGGCTCCCCTTATCCATCACGGCAATCCGGTCCGCCAACTGATCGGCTTCTTCCAGATATTGCGTCGTCAGCAGCACGGTGGTGCCCCGTTTCAAAAGCGACCTTACAACCTCCCACACTTGAATGCGGCTTTGCGGATCGAGGCCCGTTGTCGGCTCATCCAGAAAAATAACGTCGGGCTTCGTAACGATACTGGCGGCAATATCCAGCCGCCTCCGCATCCCGCCAGAGTAATGCAACACCGCGCGGTCCTTTGCTTCGCTGAGTCCAAAGGATTCGATCAGCTCCTCGCTTACGGATCGAGCCGATTTCGCCGAATAACCGTAAAGCCTTGAAACCAACATTAAATTCTGAAGACCGGAGAGTCCCTCATCCAGTGCTGCAAACTGGCCTGTCAGGCTGATCTTTCTTCGAACGTGCCGGGCATTGCTTACGACATCATGCCCGGCCACGCATGCGAATCCCCCATCCGGCTTAACCAGGGTGGATAACATATGAATGGTGGTTGTTTTTCCGGCGCCGTTCGGACCCAACAAGGCAAACAGCTCTCCTTGTTCCACTCGCAGATCCATTCCTTGAACGACCCCAATGCCGTTATAAGATTTGCGAAGCTCTTTCGTTTCAATGGCGTAAGGCAAGTTTCACAACTCCTCCTCTTCCTATACAAATCGACCTCTAGATTGCCATGCTGCTTGCCCTTAAAAATCGTCCTTATGATCACAGACCCAATCAGCAAGCGTGGCTGCCGGCCGCCCTGTGACCTGCGCTACCGTCGGTAATACCGTATAACCGATCTCGGGCGGATTTTTTCCCATTTGCACAAAAAATTCAATCGACTCCTCGTCATAGCCTTGCTCTCTCCATTTATCTCTCGCCTGTTCCTCGGTCAGTTCCACAAAGCGGATGTCCCTGCCTGTTACCTCGCTTATAATCCGAACCGCTTCGAATCGCGAGAGGGCTTCCGGTCCCGTAAGGAAATATTCTTGTCCATGGTGACCTTCCTCAAGAAGTGCGGCGACGGCAACGCGAGCGATATCGGCTTCGTGGATTCTCGCACTCAGCGCATGGCCGAACGGCTCACGAACGACTCCTTCGTCGCGGATCGATTCCTGCCAATCCACCAGAATATTCGCCATAAACTCGCATGGCTTGAGCAAGGTCCACTCCATTCCGCTGTCTCGGAGTGCAGCTTCGACAGGCCCTTCTTCATAGCCCACCAATACCGTTACCCGCTGTATACCAGCCTTCTTGGCAAGCTCAATAATCCGCGGATCCGTCTGCAGGGTCCCGTATGCCTCATCACTGGAAATGATCAAATGCATGGCCCTCACGCCTTGCATGGCGGGGATCAGGCTATCCGGGTCGTTGAGATTCCCGGCAACCACCTGCACACCCTCCGGCAGATTCGCTTGCTGCGGATTGCGTGATATCGCTCTCACTTCTATGCCTCGCTGCACAAGCTGCTGCACGATATGCTTTCCAACAGTTCCTGTAGCTCCTGTTACCAAAATGGTCATATGAAACTTCCTCCTCGAGTTTTAATCTAACGGTTCATGTTCATTCATTGTTCATTGTTCATGGTCCATCATTCATTACGTTTACGGATTTCCTCCAGCTCCTGCAGCAGTTCGTCCTTCAGTTCCGGCGGAGAGATGATCTCCACCTTTGCACCGTAGCTTAAGATCACCGAGATGGCATAGGCTTTGGTATAGAACACCGTTCGGACATCTAGAAATCCCTCTCCGGAGATGAAAGCCTCCGGAAATTGCTCGGTTACCCTCGGTCCGGCGGATGAATCGAAACGGAGATGAGCCTGTATGCCCTGGACCGCCTCCTGATCCTCCCGCCCCAGGTTTCCTCTTGGGAGGAACGTGTCGGTGGATATTTCAAGACAGGATATGCGCGATACTCTGAAGATTCGTTTCCCCTGCTTTAACAAGCAGTAGGCCTCCAAATACCACACGCCTTGTTCCCAGTACAGCTGAAGCGGCTCCACTTGCCGCTTCGAGCGGCTGCCGGATGTACTCGTATAGTGAAGGGTCATCAGGTTCGAGCGTTCAATGGCATTTAGAATGGGTCGTACCCATGCCCGCTCATGCTCCGACGTGCTCATATCGAATAGAATTTGTTCATGACATCCTCCGTTCAACAGGGCAGGCTGCAGGGTTCCAAGCTTATTCAGGATGGAAGTGTATCTCCCCTTCACAGTCCCTTCGACGCCCTTCAAAAGATTGTAGATCGCCAAAAAATCGTCAACGGAGAAGTGCTGCCTCGTCAGATAGAACCCGTTCATTAATTCAAAGCCGCCATCCGCACCGGGATAGGAAGCAACCGGAATGCCAGCCTGATTAATGAGGTCTACATCGCGGTAGATCGTACGAACCGAGACTTCATACCGGGCGGCAAGCGCCGTGGCCGTCACTCTTTGTTTGGTCAACAATTCCATCGTAATGCCTAGCAGCCGGTCGAGTTTCATCGGTAACACTCCTCGCGTCTCGTAGTTTTTGACTTCTGAATCGAATGATAAAGCATGAATCCTGACATCTAGTATGTCAGGATTACATATCGTTCTTGATGGAATGGGATTATTTTTTAGGAAAAGAGTAGATGAGGTGGGATAACAAAAAAAGCTCCGTATCACGGAGCTTCCTGCATAGATTATATCAGTTCAAACTGTCTAACTGCTACTGAAACCATCCGCTGACAGCTAGCTGTTCCCGCTGTTATGCCAGCTGTTGCGTATTAAGCGTTCCATTCGACCCATTCACCATCCTGCGGAATTTCGATTTGGGCGCGCAGATCTTCCACTGCAGGTGAAATAAAAAAAAGAAGAAAGCCGCGGATCCACGAGATCGGCGGCTTCTTCTTGTTATCTATTATGAATTTTTCATATGATGTATTTTTAATATATTTTCTTTTATTTCACCGCATTCTCTTCCGCCATCAATTCCCGCGCATATTCGTTCAAATTGATGGATTGGCCGTGATTCAGCCTCGATTTCTCCGCTGCGAACGCAATCAGATGGCTCCGCACGGAGGCACTGGCCGACGTCAGGCTCTCCTGCCCGTTATAGCTCCGAACCTCCTTCAGGAAGCTCGCCACAATTCCGCTGTCGCCCCCGCCATGTCCGCTCGACTGCGAAGGAATCGTAATCTCCGTTTTCTGCCCGGTCAGGAAATCGTAAACCGTAATCTTGCCTTCCTCTCCCCGAAGCTCGCCGCGGGTGCCCATGATCTGAATTCTGCGCTCCTGTTCATACGTAAACCCGCACATGCTGAACATTGCAGTGGCGCCGCCTTCAAACTCCATGTTGACGACTTGATGATCAACCACATTGTTATCGCTCCGATATACGCAGCGGCCATAGTCCGTATCGCGAAGCCCCTGAATGATGTTCGGCTTGGTCAGCTCCTGGGTGAAATGCCCCGCCCATCCCTTGTACTGATCGCTCAAGTAAAACCGGGGGGCCGAATATGGACAGGTCGCTTCTACCTGGCAATCGAGGCAGCGGTCGGCCGAACCTTCGGGGGCCTGCTCCTCCCGGAAATGCATCAGGGAGCCAAACGAAGTGACCTGCGTGCAAGGCCGGTCCATCAGCCACGACAGCACATCCATATCATGACAGGATTTGGCCAGTATCATCGGGCTGGCCTTGTCGGAATGATTCCAGTTCCCCCGCACAAAGCTGTGCGCGATATGCCAGTATCCCACATTCTCGTTCAACTGGATCGAAGCCACCTCACCGATGGTCCCTTCCTGAATCACGCGTTTGATGGTACTCCAAAAAGGGGTATATCTCAGAACATGGCATATGGTCAGCAGCCGGTTGTTGCGAATGGCCGCCTGCTCCATCTCAAGACATTCCTTCGGTTCCGGAGACATCGGTTTCTCCAGAAGCACATGATACTGTTTCTCCAGCGCTTGCATGGTTGGGCCATAATGCATGCGATCCTGCGTGCAAATGACGGCGATATCGGCAAGCTTTGGCTCCGCCAGCAGCGGCTCCCATGATTCATAGCACTGTTCCGGCGGAATTCCGAACCTCTCGGCAAATCGGATGCGCCGCGCCGGATCGGCCTCGGCCACGGCCACGAAGGTCAACTCATGCGGGTAATCCAGGGCATAGGGGGCATACCCCCCGGCGCCGCGCGCGCCGGCCCCGATCAATATGGCTTTCAATTGTGTCATAACATGTCGCTCCTTTTAGGTTCTGTACACGTGTTTATTTGGTATATCGATCTGCCGCGGACTGGTAAATGGCCAGATAGCGCTCCGAGCCCATTTTTTGCAGGTTAGCTACATATTGGTCCCAGTTATCAAAGGACTCGTTCCCTGCTATGAATTTATCCCGCATTTCATCCACGTACGTGTGAATGTCGGTTTGGATACCGGTAAGCTCGGACTGCTCATCGGCCGTAAAATTAAACGGCGGCCAGACCTTGTCTTGTGGGATGACGTACGGCTCGGCTTTTTTTGCGTTCTCTACAGAAGTCGGCAGGCCTTCCGCTCCCTTGAAATACTTCTGGGTCACGAAGCCCGGATAATATCCGCCGGGCCATATCAGATACTGCCCAACCGCCTGGTCCAGATTGAGACCTTTCGGATTGTTCTTGATGTCGTCCACGTAATCCACATTGCCTTCTGCATCTTCCTTATACGTTTCGTCTTTCCAGCCCATGAAGAACATGCGGATGCCTTCGTCGCTGTAGAAGTAATCCATCCAGCGGATGAGCGCGGCCGGATTCTTCGCTTTATCGGTCAGGACAAACATCCCGATGTTCCCCAGCGGAGAGCCCGTGGCGCTGAACATCTGATCGCCGTGCGGCCCCTTCAATACCGGCAGCCCCACATAACCCTCCTGGTTGTAGATGGCGACCGGATCCACGTTATCAACAACGCCGAGTAGGCCTTCAACGCCTTTCGCGTCCACCTCCGTGCTCTTCACGGACATGATATCCTGCTCCAGCAGACCGTCCTTGTACAGCTTGTTCACGAATTGAAGCAGTTCCTTGTATCTTGGATCCGTCGGAATGAACCGGACCTTTCCGCTCGCCGGATCGGTATCCACGTTAATGTTCGAAGTTCCGTGATAATTGAGGCCGAACGAGCCGCGCAAATAGTTGACGATGCCGGCAGTCCCCACGCCGCCCCAGGCATATTCGTCCTTCTGGCCGTTGCCGTTCGGATCCTTCTCTTTGAACGCCTTCAACATATCGTAGAATTCATCCAGCGTTTGCGGCTCTTGGAGGCCAAGCTTGGTCAGCCACTCCGACTTCACCCACGGCGTTCCGTACAGCACGGACCGGAATTCAGGATCGTATATCGTCGGCAGCCCGTAAATGTTGCCGTCCGGCATTGTAATCCCCTTCTCGATGACCGGATACTTTTCCATAAGGGCTTTAAAATTCGGAGCGTGTTGGTCAATCAGGTCATTCAGCGGAATAAAAGCGCCTTGCTTGCCGTATTTCAGCAGGTCTGTCCTTGGAAATGCGGAAGCATAGAACATTTCCGGATAATCGCCGCCGGCCAGCAGCAAGTTCCGCTTTTCCGCCAAATTGTCTTTGTGCACCGTGTCCCACTGCACCTGAATATTGGTCATTTTCTCATATTCCTGCCACAGCCTGATGTTGTTCCAGTCGGCGTTGGCAAAGAACTTTCCGGCAAAACCGGTCACCGTCATCTTGTCGTCCACAATCGGAAAACCCGTTTCATTTATCGCGGATTTCCCTTCACTCGAAGGGTCCGATTGAGCCGTTCCTCCCGAGCCTTTCGAGCTGCAGCCCACCGCCAGCGATACCGACAACATGCAGGTCAACAGAAGACTTCCCCATTGCTTCAGCTTCATCCGTAATCCTCCCCTTTTCATGTTCCATCCATATTTCCATGCAAGGAATTATCCTTTGATGGCCCCAATCATCACGCCTTTGACAAAATATCGCTGCAGGAACGGATAGAGGGCCAGCACCGGAATATTCGCCACGACCAGCACCGCGTACTTAATGCCCTCCACTTCCCTCTGCTGCTTGATCGCCGATTCGGTCGACATTTTGACCATATCGTTCGTTTGTCCCTGAATCAGAATTTCGCGCAGGATGAGCTGCAGCGGAAATTTATCTTTATCCGATAAATACAGAAGTGCATTGAAGAACGCATTCCAATGACCGACCGCATAGAACAATATGGTCACTGCGATAATCGGCATGGACAGCGGCAGTATAATACGGGTCAGGATTTTAATGTTCGAGCATCCATCAATCGTCGCGGCCTCCTGCAGCTCGCCGGGTATGGACTGCTGAAAGAAGGTGCGCATAATGATGATGTTCCAGATGGATACGGCATTCGGGATAATCATGACCCAGAGCGTATTCAGCATGCCGAGGTTCTTGATCAGCAAATATGTAGGAATGAGTCCTCCGCTGAAAAACATCGTGAAGACCAGCAGCGCCATGATCGCATTTCGCCCGACAAAATCCTTCCGGGACAGCGGATAGGCGGCAAGGATGGTCATCGTGAGATTAATGAACGTGCCAAGCGACGTATATACCAGCGTGTTGGAAAAGCCGCTGATGATATCCTTGTTCTGAAAAATTTTTACGTAGGAATTCAGGTTAACGCCCTTGGGCCACAGCAGCATCTCGCCCCTCAGAACCGCCTGCGGGTCGCTAAACGATGCGCTGAGCACAAAAACCAGCGGGTACATGACAATGATGGTAACCAGGATCAGAATCGTATAATTGATAACATTAAAAATGCGGTCCCCTCTGGTTTCAATTTGCATGGTTCTTTCACTCCCCTCTTTACCAAAGACTGGTCTCGCTCACGCGCTTCGAAATAAAGTTCACAACAACCAGCAGGACAAAATTGATGATGGAATTAAACAATCCAATGGCAGCGGAGAAACTGTACTCGGCATTCTGGATCCCCATTCGGTAGACGTAGGTGGCTATAATGTCGGAGCTCTCCATATTCAGGTTGTTTTGCATCAGGAGCACCTTTTCGAACCCGATACCCATAATGCTGCCCATATTGAGGATCAAGAGGATGATGATCGTTGGCATGATGCCAGGGATGTTAATATGCCATATGCGCTGAAGCCTGGTTGCACCATCGACGCGCGCCGCTTCGTGCAGCTGGTTGTCAATGCCGGCAAGGGCAGCCAAATAAATAATGGAGCTCCAGCCCATGGTCTGCCATACATCCGACAGAACGTAAAGAGACTTAAACCAAGAGGGTTCAGTCATGAAATTGATCGGCTGACCGCCGAACATTTCAATAAAATGATTGATGATGCCGTAACGGGGCGACAGGAAAATCATCATCATCCCGACAACGACCACGGTAGAGAGAAAGTGAGGCGCATATGTGATGGTCTGCACGAATTTCTTGAACCGTTCAGCCCGAACCTCGTTCATGAGCAAAGCCAGAATAATCGGGATCGGAAAACCGACGGCAAGACTGTATAAACCGATGCCCAGCGTGTTCTTGATCAGGCGCCAGAAATAATAACTGTTGAAAAAGCGATCGAAGTGCTCAAAGCCGACCCACGGACTGCCCCATATCCCCTGCGTTGCTATAAAATCCTTAAAGGCGATCTGGATGCCGTACATCGGAACATACTGGAACAGGATGTAATAGGCGATGACCGGTGAAATCAGGGCATAAAGCTGCCAATTACGTAAGACGCGATTCCACAGTAAGCGCTTACGTTTCGTTTCGGGAACCACGGTTGCTGCGGAGTGCAGGGGCGTATTTGCCAATGAGCATCACCTCGTATGTATGGGATTGGATTAACCTCGTTTCACCAGCAAAGCGATTCTGACTTGCCATCAAAACATGGGTATCCGCTCAACCAGCGGATTAGTTCCTTTACATGCATCGAGCTTGAAAAGTACTCGTTACTGATTTCCCTCCTTTGCTATGCAATCCGTCATATGACTAAGCTACCACCGCCTCAGCTAGCCGTTTGTTAAAATACGGTTATTGCAACACCCCTATATGTTAGGTATAGTAACGCCAAATTAATTTATAAATAAGACCCGAGCAGGCGGGTGTTATTTCATTTACTTGGAGTATTTTTGGATATATTTTTGGATGATTACGAATTAAATTTGGATCCATACTGGTATATAAGGCACCATGCGAAGGGCCTATTTCATGAATGGGAGGAATTCTCTCTATTATCAAAACCTTTATATCACAAGAGATGAAAACGAAATTAATGACTAGAGTGAAGTTATGCGAAGAATCGTTTAGCAGTTACCAGGACCAGAAATATCATTCCAAACATTTGGTTGATTTTCACTCATGATAATATAGCAATATGGCATTGTCAAATACTTTTTTGGATTGTTTTGGCTAAAAAACCTCAATGTTTGGATGAAAAAGCACAAAAAACAGCTATCGGATTTCAAGCCGACAGCTGTTCAATAATCTTTATTTCATATTTATGTTAACTAATCGCACATAATGAGTTAGTTAAATGTATGTTCTGGTAAAACTTGAAGACTCCCGAACAATCAATGAGCATGGCAGCAATATTTTGGTTGCCACCTTGAAATGCCCGTCCAAATAATCCACGATTGATTTGGCAGCTACCCTGCCGATTTCGTACTTCGGCACGGAGACAGAGCTTAACGGGGGCGTTGTATACTGGGCCACATCAATGTTATCCATCCCCACGATCGCGATATCTTCCGGGATTCTGCCTTGATTCTCGACAACGGCACGCATCGCCGGAATGGCCAGCATGTCGCTGGCACAAAAAACAGCCGTTGGCCATTGCTCTTTGGGAAGGCCTCCGAGCAGCTCGGACAGCTTGCTGAAGCTTCGATCCACATTCCATCCGGTATTCATCAGCCACTCCTCGCGCACCTCCAGGTTGGCTTCCAGCATAGCGAATTTATATCCAACATACCGTTCTTCGCTCTCCATCTGCTTGGAATACGCAGGCCCCCCGATATAGGCGATTCGCGTGTGTCCCTGGTCAATCAGGTGGCTTACGGCTGCCCTCGCGGATGAAATCCGGTCACAGTCTACAACCGGTACGGTCAGCCGCTCATCATTCAAACTCACTCCCATGATGGCAACGCCGGCCTGCTGTATCAGTTCAAACAGCTCCTTGTCATACCAACTGACGGCTACAATCCCCTGAGCTCCTGTCTCCCTCAGCATGAGGCGTATTTTGTCCGCATCGGCGACTTCCTCGCATGTACGAACGATCGCCGGGGGCTGTCCGAGCTCCTCCATTTTTTTATGGAAACCGGCAAGAACCGTTGAGAAATACGGGTGGTCGTCCATCAGGTTTTGGGGAACGACGCAGACAACCCGCTTATCGGCTATGCCGTTATCATGTACGCTTTGGGATGACTCAGGCAGTTTATAACCAAGATCAAGCGCCGCCTGCCGGATTTTCTGCTTGGTATCCTCGCTGACCGGACGGCTTGCATCGTTGCTGATGGCACGCGAAACCGTAGATATGGATACCCCGACCCGTTCGGCAATATCTTTGAGCTTAGCCAATCGCATCTCCTCCTTCGCAAAATTTGGAACCAAATTTTCCGCCATCCATTGATCATAGCATAAACTTTCTGGTTTTGGGGCGTCAAATTGATGACTCTGATCGCTGAGAAGAAAGGAGATGTCTCATGGATTCTTTCGTTTACGAAAGTATGAAATGCTGCATTTTAAGCTATCCCACAGCACTGCGTCATCAGTGGTTATTCATTAAGCTTCCAATGGCGCGCGCCCCATGCTCTCCCGCTTTCCTAAACGGAAAAGTACAAACGACACGACCATGGCTATGGCAACGCCCCCGGCACCGATCCAGGTGATGGATGACAAGGACCATTGCTCAACGGCAACTCCTCCGATGCCTGCGCCAGCAGCCATGGCGAGCTGCATCACGGATTGGTTCAGGCCTAGCATGACCCCCGATGAATTCGGCTCCAGCTGAACGAGATTATACTGCTGTGTCGGACCGGAAGACCAGGCGGATAACGACCATATAACAAGAATTGCAAATACGGGGATGGCCGATACGGCTGCTTGAGTAAAAGTCAGAACGATTAACGCGAGAATATGCAGCATCATGCCCCCTGTTAATGTAAGCGGCACTCCCCATCGATCCGTACTGAATCCGCCGAACTTGGAGCCAATAAGGCTGGCAATGCCAAAGGCAAACAGCGCCGCACTAATCAGACCTTCGTTCAGACCGCTAACATGAAGAAGGTAAGGAGACAGGTACGTATAGGCAACGGAATACCCACCCAGCCAGAAGAAGGTGATCGCCAAACCGAGTGCGACTTTAGGCTTCTTGAGCAGTGCGAATTGCTGGAGCAGCGGTACGGGAGCATCTCCTTTGGTGTGGGGAATCGCCTTGTACAGCACGATCATGGAAACAACCCCCAGAATGGCAATGAAACCGAACACTGATTTCCATCCAAAAGCAGCAGCTACGACACGGCCGAGAGGGACGCCGATAATCAGGGAAGCTGTGAAGCCCATGACAACCGTAGCGATCGAACTCGCCTGTTTGCCCGCAGGCGCGATTTTGGCGGCGATCCCGAGTGCTGTTACAACGACCATCCCTGCGCCCACCGCCATAATAACCCGCGCAATGACAAACGGAATATACCCCGGAAGGGCAAATGACAGCAGATTTGCGATCACAAAAATACCCAATGAATAAACCAACAGCTTCCGTCTCTCCATTCTAGCGGTCAGTGCCATAAGAACGGGGGTTAAAATCGCGTAGACCAATGAGAAAATCGTGATCAGCTGACCGGCTGCGGTTATCGTAATTCCTAACGAATCCGCAATTTTATCCAAAACTCCCGATATAATATACTCCGATGTTCCTACTAAAAAACTAACGATTGCCAAAAAGTAAATTTTCCAAGCACCCGTCATGATTGTATTTCCACTCCTTTAATAATATTTATATATCACGATTTGTCGATATGTTAAACCAATAAAAAGACATATCGCAATATCTAGATGTGTAGTGCGAGACAATACTGAATATTTCCTTTTTTCTGAAGGAATCATTCAGTACCTGCTCTAAATCTCCTGCTTTAAATACTCTCCAATTTCTCGGATAGCCTCTTCATCCCGCTTATAATACGTAAATTTCCCAAGCCGCTCCGTCTTGATCAAACCCGCCCGATGCAGAATCGATAAATATTGCGATGCGGTGGACTGCGTCATATTCAATTTCTCGGTCACCTGGGTTACGCATACCCCGACTTTCCTCATATCAATCCCTTCGTGGGGTGTAAAATGTTGTTCCGGTTCCTTGAGCCACTGCAATATTTCAAGCCTTGATTCATTGGACAGCGCTTTAAAAACTTCGATTGGTTTCATACGTATCATTATATCGGGATTTATCGATATGTCAACCCGTTACCCTTACTGATCCTCCGTACGAATGCCATAGCGTTTTACGGCACTCGCGTAGAACCATTCGTTTGCCGTATCCAGCGCCGTCTCTTCGTCGATCCAGCCAGATAGGAGCCGCTCCCACAGAAACTCGGCAGCCAGCTTCTTCACAAGCAAAATCTTGCCGTAACTCCATTCCATGCATCGGGCATCCGAGACGATAATCGAGTTCTTGCTTGCCGGGAGTGCCTCCAGACGGTACTGCATGCTGTCCCGGTAGGTGCTCGCCCGGAAGTTGAACCACCACATGCCGCCGACATGAACGTTCGGGAAATTCCAGGCCGCCTGCACGGCATCGAGATTGTTCAGCTCCGATGCAAGTACAAGCTCAAATTCACATCGGTACGACTCAAACAAAGCCGTCAGCTTAAGAATCCGCTCTGTATCATTGGCAGGGAACGCCGTGCCGCACCATGATCTCTCTACTCCGAGAAACAGTTGAACGAGCAGGCCGTTCCGATCCGCAGCACCACATATGACGTGCAACAGCTCCATCAGAATGTCGTCTCGCCCGCTTGCCGGCCCAATCTCCTTACGGATGTGCGAACTCGACTCATACCGCGGCAGCGTTGTCATGATGCCCGGGAGGCCGGCTTCGCGAAATCCGTCAAGCAGCAGGTCAATCTCGCCTCCCACATCAAGTAAAGTCCTGGCAGGATCATTAGATTGCACGATGCGGTCAACCCATGGACCCAGCACTCCGTCAATCCGGGGGATCAGTACAGCATCATCCCGCATGCCTTGAAACGTTGCATGCTCCGGATGATTCACGACAAACCGGCGGATATTCATCCGGTCAGCCGTTTGCTGTGCCCAGCCCTCTTCGGTCGATGCGTGCCGTACGCGAACCATGGCTTCCCGCACCGAATGTTCATCCTTGATGGTGACTCCGTATAACTCACGCATAATGGAGGTAAATACCCAGTTCATCAGCGTGCTTCTCGTTGATCGATAGGCTTTTAGAAAAGCGGCAATTCGCTCCTCCTCCGGTAATTTATCCGCTTCATCCGGGTATCCTCCAGCTTGGAGCTCTCGGTAAAACCAGAAGTAATGGGCGATTTCCCAAAAATCCCTTGCACCGAGCCGGTCACCGATAAGGTGAGTATGGGTATCGAAGACCGGCAGCCCCATGATTCGCTCGAAGAATACGGCTTGTTTGCCGCTCATATCATGCAAGCTCATATGAACATCTCCCTCTCTTCATGAATCGGTTATTTCCGGTTTTCCGAGACGACAATGCCCTTCCCTTCGTTGTAACGGTCCGTGGCTTCCTTAATGATCTCAAGGCCGCCCTTCTTCTTGTATTCCTCAATCACTTTCGGCCAATCCGAGATCGGCTCTCTGCCATAAATCATCTTGATCATATGATCAAGAACGAGCTTAGGCCCCACGTCATCGCCTTGCGGCGCGGTATCCGGATATTTGGAATAAGCGTCCAATGCCGGGGAGAAGCGGATCGACCCCAGACCTTCCTTGAAGACCACCGTATCCATGAACTTGATCATATCCTGTCCGTCCTCGGTAAGCTCTTCCTTTGCCTTGTTGTATACCATATCGTGGACGAACCAGAACATGCTGCGGAAGCCGTCTTCATCCATCGCTTCCGGCGTGGATGGAGGCGTAAACTTGACCGCGCCGTTCTCCCGGGTGAACGTTTCGCCTTCAATGCCGAACGAGAAATATGTCTCTGCCTCCGGCGTCAGCATCCAGTCAAAAAACTTGATAATGCCGACGGCCTTCTCTTCTGAGACCTTGCTGTTAATATAGTAGGATGTATTGATGCTTGAATACAGCAGATGGCCTCCTGTGTTCTCCGGACCGCGCGGCGAAGCAATGATATCGACCTTGGCATCCGGCACGGCATTTTTCAACTTACCGCGGAATCCCGAGAGAAGCTGGGCATTGGCTGACCACATGCCGGATTTACCGCTCTCAATGTTTTTGCCATAATCACTCGAGGTCAGGGTCGCAAAATCCTTAGGAATCAGACCTTCATCGTACATGGTCTTATAGGTCTCGAGCGCCTTCGTCATATTGTCCACGTCGAAGAACTTGGGAACGACCTCCCCGTTCTGGTGTTCGTACTGTGATGGCAGCACGTCGAACGCTCCCAGAATCGTGTCCGCATATTTAAAGTTCTCCCGCATTTGATACGGGAACTCCACGCCTTCCTTTTTCATCGCACGCATCACGTCCAGAAATTCATCCACCGTCTTTGGAGCAGGGAGCCCTGTCTTCTCCAGCAGATCGGTCCGGATATACAGCCCTCTCCGGGACGGGTTGGACAGCCATGCCGGTATTCCGTAAATTTTGCCGTCATAGCTTGTCTCCTGCCAGGCTTCCTTCGGCACACTCTTCATCAAGTTCGGAGCATGCTCCTTCAGCAAATCGTCAAGCGGCATAAATACGCCTGCTTCTACGGAACCGGACATTCCCTTGCTTGTAGCCCCTCCCACGTTCTGAACGACGTCAGGAATATCATTGGAGGCAAACATTAAAGTCATTTTGCTGTCGAAGTCCTTCAGCGGAAGCATCGTCAGTTCAATATCCGTATTGGTCAGCTTCTCAAGCTCCTTCACCCATCTCTCTTCATTTACATCCTTCGAACGCTCGGCATGTTTGTTTCCGCTGGTTGCCATGGACATCGTGAAAGACAGCTTGCCATCAGCGGCAGCGCTTGATGAGCCGGAGGTTCCTCCATCCGCTTCCTTGGCACCATTACAGCCAACCGCTGTTACGGCGATTAGCGCACTCATCAAAACCAAACTCCATATTCTTCTCATCCATATCGCTTCCTTCCATAATTCTCACCTGAAAATCTAAAGCGCTTTCATAATAACATCCAATTCCCTTGCATTAACATGTACTTTCTTCTGATCGCATGTGTTTTCCTATGCTGGCCGTTCAAGGAGACATTGTGCTTAATAACCATTTGAATTATATTTAATTTACTGATTTAATAAAATAAGTTTACTTTGTTCAGCTTTCGTTATATACTCTCCTTGCAAGTGAGAATAGAGGGGGAATAAGACTATGAAGACCATTTTAATTACAGGCACATCCTCAGGAATCGGAAGAGGAACCGCACAGTATTTTTGGGAGCGAGGATGGAACGTTATCGCAACCATGCGTTCGCCGGAGAAGGAGATGGAATTCATTCAGCGAGAGCGTATGCTGGTCACAAGACTCGATGTTGTACGGAAGGAAACGATCGAAACATCCATCGCTGAAGGGATTCGGCAATTCGGTAAAATCGATGTGCTGCTGAACAATGCAGGCTACGCAGCCATTGGCGCATTTGAAGCCGCAACGGATGAACAGGTAAGAAAACAGTTTGATGTCAACGTATTTGGTGTCCTCCAGACAACCCAGGCTATACTCCCCCATTTCAGAATGAACGGCGAGGGAACTATCATCAATGTTTCATCCGTTGGCGGCAGAGTTGCCTTTCCTCTTCTGTCTTTGTATCATGCGAGCAAGTGGGCCATCGAAGGGTTCTCGGAGTCCTTGTTCTATGAGCTGGCTGCACAGAATATTAAGGTGAAAGTTGTAGAGCCCGGAAACGTTGCAACAGACTTTACCGGACGTTCATTGGATCTGCTGTCACACCCTTCGCTGAATGCTTATGCGGCCTATTCAGAAACGGTGCTGCAAAAACAAATGGCCAGCTTTGAAACCAACGTCTCCACACCGGAGTTAATTGCTGAAACCATTTACGAAGCGGCTACAGATACATCCTCCCGTTTCCGCTATTTATCCGGAACGGATGCTCATTTCTTGATGGATTTGCGAAGCAAAGCCTCGGAGGAGGAGTTTATGGCGGGGATCACGCAGCAGTTCAGCTGAAAATTAGAAACCACCAGCTCCCTTTTATTCGGAGCTGGTGGTTTCAGGTAATGCATCATTGATCGGAAGACAGAGGCTGTGCTTTCCCCCTACCTCGCACGGCTGGCAGTAAGGACAGCAAACCGAGAACAGCCAAGAACGCCCCAACCCATAGAGGCGACGCCAAGCCAAAACCAGCATCCATCGCCATCCCTCCGATGGAGGATCCAACGACAACGCCAAGGCTGATCACGGACCCATGCACCGTCGTAACAAGCGACCCCGTATCGGCAACCCGGGTGACCCGGGTCGCCATGGCCGGGTTCATGGGCACACCTGCTAAACCTACGATCACAACCGCAATCATAGCGATCACCTGGCTGTGCACAAACAGTCCGAATACCACTAAAGCCGTCGCTAGAGCGACCAACCCAATGGTGAGGATCTGCATCATATAATGATCCGCCAGTCTGCCGGTGACCATGTTGCCAAGCACCGTCGCCACACCGTAAACGCCAAGCAGGATCGGAACCGCCTGAGCGCCAAAGCCGGTAAGATCGGTTAAGATCGGCGAGAAATAACTGAATGCGGCAAAGGTAGCTCCGATAATCAGCATGCTTGTGGCATATGCAGCCCATAGATGGCGATTCTTGAAGGCAACAAACTCTCCACGAATGCCGGCCGATTCCGTTCTGGGCAAGGATGGGATCGTAAACAGCCCCACCAGGCCCGATGCCAATACCAGAACCACAACAGCCCAGAAGCTGGCACGCCAGCCTAATAGCTGCTCGATCCACATCGCCAGCGGAAGTCCGATCGCCGTTGCAACCATTAAACCGCCGAGGACGATCGACGCCGCCCTTCCACGCGATTCCGGGCCGACGAGGGAAAAGCTAATCGCAAGCGAGACGCCAAACGCCGCTGCAGAGGAGATACCCGTGATCACTCTGGCAGCCATCATCACTTCATATGTGGTCGCGACAGCGCCCAGCGTCTGACCGACAAGAAAAATGGCAGCCAATATCAAAAAGGCCTGTTTGCGCGGCACCTTCAATAGCCCTACCGTCAGCAGCGGTCCTCCTATAATCATGCCGGCGGCATAAGCGGTAATGAGATAACCGATGGCTGCAACCGAAACGCCGAATTCTGCCGAAAGCGAAGGCATAATGCCTGCTACCATAAACTCAGAGGTTGTCATCGAGAAAATCATAAGTCCTAATATATAAATGGATAAAGGCAAAAGAAACCACTCCTGTCTTTTATTATTCCACACTTCTGTAATTATCGGTACAAAAATAGGATCCGTGAGTCCCGTAAGCTCGAATAAGACGCACTTCGCATACAATCAACTATTTTACCGATTAGTACAAAACCATCCAAAAAAATAAGCCACCTCGCCCACTCTACATCTCGGCATGAAAGAACATGCCATTCCGCTGCAAGGACGTATTCCACCGTAATCTTCGCACCATGATCGGCTCCTCTCTCCTATAGTTTCCAGCTCATTATATATATTTTGTAACGAACGGTCAATAAGTATGCTTTTAAAATCCATCGGTTACGGGCGGCCGCATACCCCACCTCTACATTAGAAGTAGACGTGGGGTATCCACCCTCCGCACCAGCTTTACGTTACCGTTATGGCTTGGCCTCTGGTGAACGCAACCGTCTCATACCATGAATTATCGTGCATCCACCGGCGCTTGCAGCCGCACATCCTGGCCGGCATCAAGCAATACCGCGTTAATCCCGTTAAGAAAAGCCAACGCGCTTGCCTTAATGATATCCGTATCCATCGCGCGCCCGGAATAGGTTTTGCCTTGGTATTCGATTCGAATGTTTACCCGGCCGATGGCTTCTTTTCCCCTGGACAGACTGTTGATTTTGTAATCCTTCAACTGTACGTCCAAACCGACCAACGCTTTCATGGCGCTGTACAGCGCATCGATCGGGCCATCCCCCACCATGCTGTCCCTGAACGTCTCGCTGCCTTTTCTCAGCTTCACCGTTGCCGTCGGATACAGATCATTGGTCACGACCTGGAACGAATCCAGCTCATACAGATGACTGCTGACTTCTTCATGGGTACGGTGTTGGGTCACCAGATAAAAAACGTCATGGTCATATACTTCCTTCTTGGCATCGGCCAACTGCAGGAATTTCGCGAACAGCGCTTCAAAATCTTCGCCTTCGCCTGTCTCGAAGCCAAGCTTCTCCACCGCATTCTTGAACGCATGCCTTCCGGACCGCGCCGTCAGGATCAGCTCCATGCTGTCGGCGCCGACTTCCTCCGGCGACATAATCTCATAAACCTGTTTATCCTTCAGCAGGCCGTCCTGGTGAATGCCGGATGAGTGCGCGAATGCATTCTCACCCGTAATCGCCTTGTTCACCTGCACATCCAGGCCCGTCAAATGCGTCAGCAGCCGGGAGGTTCTAATCAGCTCCTTGAGCCGGATGTTGGTGGAGGCCTTAAAGTGATTCTCCCGTACCTTCAGTCCCATGACCACTTCTTCCAGCGATGTATTGCCTGCGCGCTCCCCTAAACCATTGATCGTGCATTCTACTTTCTGGGCACCATTTCTCACTGCGCTGAGCGTGTTCGCCGTAGCTAGCCCGAGATCGTTATGACAGTGAACGCTGAGAATAACCTGGTCGTTCAGATTCTTCAGGCGTTCATTGATTTTGCGAATCAATTCGCCGAACTCATCCGGTACGGCATAACCGACCGTATCCGGCACGTTTATCATCGTTGCTCCGGCCTTCACGACGGCTTCGATCGTTGTCCACAGATATTCAAAATCGGACCTGGATGCATCCTCCGTCGAATACTGGACATGAGGCAGCAGTGTTTTGGCATATTTCACCGCATCAACGCCCATCTGGAGCACCGCATCCTTGGAGCGATTGAATTTCTTCTCCACATGAATGTTCGAGGTGCCAAGCACGATATGAATCAGCGGATTTTGCGCAAGCTTAATGCTCTCATATACGGCATCGATATCGCCCTTCACCGCGCGAGCAAGCGCAGTAATGGAGACGCTATCACCTACGGTTCGGGCGATTTCCTGAACCGCTTGAAAATCCCCTGTCGAAGACGCGGGAAAACCAGCCTCGATAATATCGACGTTCAGCCGCTTTAGCTGCTGCGCAAACTCAATTTTTTGCTGTACGTTCAGTTTGGCGCCCGGAACCTGCTCTCCGTCGCGCAAGGTTGTGTCCAATACGATAATATTGCGTTCCATTTGATATTCCTCCTCGATCATCGATCGTTCATTTTCATTCATTTATATCAAGCGGGGTTGGTTAAACCCGGAATTTAACCAACAAAAAAACCCCGCCTCTACGTATAGAGGCGGGGKTGAACCCGCGGTACCACTCTAATTCATTTTATGCAAAATGATCTTCTTCGATGGCCATCACCATCTATCCCTATAACGGTGGAACTCCGGCTAACCCTACATGATCAGGCAGCTGTTCATAGACGAGTTCAAAGGGAACGACATTACCGTTTCACACCTTCCAACGGCTCTCTGAAAAGTCATTTCGCTTTTACTATTTCTAATCAAAACATTTCGATATGAATTTTGATAATTATCTTAAGGAATGAGAAGCGCTTTGTCAACCCTTTATCTTCCAGAAGCGAAAGAGTGCATTTTTTACAGCAATCCGGACTTCTTCACATTCGCCAGAAAATCATGGAATTCCGGAATATTCAGCTGCTGCGCCGCATCGGACAACGCCGTAGCCGGATCGGGATGAACCTCTACCATCACGCCGTCAGCTCCTGCAGCGAGAGCCGCTCTGGCACAAGGGGCCAGGATGTCCTTGCGGCCTGTGGAATGGGTCACGTCCACCAGCACCGGAAGATGCGTTTCCTGTTTCAGAATCGGCACCGCCGAGATGTCCAGGGTGTTTCTCGTCGCCTTCTCGTATGTCCGTATGCCGCGTTCAATCAGCATCACTTGCGTATTGCCGCGGGACACGATGTATTCCGCAGCGTGCACGAACTCATCGATCGTAGCCGCAAGTCCGCGTTTCAACAGCACCGGCGTCTGAACATCCCCTGCCGCTTTTAACAGCTCAAAGTTCTGCATGTTCCGCGCACCGATCTGAATGACGTCAATGTATTCGCACGCAAGCTCGATATGCGCAGGGTCCACGATTTCGCTGATCGTCTTCAGGCCGAACTCGGACGCCACTTCCTTCAGAATTTTCAGGCCCTCAATGCCCAAGCCCTGAAAATCGTAAGGCGATGTTCTCGGTTTGAACGCGCCGCCGCGCATGACGGTTATGCCCGCTTCCTTAAGGGCAGCCGCAACCTGGCGTACTTGCTCATAACTCTCAACGGAGCATGGCCCTGCGATCATTACCGGCGTACCGCCGCCGATCACCGTATTGCCCAGCTGAATCAGCGTGTCTTCCTGCTTCTTCTTCCGGCTCACCAGCAAATGCTTCTTGTGATCGACTTGCTGCAGCTTCAAGGATGCCTGGAAAATCTGTTTAAATAAATGACGCACCGTTTCATTATCGAAAGGACCTTGGTTATGCTCCACCAGAGTATCCAACATTTTTTTCTCGCGTACCGGATCAAAATCAGGAACTCCCTGCTTTTGCTTCTCCTGACCGATCTCCTGGGCGATTCGTGCCCGCTCCGACAACAGCTCCAGCAGTTGAAGATTAACGGAATCCAGCTCTGATCTTAATTGTTCCAAACGTCCTTGACTCATCTGAAATCTCTCCCTCACCTTTTATTTCTGGTTTATAAAAACAAAAAGACCCCCCGCCCGGAAAGGGACGAGGAGTCGTGGTACCACCCTTATTAGATATGCCGAAAAAAAGCAAACACATCTCACTTGAACCTCTTAACGCAAGGGTTACGGGTAAACCTACCCTCTGCACGCAACATGCAGATTATCAGCATACCAGCTCCGGAATGAACTTCAGCGGAGAACCTTCGCCCGGGCGCTCTCAGTCGGTGGCTGCCCTTTCCTGTCAGGAACGTTCTTTCGCTTACTCTTTCCATCATCGCTTGTTATAACATATCGTGTTGGTTAATTAAGAAGCATTGTATTACACTCCGAATTAAAATTGCAAGAGTTTTATTTAAAGCTTGGGTGCTTTGATGCAGTGAAGAAACATTAATTTCTGCTTTTTGCAGGTGTTCACAATCTCCATACACACATAGATCTTTCCCTTACTTAAAGTGCATAAGCTGTGGAGTTGCCCTGAGGTCTGTTCATCCATTTCCCGTTCGTGAAATCGGGGAACGGAAGCAATGTGCCTCCAAGTTCAATCGACTGCTCGGATAGCGCGGTCACCGCCATCCAGGCGGCCATGTCGTACACATCGATCGGCATTTCCGTTTTCTTGAGCACACTCTCGACAAAAGCGCGCAAGCATAGATAGTCCATGCCGCCATGCCCTCCCCGTACGCCGTCTTTCAAATAATTCGCCCACACCGGATGCTCGTACTCGTGGAAATAGGATTCGAACGGCTCCCATGCATGGGCCGGGCTTCGATCCTCGATATGAATAACGGCGCCGTCCTCCATCCAAATGCCCTTCGTTCCCTGTATGCGTCCCCCGCGGGAATATGGACGGGGCAGGGATGTATCGTGCGTCAACAGAATCGATTCACCGTTGGCGCACTGAATCATGGTGGTAACAATATCACCGAGAGCCATATCCGTAAGCGTAGCCGGGTGCTCGGCACCCAGGTTTCTGCGAGCCCACTCTGTTATTCCGCGCGTCTTGGTGGACATGGAGGAAAGCTTGGTAAGACGGTTGCCCCGGTTGATGTTCAGCATTTTGGCTGCTGGCCCCAGACCGTGGGTCGGGTACACATCGCCGTTGCGGTGCAAATAATTGTGGACGCGGTAATGGCGGTTTTCCACCCCCATCGCTACTTCTTCCCGGAGGTCATGCTGATAAGCCCCCTGACAGTGAAGCAGTTCCCCGAAAATCCCTTCTCTTACCATCCTCAGCAGCGCCATTTCTTCCCGGCCATAACAGCAGTTTTCCAGCAGCATGCAGGGCGTACCGGTCTCCTCATAGGTGCGAACCAGCTGCCAGCATTCCTCGAGGGAAGCAGCGCCTCCCACCTCCGATGCCACGGGCTTTCCCGCCCTCATCGCGGACACGGCGATCTCGCTGTGGCTGGTCCAGGATGAAGCGATGATAACAGCCGTTACATCCCTACGTGCAATCACTTCCCGATAATCCGTAGAGGAAGCAGGGACAGGACTTCCAGTTTCAGCAACCTGCCGTGCAGCCTCTTGAAGGCGATCCTCGTATAGATCCGAAATCGCCGTAATCTCCACATCCGGCATATCACTCAGCAGCCTCAGCAGATCCTTTCCGCGTTTGCCGAGACCGACAAAGGCTAACCGAATCTTTTCTTGGGAATCGTTGTACCCGATCATATATGAACTACTCCTTCTATCATGAATTGGCCCCTTTAACCTTATGTTGATAAATGGCAGAACGAGGCTCTGCCATCATTGTCCCCTGCCCCATCCGTTTCCGTTCATCGGACGAAAGATGCCGACCTCCGTGTAATTATTCCATTGGTTCGACGTATTGCCCGATCCGTTGATGCGGATAAATCTCGCCGTTACCTCGGGAAATTGGAATACTTCCGGTTGGGCGGTCGTTCCTGAGCTGAGTCCGTCCGGGTAAACCGTGTTCCAGTGGACCCCGTCAGTGGATGCCGTCACGGTAAAATAGGATCTGCGTGTTTCACCGCTGAAAAAAGCGATCGAAACCGCGCCCACCTTCCGGTTCTCGCCGAGATCGTATTGAATCCAATGCGATCCTTCCGATGTCCAGCGCGTCTCGTAATCTCCGTCGATCGTCTTGTCCGGGGTATATCCGTAGCTAGCCTGCGGAGAAGCGCTGGCTGTGACCTCCTGAATCGGCAAACGGTGACCAGGAGGGGGATCCCCAATCAACGGCCCAGGTACCAAAGCAACGGTATACCGATTGTGAACACCCGGATTGGACGGATCGGTCACATCGATATACGTCTTGCCGGGGATACCCTCGGCATGTATGACAGCAGCGTCAAAATCGGAAACAACCCCTATCTCCGGAACCTTCGAGCGCTGATCGTACGGAACCGTCCATTCGTAGTAAGTTCGCTGCGGATCAAACCCGGCCAGAGCGGAGCCGTCCACCAGGATGGAATTCACTTCAGGCAGCCGGTCCCGTTCCTGCATGGGACCGTCCGGAATCGACCAATCGTCAAGACTGCGGAATTCCGGCGCTTCTTCCGGAAGCGGAGCCTCTTCGGTCAAAGGGACCATCCACAGCGACAGTCGGCCCCGGTTCGCGCCGGCCATATGAACAACCAGCTTGCGTATGCCGTGATTTACAGTTTGACCCGAAGGATTCGGCGTCCCTTCCAGCGGCTGGGCCATCATCTCGGAGAATGCCGCCCCTTCGGGAGCATCCAGCATTTTGACGTACAGTTTTTTGTCCTTCTGCGTCAGCACGGCTTCTTGGCCACTCCCGAGCACTTCAATATCCGCTTCCGTGTGCATGAACCAATAGAGCTCGGATGACGATTTTAAGTCAAACTCATCCTGCACGATCAACTGCTGGCGATCGCCGGTCAGCATTAATCCACGCCTGTAGGATAATGCATCTTTCGGATACCGCTCAGTTAGGTCGATAATGCCGAAAGCGCCCCGCGGCTTGGAAGCACTTCTTACAAGCGGTGCTCGCGCATCGTAATCCTGCATGAAGACGGGATTCGATTCCGGGTTCATTATCATCACGTTTTGTCCCTGTGCACCCTTACGGTAATAGGTCCAGCGTTGTCCGCCGGCATAGTCCCAGAAGCCGGGCAGGTTATAGTTTTCCATCCCTAAATCCGTCGCCCACCGCTCACCCAGCGCATCGAACACAAATGTGCCTGCGTCCATATCGATATGGCTCAGCAATGTATCGTTAAAACCTTTCACCGAAGCGAAGGTATCGTTCAAGTTCGTCCATCCGCTACGCATGGATATCGATTCGATACCTGTGAATGTACGGTCCAGTGAAGGGGGCAACTCATCAAACATCCCCGGACGGTAAAACAGCAGGTAGTAAGGAGAAAAAGCCCCTTTACGACGGGTCAGTTCGCCTGCATACCAGGCGATGTGCGGCTGATCGTAGAAATCTGCCATCCAAAGGGTCTGGGGATGCACATTCGGTGTCGCCGAATCGTAAAAATTAAAGAATCCTCCCGGCCCCCATAAATGCAGCGGATACTCGCCGGATTCCTTCACCCCCTCAAGCTCGGCCAACCCGTAATCGGTTCCAAGCGTACGGTGCATGGCAGCCATCTTGAAAAATAGAAACTCCGTCCCGTACTGCCAATAATGCGGCCCCTCCGGCCACGATCCGTCCTCCGTAAAGAAACGGAGCGTATTCTGCAGCTTGCGATAAGACCCGCGCAGAATTTCAAGCCCGGCTTGCGTCACCTTCTCTTCATCGCCCAGCATGGCTAGCGCCGCAACGGAAAAGCTGCCATTATCCACCAAGTTGATGTTGTTATACTCCCCGTTATGGGTGAATTCGCCGCGATACCAGGAGAGCGCGTGGCTGAACGCATGCTTCATGACCGCCTCCCGTACCATGTTCCGCTGCTGTTCAGTCATGGCATCATACAGCCAGTCGTATGCGAGCGAAAATCCAAGCGTCATATACGTCAAGGAGAGCATATTGTTATAACGTCCTCCCCAGTCGGGATATGCCGCGGCAGCCTTCAACTCCTCGATTGCCCGCCGAGCATAGGCTTCATCCCCGGTCAGCTGATACATCATCGATGTTCGAATCAGCAAATCCCGAACATTGCTGTTGCTGCCTCCATTCGCAAGATATCCGTACGGCTCCGTATCCAGCAGCCGATCCGCCTCCCGCTTCAACTGATCAAACCACTTTGTCACATATTCATCCTGCCCGATGAGTTCACGGATGGAAGCAAAATCACCGGCATCCGCAAACACGCGGGGATGTATGCCTTCATTACCGATGGAGGTCAATTGATCCAATAGATCCTCTTCATCCGGTACCACAAAAATACGTGTCTTCCCGGTCGCCGATTTTCCGGATGCTGTCGTCGCCGTAACTTCAAACGTATCGTAGCCGACTTCATTGGGGGCAGGCGTATAAGTAAAGGAGCCGTCCGAAGCCAGACTCATTTCACCGCGGGGAGACGTGCTGAGTGTCCATTCCACCTGTTCTTCCGACAACAGGCGGCCCAGTTGTCCGGTTAGCGGAGTGTTTTTTTCGGTCGAATACCACGTCAAATCCAAGAGCGGAGGCGAATCCAGAGGAAGTACCTCAATCTTCGCCGCGGCGGCTGCAGGTCCCCCATCCGCTCCATAAGCCAAGAAAATGAACGAATCGGCACCCGCGTAACCACGGTTCGGATAATACCGGAACGAACCATCAGGCAGGACCGATACCGTACCATTGCGTGGTGCAGCGGCCAGTTCAAATGAAACCGAAGCTCCCGAGCTGTCGGCAGCAGCTAGCTGTCCGTCTAGTACGCCATTCTCGCTAATGGATCCCAAGTAGGACTCGGCGATAAGCGAAGGCGGCGTACCCACGGTAACGACGCCCTGTCTTGTTATGCCGCTCTGCGGGGACATAGCAGATATGACAGCATGACCGGTCGCATGCGCCGCCACCTCCCCGCTTTGATACACCGAAGCTACGACCGTGTTAGATGAAGCCCATTCCAGGAACGTATCTGAAGTATTCTCCGGCTCATAGGCTGCCTGGAAACGCCCGGTCTCTCCCGGTTGCAGGCTGATGGTCTGCCGGTCGAGTGTAATATCCCGCAGCGGGACATACTCCCGCATGGAGAGCTGGTCGAACCAGACCGTACCCGCCGATTTCTCCAGAAAGGCCTCCACCTTTCCCTGAGGATTGGCATCCATGTCCGCAGCCACATGAACGACATGGCTGAAGTAGGTCCAATCCTTGGTCCCCCTTTCACCTTGAAACGCATAGCTAATGCTGCTGGTACCGCTTCTCTTGTACTGGAAGCGGACCAGCACCTGATCCGAAACGTTTTCCAGTTTATACATGCCGGTGAGCATATAACTCTTACCCGCTTCAATGCCTGCCGCAGGGAGTGTTATCGCTCCCCGGTCGGTTCCAGACACAGTACCGGTAATGGAGACAGAACGGGCCCCACTATAATAGACGGAGTCATCGACCGCAAACACCGGATTTCCTGCCGCCTTCCATTCACTGACATGCTCGGGAGCCACCTGGTCCAGCCAAGAAGCCTTCGTGGTCACGGCTTCAAAGTCCGAATTCAGCAGCAGATTGCTGCCTTGCGTATCCGCTTGATCTGCCCAAGCCTCACCTCTCGTCTTCGAAAGCCCACCTGCTGACAATGCGATAACAAGCACGATCGTTAGCCAGCGTTTAAAGAACATCATCCAATCCCTCCCACTCACAGATTCATCAGATTTGCCTTGCTTTATGCTGCTCTTGCCCCTCATCTCCTCTCACCTCGAATTATTATACCTAGCATCATAACGCAAGCACCTTAGAGCCGTACAACATATCTTAAAAATTGATAATGCATCTTTAATCGGTATCATGCCGCCCGATATTTTTGTTCGGTTTTCTTATAAAAAAACTCGCCCCATAAGGGACGAGCGCTTAGTGAAATTTTTATGAAAATACACTTTATGCGAGGCTCTAACCTAGATTATTCAGCATGCATTGCGGCCTTCTGCCCCTGTTGTTTCACCGGATTTCCCCAATACGTAAACAGGCGCCAGATATATTCGAATGGTCCCATMGGAAGCCGCTTCAACCAGACCCTGCTTAAGGCTGTTTGCAGAGCAAAAATGACGACAACTATCACCATCTGCCAGATCGGTTCGATCTTCCCATACCACCCCAATCCGTAGCTGTAAAAGATCAATCCGCAAAGGATCGATTGAAGCAAATAGTTGGTGAAGGCCATTTTTCCGGGATAAGAAAATAAATCCAGCACCTTCTGCCACGTTTTATTCTGGTATAAAAGTGCAAACGCACCGATATAGCCCAGTGCCAAGAATGGTCCTCCAACGAATAAAACTACCGCCTCGCACCAGGATGGTAGTCCATCCGCTAGCGACATCACAAGTTGAAGAACAAGACCCAAACTACCTCCAATGACCACCAGACGGATGATCCCTTTCCGGTTCTTCTGGACCTCATGCAAAATACGACGCTTGCAGAAGTAGGCACCCATCAGGAACATCCCTAATACTTGGGGGTAGAAGACCACCATATTCAAGATGGAGCCGATGTAATCATTCAGCCGCTGAGCGATGATCTGGACCATCGTCCCCTCTCCGTATATGGCTGCATCCCGCTCCTGGAAATAAACACCTATCTGATGCGCATCCGCTTGGCTAAACGGCTCAAAGACCTGTCCAGCCGAAGAGCTCAGCAGACTTGCTCCCGTCAGCAGAACAGGAACGAGCAGCAGCAGGGATAGCGACCAGACCAGCAGCGTTCTTGGCTTGCAGCGTTGAAACAGCATCAGCAGAAAACCCATGAGTGCATAGTGGGTCAGAACGTCTCCGTACCAAATCAGAATTCCATGGATCAGACCGACTAGAAGCAAAGCCGTCAACCTTCGAGTATAGATGCGATTAAAGCTTCGTCCTTTTGCCTGACTGCTCTCCTGTAACATCACCATGCCAAAACCAAACAGGAAAGAGAATATCAATATGAATTTGCCGTCAATTACAATTCCGCGCAGCAGCATCAGGACTTCATTGTACCAGCCTGACCATAATTCAACCCCGAACGRAATGGTTTGCAGCGATGTCGTAAAAAACGTAATGTTCACCAAAAAAATGCCTAATAGTGCAAATCCCCTCAAGCTGTCAATGAGCCTTATTCTTGGCTGTAAATTCGTTGCCATCATCGTACCTCCTTATCAATGTGCCTTCAGGTTAAGGTACAATCATAAAGAAAGGATAAAGAAACTTATATTGAACTGTAAGTACATAGTAGCTTAGGCATCACTGCGCATGCGGATCATTCTTCCGATCGCTGTTGCCCCCAAATTTCTATCTATCCATTAAGAATGGTTGAAATCCGGATGCTGTGTTTGCTTCCGATGCCAGCTTTCCTTTGGAAGGCTTTCAGGCGACCGCTATCGCTTCTCCAGAACGATTTCCGCCTGCTCCGTTGAAGGTTGGGCAATTATAAACTTCAAGTAATCGGACTTTCTTTATTCATTCTTTAGAAATGCGGTGTACACTAACTAGATAGATCTTTATAAATAGCTAGTTCTCGGAGGATGTAATAGATATGGCAAACGAAACGATCCTATTAGTCGATGATGAAGAAGAAATCATCTCTTTTATACAAGATGCCCTGGAGCTTGAAGGCTATCAGGTACTAACTGCCGGAAGTGGACAGGAGGCGTTAATCCAGAGCAAACAGCAGCCGTCCCTGATCATACTCGATGTAATGATGCCTGATATGAACGGCATTGAGGTATGCGAGCAGCTTAGGGAAAGGACGCAGTGTCCCATTGTGTTCTTGAGTGCATGCCAAAGTGAAGTGGACCGAATTCGAGGGCTGGCTGCCGGCGGGGACGATTATTTGCTCAAGCCCTTTAGCCTTGCTGAATTAAAAGCCCGTATCCATGCCCATCTGCGGCGAGAACAGAGAATCCGCACCCACAAAGAACAGGGTTTCCTGCGCTTCCCAGCCCTGACGATCGATTGCAAGGGACATGCCGTTACCTGCAACGGGCACAACCTCGCTCTTACGAATAAGGAGTATCAGATCTTAGAACTGTTGGCGATGCATCAGGGGCAGGTCTTTTCCAGAGAGCAGATTTATGAGAAGTTATGGGGATTTGACGCTGAAGGGGACGACTCTACCATCACCGAGCATATTAAGAAAATACGGGCCAAGCTGGCCGCCCACGCACAGGACCGCAGCTATATTCAAACCGTATGGGGCATTGGCTACAAGTGGGATCCCAAATGATGAAACAGCGTTCCATCAAAAACACGTTCGCCCGCCATTTCGCCTCGATCCTGGCCTGCAGCTTGCTGGCTACGCTTGTAACCTGGGGACTGCTCGCGATGCTGCTTGGATACTTGTTCAACCATGACATCGCGTTCCCGGCCAATCATTATGAAGCTCAAATCCCTGTAATTTCGGAGTACGCCGAAGCCCGGGGCGATTCTGTCATGAGCAAGCAGGGACAAGCCGATCTGGAAAAGGTGATCCCCTCGCAGGGCATGTCCTACCTGGTAGTGTCCCTTACTGGCGAACCCCTATATGGTGATCTTCCTCTCAACGAATCACTTAGCCGGCAGAAAATACTGGCACGCTTGAACCAGACGCATAGAAGCATGAATCAAGTCGTGAAATACACTCCGGTTGTCTCCAGTGACGGAAATCTTGCAGGGGCTCTTCTGCTTGGATATAACCTGAAGGTGACGGCATCCAATCCGGCGCTGAATCCCTTGGTAACCATCGGGTCCCTCATCTTTGTTCTGACGCCTTTTCTGTACATCATCTTGTTCACGCTAATATTCGGAAGGCGATTCAGCCGACAGATCAGCACTCCGCTGCAGCAGCTTCTGCAAGGAGCCGAGCAGATTAAAGAGCGAAATTTACACTTTTCGATGACAGGGACATCGTCAATAACGGAAGTTAACCGGCTTACACATGCTTTTGAGGACATGCGCCAAGAGTTGGAGCAATCCATCGAGCGGGAATGGAGATTGGAGCAGGATAGAAGCACCATGTTTGCAGCTCTCGCTCACGACCTTCGGACACCGCTTACGATTATTCAAGGACATGTTGAGGGCTTGGAGCAGATGAACGGGGAGTCTTACGAAGCCAAACGATCGCAATACCTGCAAGTCATCAAACGCAACACGACACGTGCTTCGAAACTCCTTCAGGATATGAACACCATCGCAGAAATTGAGAAGGTCTCTTTTCGGCTTCAGCCGCTTCCCGTGGATCTTGAAGAGCTGGCAGAAGATAAAACCATGGAATATGCCGCTTTATGCGGCAATCAGAACATAATCTTCCATACAGAGATCAACGATAATCGATTGAACAAGAAGCCCGTCCTCTTGGATCCCTATCGCATCATGCAGGTACTGGATAATCTCGTTTCGAACAGCATTCGATATACGCCTGAAGCCGGACAGATTCTATGGCGGATCGAAATCATCGAGGAGCAGGTGATGATGGCTGTTACGGATAACGGAGCAGGCTTTGGGCAGCAGCAGGATCTGCAGCAGGTATTTAAGCAGTTTTATCAAGGGGATCATCATGCCTCCAGACAAAAAGGGCATTCCGGTCTGGGGCTGTATATCGCCAAACTTCTCATTCAGCATCATGGAGGGCATATTTCTGCCGAGAACACCCCGCCTCGCGGGGCAACGGTGCGCTTTACCATACCGATATCGAGCCAAGAACCTTAAACTTTTCCAAGCATAACAAAGAGGCATCCTCCATGATCCAATGGATCGAAGGATGCCTCACTCATTTTATAAAAGGCACTCTCTTTTCTTACTCGTATTCAAGCAATCCTTATACCTTCAGTCGATAAATCGCCTTATTGTCGAGTCCGCGGATCATCGGTGTCCACGGCTCCGTTTCAAGTGTCGTATCCAGGGCATCCTCTACCATCTGCAGCTTGGCATCCAACAGATCGATATGATGCAGCGCGACGGCTTCAGCCGTCTGCGGCTGAACCGGGCTCCCCCACTCTCCCAGGTTATGGTGGGAAAGTACGAGATGCTGTAGTCCCAGTACCACTTCGGAATCCAGCGCGATGTCGTTCTGTATGGCCGCTTCAACGATCCAATTGGATGCCAGCGCGATATGTCCGATCAATTTTCCCTGATTGCTGTAGTCCGTAACAATGCCCATCTGAGCGATCATCTCTTCCGGCTTTGCGATATCATGAAGGATAATGCCCGCCCTAATCAAGTCCGGATTCAGAAACGGCCGCTGCTTGCAGATGAAATCGCCAATCTCCAGCATGCGGACAATATGATAGGCAAGTCCGGCAAAATAGGCATGATGATAGGTTTTGGCAGCCGGATAATGCATCAGCTTCTCTTCCACCTTCGACACACAATACTGCACAATGCTTCGTACCTGCGGCTCCGTAATCTCATTCATCGTAAGTTTGATCGTATGTAACAGATCCACGGGACGGATTGGCGCAGCCCTCACAAAATCGGTTAAGGAAACGCCGTCCTCATCCGTTGCTTTACGGATTCGGCTGATTTTGACTTGAGGCTGATCCCGGTAGCTCAGCACGGTTCCCCGGATTTTGACTAATTGCATCGGCAGGAACGTTTCTTTATCCTGTATGGTTACATCCCAGTACTTGGCCGAGATCTGGCCGCTCGCATCCGAGAGAATGATGTCAAAATAATCTTTCGGCGGCGTGCCGTTGGTCTGTCTCATATTTAATTCCTTCAGCAAGTAAAATCCAACAAAATCATCTTGAACGCTAAGTTTATTAATAGGTTTCATCTGGTTCCTCCCCAAAAAATCCCGTTAAGTTAACTATAACAAAGTCCCGTGCAATGAGTCTATTACACTGAAATATTCGCTCAGCAAAATCACAGAATCATTAGCCAAACTTCAGCTGTTGACTTTGACACCAGTGTCATCGTTTAGCATAGGGTTAGACTTATTGAGAGGAGCTATAATTCAAAATGAAAAACACTACGCAAAGTCAATCATCCGTGACGATCATAGGCCTGGGACCGATGGGTCAAGCCATGGCACGCACGTTACTGAATCACGGTTACGAGGTCACATTGTGGAATCGCACAGCCAGTAAAGCCAATGAGCTTGTTGATCAGGGAGCAATCAGAGCGTCCACAATTAAGGAAGCCTTGAATGCAAGCGAGGTAGTCATTCTCAGTCTTACGGATTACCATGCGATGTACGCTATTCTTGAAAAGGACTCAGACAGCCTCGCCGGCAAGGTATTCGTTAATCTAAGCTCGGACACCCCGGAGAAAGCCCGGGAAGCAGCCAAATGGCTGGCCGGACATGGCGCTTCGCATCTCACAGGCGGTGTGCAGGTCCCACCGTCGGGAATCGGAAAGCCGGAGTCGTTCACCTTTTACAGCGGCCCCTTGGATGTCTTCGAGTCCCAAAAGGAGTTGCTTGAAGTGCTGACGAGTACGGATTATCGGGGTGAAGATCCTGGGCTCGCCGCACTATATTATCAGATCGGAATGGATATGTTCTGGACGGGGATGCTCAGTTATTTGCACGCTGTTGCAGTAGGCAAGGCTAACGGCATCACAGCAGAGCAATTGAAGCCTCATGCGATCAGCACGATGGCATCGCTGCCGCAATTCATTGAGTTCTATACGCCGCGCATCGATGCAGGAGAATATCCGGGGGACGTGGACCGGCTCGCCATGGGCGCTGCCAGCGTTGAACATATCGTCCATACTACACATGACGCTGGGATTGACGCTTCACTGCCTGAAGCGGTGCTGGAGATCTTTAAACGGGGGGTTGCCAATGGCCGTGGCGGGGACAGCTTTACCAGCCTGATTGAAACGTTCATGAAGCCCGCGGATCATGTCATTGAACCATCCCGTGCTTCTAAGAGTCATCTCTAAATTTCGATTCCATCCTGCGAAGCGGATGGTAGCCGGTTTGGCAGGCAGGATGTGTATGATACAAGAAAAAGCACCTTCACAGGTGCTTTTTCTTGTATCATCGCCCAATTCGCACTCGAGTCTGGCTGTACTAAGGTTTCCACGCTCCCGGATGGTCGTCTTGGACCAAATCCAGCTCCACGGCTCTTGCGTTCGTCTCCACCTGCTCCACGCTCTTGCAGCCGGGAATGACACAGCTGACAGCCGGATGCTTTAAGCACCAGGCCAAGGCCCACTCGGCCATATTCACGCCCTCCGGCACTTCGTTCTGCTTGATCTCTTCCACAAGCTTCAGCTTGGCATTGATCTCGTCCTGGTCACGATTCTTGCGCACATTGTCGCTGAACACCGTTCCCGGCTTGTACTTTCCGCTTAAGTACCCGCTCGCAAGCGGAACTCGCGCCAACACGCCAAGATCCTGCTTCAAACATGAAGGGAAGACCTCTTCCTCCGGAGCTGGGTCCAGACGGTTATACACGACCTGAATGGCTTTGGCATTCACCTCCGCAGCCTTATCGGTTTGATAGATATTTCTGTTGCTTCCGATGGATATGCCCAGATTGCGGATCGTTCCCGCCTGAACCTGCTTGTCCAGCATCGTCCACATGTCATCATTGTTGAACACTTCATCCGAGCCGGAATGGAATTGATACAGGTCGATGTAATCGGTACGGAGCGCTTTAAGTGACTCTTCCAGCTGAATTCGGATCTGCTTCGCATCCCAAGCGTTCTCCCATTGCTCATGCCATCGATGACCAAACTTCGAGGCAATGACCCAATCCTCGCGGCGGTCGCGCGACAAGAAATCACCGATGAAATTCTCAGACATATGATGAGGACCATAACATTCGGCTGTATCCAACAGATTAACGCCGAGCTCCTTCGCATGCGTTAAGATGGCGTCGACTTCCTTTTGGTTGAAATCCTTCCCCCAATCACCGCCAAACTGCCAGGTTCCCACACCGACTACCGATACTYTCAGATCGGTATTTCCAAGACGTCTGTATTTCATATACTCACCCCTACTCTTAGATTTGTGCGCCTATATCTTATGTGATATTGCAACCGTTTGCAACTCATGCTGCGGTCTCTTTTTTCTCGTCCATCACCCTTATTTTCATCCACTCGGATTGTTTAATAATAAGTCGTTATGGTGAACCCTATAATATGTAATCATTTCGTTATCATATAAAGGAATCAGATAGGAGGATTGTCGGCGTGAATACCCGGACACTAGAGCAATGGATGCCGGACATTATAGAGAGTCTGAAAGCAAAAACACCCAATGACTTTCAGCGAATGATCGATGAATTTCTTCCTTATGACCTGGCCAGAATACATAGCCACCTCAGTGATACGGACCAAACCCGATTTCTGCAGTTTCTGAACGAGGAACAGCTGGCCGATATGGTTCAGGAAATGGAGCATGACCAGCAGATCGAAGTTTTGGGCAAGCTGGGCAAAGAAAAAACAGCCATCATCCTGGACTTGATGGATAACGATGACCTCGCCATTCTGCTTGATGAGCTCTCGCCTGAGCAGAAAGACGAATTCCTCAAGGGAATGCGGGACGAGGAATCCCAATTTGTCCTGAACCTGATGAAATACCCGCCGGAAACTGCGGGACGAATCATGACCAATCGTTATGTGTGGATTCCCCAGCATTACACCGTATCAGAGGTCGTCCAGAAGCTGAAAACCTACGTCTCCATTTCCGAAACGATCAACTATCTGTACGTCATTGACCAAGACAAGAAGCTAATGGGTGTGGTGTCCTACCGCGGTCTTATCTTGGCCGAACCGGATGAATATATGGTGGATATCATGCACAGCCGGGTACTGTCCGTACCTGTGGATGCCGATCAGGAGGAAGTCGCGCAGATAATCCAAAAATACGATTTGGTCGCCATCCCCGTCGTTGAACAGGATAACAAACTTGTAGGCATCATTACGGTTGACGATATTCTCGATGTCGTCATCAAGGAAGCCGATGAGGACATTCGGAAAATGAACGCCACCGGGGGCAAATCCATTGACTTCAACACCAAAGCAACCGTTGCCGCCTTTCGAAGATTACCGTGGCTGGTCCTGCTCTTATTCATCGGTCTGATCTCGGGAACGATCATTTCCCGATTTGAAGAGACGCTGGCACAGGTTGTGGCGCTAGCCTTCTTCATGCCCATGATTGCCGGAATGACCGGCAATACCGGCACGCAGTCGCTAGCTGTTATTGTACGCGGCCTGACTACGAAAGAAATGACCAAGTCGCTGGTGTTCCGGCTGTTAGCGAGAGAGCTGAAGGTCGGCTTGATGATCGGGGTCACATGCGGGATCCTGATATCCTTGATCGCATACTTCTGGCAGGGCAATGTTTATCTGGGGCTTGTGGTCGGAAGCTCGTTGATTGCAACACTCATCGTGGGCACGATGGCCGGCACCATCATCCCCCTCATTCTGTTCAAATTCAAGATTGATCCGGCTGTGGCCTCCGGTCCACTGATTACAACCATTAACGATATCCTGTCGCTTGTCATCTACTTTGGTATCGCCACCCTGTTTCTATCTTACATTTAGCCGAAATTTACGAACAGACAGCATCAATTAGGGTGAAAAAAGCCTTCCCGCACACGAGCAGGAAGTCTTTTGAGGATCTGCCAGATCAAGTTAATCCACGGGTTTCTTATCCGGCAAGTTATTTAAACTCATGTCATCCCTGTTGGCATTGCTTAAACATTACCAAAAAGTGACTAGGTCACTTCAAAGTGCGTACTTCCCAAGCCGAACCCTAACGTGCAAAATGACATTAATCAAGAACAAGACGTTAGGAGATGAATATATGAATACAGATCAACGTTCACATCATTCGCAAAAGACGGCATTGGTAGTAGGGGCCAACGGGGTGATCGGCCGCAACCTCATCGAATACCTTGCGACGCTTCCCGATTGGAATATCGTCGGCGTATCGCGCCGAGGCGGCGAATCCACGAAACGTATAAGCTATCTATCGGCCGATTTGCTTGATCGCGAGGATACGGTCGCCAAATTAAGTCACTTATCGGAAGTAACGCACATCTTCTATGCCGCCTATCAGGACCGGCCAACTTGGGCCGAGCTCGTTGCCCCGAATCTGGCAATGCTCGTTCATGTTGTGGAAGCTATCGAGCCCATTGCCGCCAACCTGCAGCATGTCAGCCTGATGCAGGGATACAAGGTATACGGTGCTCATCTCGGTCCATTCAAAACGCCAGCACGGGAGACGGATGCAAACCATATGCCGCCAGAATTCAATATCGATCAGCAGAACTTCCTCGAGGAGCGGCAGCAAGGCAAAACCTGGACCTGGTCAGCCCTGCGTCCATCCGTAGTCAGCGGCTTCGCCCTTGGAAATCCGATGAATCTGGCGATGGTCATTGCCGTCTATGCCTCGATTTCGAAAGAGCTCGGCATACCTCTGCGTTTTCCAGGTAAGCCGGGGGCCTATCACAGTCTGCTGGAGATGACCGATGCCGATCTGCTCGCGAAGGCTACAGTATGGGCCGCAACCGATGAACGATGCGCCAATCAAGCATTTAACATCACGAATGGGGATCTGTTCCGTTGGAACGAGTTATGGCCGAAGATTGCGCAGTATTTTGAGATGGAAACCGCACCGCCTCTACAGATGAATCTGGAAGTTGTCATGGCAGATAAAGAGCCGATCTGGAATCGTATGGTTGAGAAGCATGGACTTGCGGAGCACACGTATCAAGAGGTTTCCTCCTGGAAGTTCGGTGATTTTGTGTTCTCATGGGATTATGATTTCTTTGCAGACGGTTCGAAGGCCCGCCGCTTCGGATTTCATGAGTATGTCGATACAGAGGCCATGTTCATGAACATCTTTGACGAGCTCCGGCGGCGTAAAGTCATTCCCTAAGTTATCGCGCAAGCTGCATGACAAAGAGCCGACTATACGTGGAATAGTCGGCTCCTTCATTTATCATACCTGTTAATGACGATCCTCAAATGCAGGCTTCTCCAGCACCATGGCGGATTCGCCGTATTTTCGCTCGATATGAATATCGCCCCATCGGCACATCAAATGGAGAATTCCCTTCAAGCTCCAGCCATACTCGCTCAGTTCATACTCTACCTTGGGTGGAACCTGATTGTACGTTTTTCGTACGATAACGCCCTCCTCCTCCAGCTCCCGCAGATGCTGTGTCAGCATTTTTTGCGTGATCTGGGGAATCAGGCTTAAAAATTCGCTATTTCGTCTTTTACCGAAAGTAAGATGAAAGAGAATGACCGGTTTCCACTTCCCGCCAATGACCTCCAGCGTTGCTTCCACCGCAGTATTGTAGACTTTATTAGGATTTTCCATGCGTACTCATCTTCCTTTCGATATGCTGAACCCTTCTTCTCCAACAAGCATATCATTTTCCCCCTTGCTTAGAGCATGTATTCATACGATTTATCAGCAGTTCTACATAAAATGTCTCTTACAAAGATATACCATCTGATTTATGCTATCAACAGGGCACCTGATAACCAGTTGGATGATTTGAATAAGCTGACGATTATAGATTCGAATATATGGATGAGAAAAAAAACGGCAGTTAGGTATCCCACTGCCGTTTCTATCATCCATAATATCATTTACTCTATTTGTCTATTCACTAATAACTATTCAAGGAAAGTTCATTAAGATTATCTGTTACGCAGGAACTTTTAGACATGGAATAATCGTAATTCGGATAAGCGGTAATGCAAATATCTTCACCGATTTGTTGTACAGATTGAATCTTTACGCGTACCGCGTCATCCATTAATTCCAAATCCGAGCCGCCATAGGGGGAGAAGGATTGCCGTCCCCCCAACACTTTGGGAGCAATATAAATCATCCATTTATCAATAAGGTTGGCCCGAAGGAAGGATCCATTTACTTCGCTGCCTCCTTCTACCAGCAGGTCGGTAACACCTCGCTGATATAACATATCCGATAATGCATGGAGGTCCAGCCCGAAACGGTTCACTGGAACGAACAGAACTTCAATTCCTTTTTGCTGCAGCATGTGTACTCTTCCCGGATCAGCCCCCTCCTTCGTGACTACCCATGTCATTGCTTCCGAACAATCGGTAACTTTGGCATCTTCGGGCAACCTCAAATTCGAATCTAAAATTACCCGTATGGGATTCTTCCCACTTTCTTCCGGCAGTCGGGTCGTAAGGAGCGGATCATCGGCCAAAACCGTATTAATTCCTACTAATATGGCGTCGACTTTGTTTCTTAATTTATGTACTACAAGCTGTGTTTCATCACATGTAACCCATTTAGAATGCCCCGTTGACGCGGCAATTTTTCCGTCAAGCGTCATGGCTACCTGGGAAATGATAAACGGACGTCGTTTTGACATATTGTGCACGAATCGTTCATTAAGTAACTCGGCTTCCTTCCCCAATACACCCACATCAACTTCTATTCCATTCTCTCTCAATAATTGAATGCCTCTTCCGGCCACCTTCGGATTCGGATCCTCCATCGCCACGACAACTCTTGCGACTCCCGAATTTAAGACTAATTCTATGCAAGGAGAGGATTGAGGGCTTGGTTCCAGCGTAACATAGAGCGTTGCGCCTTCGGTATACCCATCAGCCATCCGGAATGCGTGTACCTCTGCGTGAGGTTCCCCAGCCTTTCTATGAACACCTGCGCCGACTACTTGTCCGTCTTTGACTATCAGTGCGCCAACGACCGGGTTCGGATTGGTTTTCCCACTGGCCGTACCTGCCAAATCCAATGCCAGCTTCATAAATTGTTGGTCTAATTTCATATGATTAACACTCCCCATCATAATAAAGCGGTCTCCACCAAAGAGTCGTAAATATGACCCGATTTTTCGATCTTCGTTGCCAAATACCGATTATTATGCTCGGATACATCTCCCCAAATGGATTTATGATGATCGGTTAAAAGTCCCTTTTCCCGCAAAGACTGCAGCTTTCTAGGGTTGTTTGTAATAAGGGTGACTGGTTTTTGCCGCAAGCTTTGGAGTACACGTATGGCTTCATCATAAGATCGATGGTCATCTGCAAAGCCAAGGCTTAGATTGGCCTCTACAGTATCGCACCCCTCATCTTGCAAAAGATAAGCTAACGATTTTGGGAAAAGCCCTATTCCGCGACCCTCGTGATTCGCCAAATAAAAGAGAGCTCCACTACCGTTTTCAATGATCATGCGCATGGATTGCCGCAGTTGGTAGCCGCAATCGCATCGTTTACTTCCAAAGATATCTCCCGTATGGCAAATGCTGTGCATCCGTATCAAGGCATGCTCCTCATTGGCAAAATCGCCATATACTAGTACGGAAGACTGCTGATGTGAAGTGAGATCTGCCTGAGATAATGATTCCAGAATGTCATTCTTATCCATAAATGAATTGCCTGTATTTAACCATGTATACCATTTAAATACAGCCTCATGGTCCTCCAACTGCACAGGGAGCCGAACGGGACCAACAAGACCGATGTTGGGACATTCCGGCTGTTTAAGAATGGTTAATTTACTAGCTAGCAATTTCCTGACCTGGTCCATAATCATGAATACAACTCCTTGTTGGTTTAGATGGGGATCAATCGATTGGTTTGTTTCCCTCCTTGAAAACGTTGGCAGTTTTTACGTCAGCTACTACTTCTCCAACCTTAAAGAATTTGGTTGGGAAATGGAATTTTTTTATAAATAAACACAAAAAGCCCCTGTCTGAATAGACGGAGGCTTTTCCGTCGTATTCGGTAACTGGCTAGCATAGCGGATACGAGTGATCCGCCTTAGCCCCTATAGCTTTGCGTCGCCACTTTTCAGTGGGTTTGCCATTATCGTACGATGTCATTTCATAAAATAAATCCGCGATCATTGCCGAATATGGAAGAACACACCATATCGGAAACAATCGAAAGTAATAGCTTTTTATCATATAACTACCAGATGAATATAAAATACATTTTTATGAAATGCAACCTAAATATAAACATGACCCGAAAGAATCACCATAGATTGCCTTCTTCCCGCTTCACTTCCTCAACGATCGCTTGAACCCCTTCCTCAATCTGATCCAATCGTGCTCTGGAAATGCTGATACGTATAAACTTCTCGCGCATAAGGTTGTTAGATAGATAGAACAGCTTGCCGGACACCACATGAATGTTCCGCTCTTTCAGCCGCCTGATCAACCGCTCCAGGTTAACGGTCTGCGGCAGCTTAAACAGCTTATATATGCCGCCGTCGCCAGGCACGGCTTCAATCCATCCGGCTCCCTCGTATCGCTGCACAGCCGCATTCAGGGCTTGCATTCGGGTTTCATACTGGCTGTAAATCTTCTGTTTATGCCGTTCATACATTCCGTTGCTAATATAAATTTCAAGCGCCGCTTGGGACAGCAGCGACGTATCCCCATAACTTTTAAAAGCACGGAACGTATCGAGCAAACGTTCCGGCAGGACGACGGCTCCCAGGCGCAATCCTGGGAAAATAATCTTCGAGAAGCTCTTCAAATACACCACATGCGATGTTCGGTTGTAGGCATAGATGGGATCATATCCCCGTTCCTCGCCTAGATCAGCCATATAATCGTCTTCCACGATATAAACATCATATTTCGCCGCCAGGTTAGCAATGGCCTTTCTCTGCTCTGCGGTGTAGGAGTTGCCCAGCGGATTATGGTATCTCGACATCGTATAGAAAAATTTAATATGTCCGGATCGAAATTGCTCCTCCAGAGCCTTCAGGTCGATCCCCGCTGCCGTGCGGGTGATTCCGATAACGGGCACTCCTTCACTCTCCAACAGCTGTAAATAATTATTGTAGCTGGGCTGTTCGACCAGAATGACGGACTTTCCGCCGGGAAACGGCATTTTTGTCAAAATCTCAAGCGCCTGCTGGGCGCCTGCCGTAATCATAATCCTCTCCGCGGAAGTGAACACTTGAGCTCCTGCCAAATGGGAGACCAGGGTGCGGCGCAGTTTCTCCATTCCTTGCGGATCACCATAGGTAAACAGCTCATATTTATAGGTATCAATCGCCTTGTTCAGGCAATGCTGAAAATCCAGATACGGGAATACGTTCACGTCCGGAGAAGCCGACGCAAAATCAATCAAACTCTTATCCATGTTATTCGAATCCCCATCTTTCTGGACTACATAATAACCGCTTTGCGAAACCGAATAAATGGCGTGCCGTTTCTCAAGTTCAGTATAAGCACGAATCACCGTACTAATGCTGCACCCGTAGGATTGTGCCGCACTTCGAACGGAAGGAAGCTTCTGCCCTGAACGATATTGGCCTTCCTGAATTTTCGATTCCATATCGGTAAGAATGGATAAATATTTTTTCATTACCCCGCCCCCTCGCGACTCTTATTATACAGGATCTCAACACTGTATCGGTACAGTTGTCAAAATAGGGTATGGTTTCGAACCCATCATTATCCTATATTCAAGTAACCGTTCGCTGTGTTGGGAACACCTTCCCGGCCTTAAGAATGAAGATAACTACGATAGGGAGCTGATTCACATGCCATCCATTTCGCATGCCGATTTTTTAACTACTGTACGTGAACGTCAAGCGGTTAAACATTTTGATCCCCAACACAACCTCAGTCATGATGAGATTAAAGAAATGCTAGAGATTGCGAGTACCGCACCTTCTGCCTGGAATCTGCAGCATTGGACGTATCTTGCCATTACAGATAAGGCCACCAAAGACAAATTGTTACCCATCGCATATGGACAAAGGCAAATCGTAGAAGCCTCCGCTATCATCGCGGTTTTGGGAAACCTGCGGGCCCATCAACATGCTGAAGCGATATATGACCAAGCGGTTCAGGCAGGATTCATGCCAGAGGAGGTCAAAACGAATCTGGTCCGGCAAATAATGAATTCCTACACCAATGCGCCTGAACTTGCCCGGGAAGAAGCGATACGGAGCGCCTCCATGGCCGCCATGCAGCTCATGCTGGCTGCAAGGGCGCGCGGTCTTGATTCATGCCCGATGGGCGGATACAACTCAAGCCTTTTTATTGAAGCATTCGGGGTTCCGCGCCATTTGATCCCCGTTATGCTGGTTGCGATCGGTAAGAAGTCCGTACCGGCTCATCCTTCAACCCGTTTACCCCTAGAAGAGACGGTCTTTTGGAATCACTTCTAATGCTCAATCCAAAAAGATCTAATATTTTTAGGTGAAAAACCTAATTTTATTAGGTTTTTGGAGAGGAACACGTCTGATAAAATGAATACAAGCGCTTACAAAGTGATGATCCAAGGAGGAACCGTAATGAACAAGCCCGTACAGCCTAACGAACCGATCGTAACCCATATCTATACTGCAGACCCATCCGCCCACGTATTCGAGGGTAAAATTTATATTTATCCATCCCATGACCTGGATCATGAGAACACGTCCAATGATAACGGCGACCAGTATGACATGGAAGACTACCATGTTCTCTCGATGGAGAATGTGGATGCTCCCTGCGTGGACCATGGCGAAGCTCTTCATGTGAAGGATGTGCCATGGGCGAAGAAGCAAATGTGGGCACCGGATGCTGCCTTCAAGAACGACACTTACTATTTATACTTCCCTGCCAGGGATCATGACGATATTTTCCGTCTTGGCGTAGCAACAAGCTCGTCGCCTTACGGCCCCTTTAAACCGGAGCCTCATTACATCCCGGGCAGCTACAGCATCGACCCCGCCGTATTCGTGGATGACGACAACCGTGCCTATATTTACTTCGGCGGCCTCTGGGGTGGACAGCTGGAACAATGGCAGACCGGATCGCACATTCCGGATGCGGAAGGGCCTCCCGCAGACGCGCCTGCCATCGGACCGCGGGTCGCTGAGCTGAGCGATGACATGCTCACTTTCAAAGAGGCGCCCCAAGAAATATCCATCGTCGATGACAAAGGCAACCCGATTGTTGCAGGGGATGAAGAGCGGAGATATTTTGAAGGACCTTGGGTCCATAAATACAACGGAACCTACTATCTTTCTTATTCCACCGGCTCAACACACAAAATCGTCTACGGCACGAGTCAAAGTCCAACGGGGCCTTTCGAGTTCAAAGGCACGATTCTAACCCCCGTAATCGGCTGGACGACCCATCACTCCATCGTTCAGTTCCAGGATAAATGGTACCTCTTCTACCATGACAGCTCCCTTTCCGGCGGAGCGGACAACAAACGCAGCGTCAAGTTTACCGAGCTGACCTACAATGAGGACGGCACCATTCAGACGATTCATCCGTACGACAAATAAGGCACGGGGAAGGCTGGATTCCAAGAGTATGGAGTCCAGCTTTTTCATTTCATTTTCTGTTCCCGATACGGATAAACTCGCGCTCTGCCGTATAATAAAACAAGCTGCCCCATCGTTCATGGAGTCAGCTTGCTGGCCGTTCAGGACGTTTATGTGTTGCAGCCCCGCCCGTTACACGCCCTTTTTAAACAAAGAGAAAGAGTAAATCGCCGGAGCCGCCACAATCAATATAATGACAGGAACGATTGCGACGGCAAGGTTCATCTTCAGAAACGCCGTCAGGATCATGAACGCTCCGCCTGCCATCCACAGGTATCCCGCAAAACGATGCGTTTTATTCCAATTATTCTGGCTGTTCAGCGTCCAAGGCAGCTTGATGCCCACCGTATAGTTCTGTTTGCTCTTCGGCAAATAATTTCCGGTGACCACGAGCAGCATGCCCACGAGCGCCGGTGCAATCGTCTGGATCGGCAGCTCGGCCCCCATGGCCTTGAACAGCGTGATCGGCATGAGAATGAGAGACAGCGCGGGGATGAGCCATAGACCCATCGTTCTTAAAACCGGGGCAGCGTTCATTTTCTTTGGATCGTTGTTAAGCGCTACATTGACTATGACGTTAATAACCGCTGTAATCAACGGAAGCACAAACGCCGCAACCGCCTTCGACACATAATTATCCGGATTGCCCGCCGCGTCCCAGTGAACAGCCACCTGCTCAGGCAATTGGTTATACAGCGTCATCGATAAAATAATCGGCAATAAACATATCAGCGTTGTTATAACCAGCATCGAACTATTCTTTTTCCTCATCTTGTTTCCCCCCGTTAAATTGTGAAAACCACAGCATGATTTCTTCGAAGACGGACACGTTGATCTCATAGTAAATATAATTCTTATATTTCGTTTCAAATATCAGACCGGCCTTCTTCAGCTGCGACAGATGATACGAAATGGTCGCCCCGGTCATATCGAAATGCTGGCCGATCTCTCCGGCTGACATTTTGCCGCGTTTGAGCATAACCAGGATGTCCCGTCTCACCGGATCAGATAACGCTTTGAATGTTTCCGGAAACCCCAATGTGCATCACCCATATTTCTATTTAGAATTTCATCTAAATACATTATCGCTTATCCCTGCATCCAATTGCAATACCTATTTTGAAAAAAATCTAAATAGAAGGTAAAATGGGCATCCCGACAAGCCCCATCGCCATGATAGTAATCGTAGTTTTCCTATAAACAACAAAAGCCCGCCACGGACCCGCATTACGCGCTGATCCATAGCAGGCTTGCTTCACGGCCTGTTTATCCAAGCACCTTCTCAAATACCGGAAAGCTTGCCGCTCTCCCCGGGAAATTCACTTCTCCCCGCAGGTCATAACCTAAGCCTTGATACAGCTTGAGCGCAGCCGTGTTCTTGGCATAGGTATCCAATCGTAGACTCGTGTAGCCCTCTCGCATGGCATATTCCTCGGAGAAGGCTATCAGTTTTCGCGCTACTCCCTGTCCTTGGGCTTCCGGATCGACAGCAAGCCGATGCATCATTAAATGAGGCCCTTTCATCTGCTTCCAGTTAATGGTCTCATACTGCTCAGCCTGCGATTCGTCAAGGACGATGATCCCTAAGATGCGGCCTTCGCCCTCAGCTGCAAACAATGTTCCCCGCTGCAAATCCTCACCAATGACCTCTCGGTTCGGATACTGATCATCCCATTGATCGCTGCCTCCAGCCTGCATGACCGCAACACAGCGGGCTATCAAAGCCATGATTTCTTGAAGCTCCTCTATTCGTCCTGTCCGTATGTTCATATTCATCGATGCACCTACTATTGTTTTTTTAGAACATTTTACTATGCTTGGACGGCTGCAACAACATGTAAACATGAAACTCAACGTCATCCCACGAATTACTTGGGTGGGATAATACCTTTACGTTTCATTACAGACACCCTTTTATTCAAGCAATGTAAGAGTCACCTCTATCGTATTATTTACGAATGAGCGCTCCGGACGGGATTTCAACATGACGGTCAACCCAATCAGCGATACGATCAGCGCTTGGGATAAAGCTTTCGCGTCCGTGCCGCTCGCAAGCTCGCCCGATTGTATGCCTCGTTCAATGGTTTCTTGGAATATGACCGCCAGGTACATCTGATGCTCCCTTGTCAGAATTTCAAATTTCTCATCATGAGGCGCAAGCTCGACCATCGTATTGATGCAAAAGCACCCTCGGCTGCGGCTTTCGGAATATTCCTCATCAACCACATTTTCAAAAAAAGCCCGAAACGCCTCCCTGACCGATCGATGGTTTTGCAGCCTTGTCCGCGCCTCGGAAGCATGTGACATCGTGTATTTGCGCAGAGCTGTTTCGAACAGCTCCTTCTTGTCTCCAAAGGCTGAGTATATACTGGGCCGCTGAATGCCCATTCTGGAAGTCAAATCGCTTAATGAGGTAGCCTCATATCCCTTCTCCCAAAATAACTGCATCGCTGCATCTAATACTTTCTCTTCATCAAATTCGCGGACTCGTCCCATAATGAATTACCTCTCGTTACATTTGATTTTAAGGAAAACTTCATGATCACAAAGGGAGTAAAGAGCCCTTTTCATTACCAATCAGTATAATTAATTTTATGATGCGAGGATGCTTTTGTCAAACATCGATTTTCTGTATATTGCAGATTTATTTTAGAAAATTCCGTTGTTCCTTAACGTTCGAAATAAACCTGTTGACATAGATCGTAAGGGTGGGATATATTTATCGTGCGATTTATCATACCGATCAGTACATATATAAATTGAAAGGGTTGGATGCACACAATGGAAGAGATGATAGCAAAAAAAGCGGTCCATAACGAAACAGCCGCTAATGCGTCACAGGGGACGGTGACCACGGCCAAATCCGGTAATCGTATGCCTCTGACTCGTTACGTTACGTTATTGTTTGCGATTGCTTGCGGCATGTCAGTTGCCAATATCTACTTCGCTCAGCCGCTGCTCGATGAGCTGTCGTACGAGTTCAACATGGACTATTCCGTCATTGGAATTCTTATTACCGTCACACAGATCTTTTATGCATTGGGACTGCTGCTGCTGGTGCCTCTGGGGGATTTACTGAACCAGCGCCGGTTAATTATCGGTCAAATGGCAGTCTCCATGGCGGCTCTCGTGATCGTTGGTACTGCTTCATCCGGCACGATGCTCTTCGCAGGTTTGGCTTTGGTCGGATTGCTTGCCGTAGTAACGCAGACGATTGTGGCGTTCGTGGCGACCGTAGCTGCTCCTGCTGAACGAGGGCGAGCCGTAGGTATGGTAACCAGCGGAATTGTGATCGGGATCCTTCTTGCGCGAACCATTTCAGGAGTTTTGAAGGATCTTGCAGGATGGCGTTCGGTTTATCTGGTTTCTGCTGCGTTGATGCTGCTCATGGTTTACGCCTTATATAAGGTGCTGCCAAATGTTGAGCGTAAGGTAAAAACTCTTTCCTATTCTCAACTGCTTAAGTCGGTACTGGTGTTGTTCCTTCAAGAACGGCTACTACGTGTCCGCGCTGTTTTGGCTATGCTGATTTTTACAGCTTTCAGCATTTTGTGGACGCCATTAGTGCTGCCTCTTAGCGCGCCGCCACTATCCCTTTCGCACTCTGCCATCGGGGCGTTTGGTCTCGTAGGCGTCGTGGGTGCATTGGCTGCAGCAAAAGCCGGTAAGCAAGCCGATCGAGGTTACGGACAAAGAACGACCGGAATTGCATTGTCCCTGCTATTGCTGTCATGGCTGCCGATCAGCTATACAGAACGGTCCCTGTTTGCCTTAGTCATTGGTATTATTCTGCTGGACTTGGCGGTACAGGCGGTGCATGTCACGAATCAGAGTATGATTTTTGCATTGCGCCCGCAGGCGCGCAGTCGCATGGTTGCCGGGTATATGATTTTTTATTCCATCGGAAGTGCCGCCGGTTCCATTGCTTCGACCCATATCTATGCACAGTATGGTTGGCATGGAGTTTGTGTGCTTGGAGCCTCCGTCAGCGCTGTTGCTCTTATATTTTGGGCTGTGACCAAAGGCGATAAAGGTGCCCATTGACAATAAATTCAAACTACAATAGATCGCTCCCACAGGGTGGCGATCTTTTAGAATATCCACGAACAGTAGCAGCCTTGCCAGCCCATACGTCAATCATTTTGGAAACTCTCTATTTAGCGTTAAGGATGGCGTTCTTCAGAATAACAAAAGACACGCCGTATGGGCGTGCCTTCAACATATTCTTATGGTGTTTTCCCCAGGATCACTTCGCCTGTCGTCTTATTCCAGGACATCGGAATGCCAAGCTTTGTCGTGATCAACTCCAATGGAAACATGCTCGAATTAGCCAGGAATGGAATGCTGGCATCTTCTCGCGTCATCTTCCCGTTCACCAATACAACGGCGGGATCACTGGATTTAATGGACACGGTATTCCCGCCATAAGAGAAAGACCATACCGGAAATCGATGATTTCCGTGTTTCGAATCCGGATTCGACTGTCCGCGCTTCACTTTGATCCCGAGGGCTTCAAAAACGCTAGTATACGGTACATACAGCTTGCCTTTAACAATAGCGGAAGAACCGTAGAAGCTAACCGATTGTCCGTTTGTCGTCCAGGACAGAGGAGGCTGTACCATGACTGGATTCCCATCGTTCTCGTTAGGCGAGCCGCTGCCTTGATATTTCTCTTCTCCCCAAGCCAGCAGCTTACCTTCCTGATTGGTTGCATAACCTGAATATCCATTGCTTCCCCAAAGCACCTTTATACCTGTCAAACCTTTCACTTGAAAAGGCTTCGCCGTCGGGTCCTTATAATTCCACTGCCAGACCGTGCCGTCATTTTTAACCATGTACAAACGGTTGAATCCCGTTCTTATCTCTTGGATATCTTTAAGCCCCTTCACCGCAACCGGTACTTGCTCCTTCGTATTTCCATTCCACCGCAGCACCGTCCCGTTCTCATGGAGCAGGAATACTTCAGACCAGTTGGCAGCGATTCCGGCAATGGAGGAAGTAACCAGCGGTTTAATCTCACGGAACTCGCGTTCCAGCCGGTACCGATCGTAGAAGCTGTTATATACCGTTAACATATTAACGCTGCCGTCATCACCGAGAATCAGCGCCTCATGTCCGGCGACCACTATTGTTTTTGCATTTATGACTCCCTTGATTGGAAAGTACTTTACCGTCATCTTTAAATGATCATTCGGATCAAACGTCGGATTCCATATCGTTGCAGACCCATCCTTATGCAATGCGACAGAACCATGGTTTGAAATAGCCAAGCTGGCTACATCCTTAAGTCCTTCCAGCTTGATCAGCCCTCCCCGTTTTTGGAAAGGTAACAACGGATCCCCGTTAATATAAGGAGAGTAATAATCGCCCCAGGCCCACACGTCCCCGTTCTTGTCCAAGGCAAATGAAGAATTGTCCCCTGCCGCCACCTGAACAATATCAGTTAAACCCGCGACTTGCTTTGGCACCAATTGATGAATGCTAGTCCCGTCACCTACTTGACCTGACTTGTTATAACCCCAGGCAGTCACGGAGCCGTCGCTCCATGCCGCAACACCATGTCCGCTGCCGCCAGCCACGCTTACCGGTGTATGCGGTGAATCTCCATGCACAGCTTCGGCAGCTCCCACACTGTCCATTGCCATACAATTGACTGCTAACAATATCGTCACTAACATATAAGCTACTCTACGAATCAATACCTTCACGTATGAGGCCTCCATTCTCGATCTTTATAATGGTATATAATACCATACAAAAGATAGTATAGAAAAAATAGTATGCTTCCGTTTTGCTTGCTGAAATCCGTAATACTTAGGGTTGCCGGATTCAAGCCTATGTCTGCTGAAACAAGGTTGACGTCACCTGGCAGTCCGCGCACAGGAACATATAATAAATGCCTTCTCCATACTCCTCGATCTGTTCCCAATCCAGCTGCCCGATGAATGTCATGCTTTGGGAACAGCAGGAGCAGGAGGGATATACGGCGTCCTGAATCCAAGCCGGGTAGCCGCCGATTTGCGAAACCGCCGGACCGAGCGTCCAATAGGCCGCATAATAGCTGTTGCGAGGATGGTCCGCAAGCCGTAAGGACTGCCCCGCCGCCGCATAGCTTCTATCATCCTCCTCGGAATCAGGCTCCGGTAGATATTCCGGATTAATATTAGCTTGGCTCCATTCGGATTTTCCGTGGAAATCCACATCCATATAGATCGTATCGTAACAGCTGCAATTCACACAGGTGCACACCCGCAGCCTCTCTCCGGTCAACCCCAAGAAATGAAGCTTCGGATGGCGGATGTCCAGATCCGTCAAGGTGGTCAGGCCGCTTCCGCACCATGGACAGAGAGCGGAATTCTCCTTCAGAAATTCTGCGGGTTCAGCTTCTGCTGCATAGGTGCTTTCTGACGGCACTATTTTCGCTATGGCGTAGCTGTCATGGTAGAATAGCCGGCGCTTACTTCCTTTCTCCGTAAGCTCCCAGCCCCCCTCATGCGCATAAGCTTCAGGCGAGACGTATAATTCCTCCGCCCATGATGGAGGCACGGTCCTCCATTCTTGAAATTGGTGCACGACCTGATCATCCCCGATCCAAGCCAGGGCGAGCAGCAGATGGTTGCGGTTATCCTTGTCCTGTTCCACTTGTTGAAGCAGCTCGTCGCGGCTACGGGCGGATGCATCTTTGAACAGAATGCCGGGGTAATAGATACCGCGCTCCATCAATGTCGGGATACAGGACTCAAGCGATTTGTTCTGATAGCAGACCAGGGACACAAGAATCTCTTGGCAGGTGTCCTCATCGCCTGCTTCCAGCAGATCAAGAGCAAAAGTCAGCAAGCGATCGGCCTCGCATGGAGATAACGCCGAATATACCTCTTCTTTTTTCAGATGATAGGGAATATACCGGATTAATGGATCCCGCTTCAGCGGGGCATGCATGATCTTAAGGATCTCTACAGGATCTGTAATCCCTTCGTATAAGTCGATATCTCTCCGATTTTCTTCTATGTAACGCTGCCGTTCCGCACGCTCCATCTCCTGCTTGCACGGCATGCAATAACCGCCGGTCTTGGCCGCGGTTCCCGGTAATATCGTTGCCGAACATCCTTCGCTTCGGCATGGCAGCCGTTCTGTCATGCTAGCCCCTCCTTAATCTATGGCAAGTTCACTCAACTGGATCCTGGCTCCTATTCTATGGTAAGCCCACCTCTGCTGGATCCCGGCTCCTATTCTATGGTAAGTCCACCTCAGCTGGATCCCGGCTCCTATTTCAGCTGGATCCCGGCTCCTATTCTATGSTAAGTCCACCTCAGCTGGATCCCGGCTCCTATTCTATGGTAAGTCCACCTCAGCTGGATCCCGGCTCCTATTCTATGGTAAGTCCACCTCAGCTGGATCCCGGCTCCTATTTCCTCACGGTCATGAATCTCCTTTATTAACTATAGCTTTCTTTTCATTCCCATATCAACAAGGAGCTCTCTTATAGACCACGACCGGCAAGGCTATGGGGTGTCGGCATATTAGGAGCATGGTAATTGAAAATAATCTTATAACGTCTCCATGGAATCGTGAGCACTGCTCCCTGAGCGCACGGTGTGTGGTCCGGGACGTGCTCTACATTGTTATCCCTTCAGATACGGTGTACATTGTGAATAGCATACTCCTTGTGTATGTACTCTTAACGGCGGAATCGGTTGGCGCATCGCTAAGCTCGCTCACCTCAGCGATTGCGCGAACCCTGTTCGCCACGTGGGATGTAGCGGCTCCCAGCCGTACTCCTTCCGGGCTTTGGCGTTCGAAGCGCCGCGCTCGCCGCGCTTGCTCCCCGCTTGATATGCTGGAGCAGGCGCGTGCAGCCCCTCAGCAAACACCGGCAGCCACAACGTACCGGCAGCAGGCTCGTCATCTACGATATTGACCGGCCCCGTCGGCCACTCCAATGCCTGCAAAGCGGCATTCGCCGCATCCTCGACATGGAGAAATGACATAACGCCATCCGTTGCTGGAAGAGCTCGAGTTCGTACCTTTTCCGCCATGATTCCGTTGGCGTCGTACCACGTGCCGGGACCGTAGAACATTCCGTACCTTAGAATGACGTGGTTCGGCAGTTGTGCGACGGCATGTTCCAGCGAGATGATACCGTCTATCGTAGACTTGCGCGGCGGAGGCGCCTGGACATCCAGAGGGACGTTCTCGGTGGCGGGATAATCCCCGGGTTCATAGGCCCAGGCAATGCTCTGGGCAATCATGCGTTTAACGCCGTGGATCTGCGCGGCTTCTACCAGATGACGGGTGCCCTCCATCCGAATCCTCGCATTGTCCTCCAGATTCCATTGGCTTAACGAAGTGAGCTGGTGGATAATGACATCCGGCCGCACTTCCCCTATCGAGGCTATGATCCCTTCCCGATCAAAGGCATCCGCAACGATCCCCTTGGCTCTCCATGATTCGATCAGCCCTTTCCGCTGAGGGTCGTGGGTCATGCCGATAACTCCATGGCCGGCTTGCACCAATCTGGGAAGTAAACGCTGGCCGATAACGCCGGTAGAGCCCGCTACGAATATTTTCATAAATGACAACCTCCATTCCGCTGCATATGAAGATAATTGATCCCACCCATCAAAAATGGGATATAGGCAGTTTCATCTTAGCATGACGGATGGGCAGCTATAAGTACCACTTTTCATCAAGTCAACCATGCCATTTCATTCGATTGAGAGGTTATCTCCACAGTTAGAAAGAGCATAGAGTATAGGGCGCCCGCGTTTTTGACAAACGTGACCGAGCATCGTAGTTTGGCAAGCACGACAGGACGCATTGGGACAAGCATGGATAGTGCAACCGCCTTTTGATAAATGCACAACATTATCGTAGTATTACAAGCGCGACAGAGTCGCAGCACCCGGAGTCAACAAACGCGATAGAGCACCGCTGTACGTGAACCAAGCATTGTAGTTAGACAAGTACATAAAGCACATAGTTGGACAAGCACGACAGGGTATGCAGCACCCGAAGTTAAACAAGCGCGATAGAGCACCGCTGTACGTGAACTAGCATTGTAGTAAAACAGTGCATAAAACTCCGTAATTTTAGAAACACGACAGAGCACGCAGCACCCGCCGTCAACAAGCGCGATAGAGCACCGCAGCAATAAGCACTCTTCGTTCAACGCAAAAACGCACCACATCAAGGGGTGCGTTTTTGCGGGAACAATCTTCTTCTATCATTACTCTTCGTCTGTTACATCACTAACTGATACATGCATGTGGCTGTGCAGCTGCCGGCACTCCGGCTGATCACACACGCCATAGAAGGTAGCGATTCGATTCGTATCCACCGTATCGACTTCAGCGCTGCAATGCCTGCACAAGATGACGCCCATTTCCAACTTTTTAACGGAAGTGTTCATGCTTCACTCATCCTCTCCAGTATCAGATTGTTATGCATTTTTTATAATGATCTTCATGTAATTAATGTACAATATAAATAAATAATACACAATATATATTCATTAAATTGTTGAATTTCGTTATATATGACGTCATATTTATGAGGATAATATAAAAAAGCGCTCCATGTAGTAACATGAAGCGCTTCATGGCATGAATTTGCGAAAAATCACGCAATCACATGTTTTTTATCTTGGAAGAACTATATCGCTGTCACACATAGCTGGAGGCAATACTATTGCAAAACCCGCAAAACACGAGTTATACTAGCCATCATAAGGACGTGAAGAACACGCCGCTTCTATGCAAAGTGCCCCAATGAAGGATTGGGGTTCCATTGTATGGAGCGGCTTTTTTATTTTCTAGCGCAATCGCATTCCATCTAATACTAAGGAGGAAAAATGAACATGTCACGGTTTGATCAACAATATGAGCTCTGGATACACACGAATATTTTGAATGAAAAGAATCCCCGCAGGCTCGAAATCCTTCAGAAAGGGTTAGGCCACGGTACCGTCGAGTTTCTGCGCTCAGTGTGGTTTCCCGCAATCGGTAATTTCAATGACTTGCATCCGGAATGGGAAGTACGCGATTTCAGCAATGGTTATCGTTATTTAGACCTTGCCTACATGCCCGGTGGTGCGAGAGGAGGCATCGAAATCCAAGGATACGGCCCGCATGCCCGCGATTTGGACGTAAGAAGGTTTAAGGATTTATGCCGCCGTCACTGCTTACTGGCACTGGATGGTTGGACATTCCTTCCCATTGCTTACCCCTCCATCGTCGAAGAGCCAAAACAATGCCAGCAGCTCATTTTATCCTTCGTCGGCAGATTTGTGGCGTCAGATGTACCTGCGTCCTTAAGTTGGCTGGAGGCAGAAGCTGTCCGATTTGCGCGGCGATTGCTGCGCCCGATAACCCCATTAGAACTCGCGAATCATCTTAGGGTGAGTGACCGGCATACCCGACGCTTATTGCATAAACTGGTCAAGCTTCAGATACTGGACATAGCAAGCGGTGAACAACGAGCCCGTACCTATAAACTCCGCTTGTAACACAGTACCGACGGGAGCATGCATCAGTTCCTGCCGATACCCAAGTGACGAATAAACAAACTAGTGGACACCAGATCCGTTATTCCGAAAAAAACAGCCACTTTTCCCGTACTTCCGGACTCAGAATCCGCTATTTACTTTAAATACCACGAATTATCACCATTCTTTATGTAATAGCGGATCTGGTGTCCTCATATTGCCCAAAACCCACCCGTCGAGACGTAATAGCGGAACCTCTGTCCTCATATTACCCAACCCCACACGTCAGGACGTATAGCGGAACCTCTGTCCTCATAACGTCGCAGTAGCCCACCGCGAAACCACGCCTCATAAAAACATCTCTAAACTCCGCTCATCTCTAAAGTCAGCTTGTAACACAGTACCTGACGGGTGCACGTATCCGTTCTTGCAGTTACCCAAATGACGAATAAACAAACTAGTGGACACCAGATCCGTTATTCCGAAAAAAACAGCCACTTTTCCCGTTCTTCCGGACTCAGAATCCCCTATTTACGTATAAAACCACAAACTATCACCCTTCTCTATGTAATAGCGGAACTGGTGTCCTCATATTGCCCAAAACCCACCCATCCAGACGTAATAGCGGAACTTCTGTCCTCATATTACCCAAACCCACCCGTCAGGACGTACAGCGGAACCTCTGTCCTCATAACGTCGCAGTAGCCCACCGCGAAACCATGCCTCATAAAAACATCTCTAAACTCCGCTCATCTCTAAAGTCAGCTTGTAACACAGTACCTGACGGGTGCATGCATCAGTTCCTGCAGATACCCAAGTGACGAATAAACATACTAGTGGACACCAGATCCGTTATTCCGAAAAAAACAGCCACTTTTCCCGTACTTCCGGACTCAGAATCCGCTATTTACTTAAAAAACCACAAATTATCGCCCTTCTCTATGCAATAGCGGAACTGGTGTCCTCATATTGCCCTAAACCCACCCATCCAGACGTAATAGCGGAACCTCTGTCCTCATATTACCCTAAACCCACCCTACGAGACGTAATAGCGAACCTTAGTCCTCATAACGTTGGAGTAGTCAATTCAATCCAGCTGATAAACCCTGAGTCCCATATAACGGAATCTGTTCAGTTCGGCACCATCATCCGGTTTTGCAGCGTCGTCAGCATCTCATCCCAATAACGCCTCATGATCTCTCTCATATAAACATCATCCAGCATCTCCTGGTGAATCGCGATGGTTGTTTTTCCAGTCTTCGTGGACAACACATAGATTTGCAGCCGGGACGGGTTGTCCCACTCCTTGCGTTTCCAAGTCAAGCGCAGCTTATGGTAGGGTACGACCACCGTAATTTTGCCGGACACGCCTTCCTTCGATTCATACTCATGCCCGACCTGCAGCTCCAGAGAAGGAACATCCCCGATCCATAATGACAGCCCCTCGGAAGACATGAGGAAATCCCAAACCCTCTCTTTTGTCGCGGCTATCGTCTTTCTGACCCCGATCTGCACCCCGGCATCTTTGGATAAGCCGACGGGCACCCGCCCCATGACCTGCTCATACATGACGGCGATCCACTCGCCCCATTCCCCGGATACTTGATGCTGCTCAACGATATGGTTTCGGATCTGCTCATGTGACCAGAGCGGGCCCACTTCCTGCCCAAGGGCCACAATCCATTCCTCCCACGAACGTTCGGTTGCTTTCATCACTTCTTGTTTAAAAATCGTGCCTGCCATCGAGCTCTCTCCTCCCTGACGCTATCTGTTGGAGTTCATTATATAATACAAACACTGACAAAGAAGGTCAGTGTTTATCTTCAGGATTGATAATATTTCAAGAGGGACTCCGCAATGTCGATCATGCCTGATTTCAGTTCCTCGGGCCCGATGATTCGAATCTTCCCGCCAAATGACAATAGGTAGTAGGCAACTTGCGTGTATAACATATGCTCATCCAGCCTGAACACCGCATGCTCCGCCGTACGTTCGACGAGGGCTTGACTGAGCAGCCAATGCGCGCATAAATCGTCCAAAGCTTGAGGGAGGCCTTGGATATGTACGGAAACCAAATGAGGATTGGATTCGGAACCTTGCTCCGATAACAAGCTGTCCAATACGTATTCCCGCGGGGAAAACGACGCCGGACGGTCAAACGCGTTGTCGGTATGCCGGATATCGCGCATACGGTCGACGCGGAAGCAGCGAATTTCACCGCGCAGATGGCAATGGCCCACCGCGTACCATTTGCTTTTCCAATGGACGAGTCCGTAAGGATCCAGGATACGTGGTTGTGTTATAACGTCATAGCCTGTGGCGTAGTCGATCTCGAGGCTCGATTGCCGGTCGATCCCCGCCTCAATCTCATGCAGTATCCTGGTAAGCGAAGAAGCTGTAGGAGGATGGATGGCCTCAATACTGCTTTCGTGGCGCTCCAAACGCTCCAGCTGCTCGGAATTCGTATATCGTTTTATTTTGGAAACGGCTCGATTAAGCGGCTCTTCGGATGGATAACCCGCTTCCCGTGCGAATGCGGCGGCATGAAGAAGCGCCCTTTGCTCATCGGCCTCAAAAAACAGCGGCTCCAGCTTGATATGCTCCGGGATGGAGTAGCCTCCATCGCGCCCAATCTCGGATACGACAGGCACGCCGGACATGCAGAGCGCGTCAATGCATCGGTAAACCGTCCGGATATGTACACCCAGCTCCTCCGATAGTTGTTTAGCGGTCATTCTTCTTCGCGATTTCAGCAGCCATAGCATCGCCAGCATATTATCGGCTTTAGACATCGTTATGCAGCAGCCCTTCCCTTGGAATTCATATATGTGATCACATTATATATCACTTCCTAGTAGAAGGTTTAGAGATTTCTTCCTGCTTAATCCGGATGGTAATCACTGATTCCCCACGTTCTAATGAGAAAAGCCAACCCTCTGCAGGATCGGCTAGTCAATGAGTACATCGTGCGGCACTGCTACCTGTGTCCGCACGGTGAGTGGTCCGGGGCATGCTTGAATGTCTGTCTATACCTTGAATGTCTCTCTATATCCTTGGATGGCTGCTATATCCTTGAATGATGCCTAACTTCATCAGCTCTCATAATCATGCCCGCCGTGAATGATGCCTAACTTCATCAGCTGTCATAATCATGCCCGCCGTGAATGATGACTTTTCCTCAATGATCATGGTCCACCGTGATGACAACGCTGCCCCTCTTGCGTCCTTCATCCACATACCGGTGCGCCTCGGCCATTTGCTCCAATGCATACCTTCTGTCGATGACCGGCTTGATCTTTCCCGTTCCCAGCAGCTCCGCTAGCAATCTCAGATCCTCCATCAGCACCTTGGCCACCCCCTGCCCTTCAACGGTTACATAGCTCCCGCCCGGGGTGAGCAAATGCTTGCATTTGGATTTTGGCAGTTTACCGACTGCGTCCAGAATAATGTCGTATCGATCTCCGGTCGTCGTAATGTCCTCTTTGGTATAATCAAGGACCCGATCGGCTCCGAGCGACCTCACCAGCCCCATATTCACGGCACTGCAAACGCCGGTTACCTCTGCTCCATAATGTTGCTTAGCAAGCTGTACGGCTAACGTCCCAACCGCACCGGACGCTCCATAAATCAGAACCTTGTGCCCCTGCCGGATATTCCCTTTTCTAAGAAAATGCAGGGCCGTCGTTCCTCCGAAAGATACGGCGGCGGCATCGTCATAAGTCACATGATCGGGCTTTAACAGCAATAACGCATCTTCACGCATGCAGATATATTGGGCATACGTACCGAATCGCATTCCCCTGAATGCCAAGACCTGATCGCCTACCTTGAATTGCGTAACATCCCTGCCAATCGCTTCGACTTCCCCCGCCAGCTCTACCCCGAGTATCGGTTGTCTTGGCTTTCTCAAACCCAGCACCAGCCGCATGGGAATCCTGTACAAAAGAGGACTGCGAAATCCCCGCACGCGGCAATCCCCCGAATTGACGGTGGTTGCATAAATTTTGATTCGAATTTCGCGATCCTTTGGGATCGGCTTCTCTACCTCTTGCAGCTGTAAAACATCCGGTGCTCCATAAGCGGTGCATACCATTGCTTTCATGGGTTTCCTCCAAACTGGCATTTGCAATCAGTATATCTGCCGTCAGGTACCGGAACATAGATACTTAAGTATGGTTTTCTTATGGACAGCACAGTATGGTTCTCTCATGAATAGCGGTATAGGAAGGGAGATAGCCATGGATGAATATGTATACTACGATTGTCACCTTATAGTAAACCCAGCTCTCGCGCTCGCGCTACAGCTTCGGTACGGCGCGTGGCCTGGAGTTTATCGAAAATCATCCGGTTATGCCCTTTCACGGTGCTGAGCGTAACAAAAAGCCTCTCGCTAATCTGACGATTCGATAGCCCCTCGGCAATGAGACGCAGAACCTCCATCTCCCGCCGGCTTAACGGCTCAATCAGAGAATCCGCAGGCTGAACAAACCCAGGAACGAATACGGATGTGACTCCACGTTTCAGTCCCTCAGCCTCAAATGCATGCAGCAATCGCTCCAGATAGTCATGGATGGGCCATAACAGCTTCTGCTCCGGTTTGTCTACGGCTCCTCTTAAGGGCAGCTGTTTCGGTTTGTCTACAGCTTCACTTAACAGCTTCTGCTTCGATTTGTTTACAGCTTCGCTTAATGGCCAATGCTTCGGCTTATTTATCTTCTGCCTCATTTTGCTCAAAGCTGCTGCGTTGATCAATTCCCGCATCGGCTCCCCTTCATCGATAAACATCCGGATGAAGCCGCCCGGCTCGCCCATCTCCAGCACATCCACAATAACTTGTGCCGCTCTCCGTTTCTCCCCACAGGCGTGAAGGGCCAAAGCCTGCAGCACCATCACCTTAAGCTGTTCGTTCATCCATTCTTTAACTTCCATATCCGTCCGCAGTTGTTCGAGGATCACCAGCGCTGTCGCCGTATCCCCCTGTGCCAGCAGCACCCTGGCTAGGCTTAGCTTGAGCTCAAACCTCTGGGCAAGCTGCAACGCTGAACTGACATCCCCTTGCTGCAGCAGGGCAAGCACCTGTGCCTCGGCAATATGGGGCAGCTGATGCGTGAAATGATGCTGACGGGCGAAGTGATCCGCCTTGGCTAACATGGCAGCCGCTTCGCTCACCGCTCCCCGTGTAAGCTTCAGCCTTGCGAGAAACACCTCGCAGGCCACGCCCCTGTCGATATGCTCGAACTGCCCGGCCAAGCGGAGGGCCAGCTGTCCATGCTGTTCCGCGGCATCCAGATCATTCCACTCGCTGCATATTCGGGCTAGGCCCAGATGTGCTTCGCATGCTGCCGGCAGTGGAGGATCGCCCGCCAAATCCAGAACGCGCCGATACGTCTCGGCCGCAACATATAACTGATTCTCCGCTTCCTGAATCATTCCGAGTCCGAGCGTCGCCATCATGTTGATCGTGATGTGCCCAATCTTCTGACTGATGATCACGGCTTCCCGATACGCCTTGCCAGCAGCGGCCCGTTCCCCCTGCAGCTGGTAGGCATATCCCAGCGTCCATATCGTCGCTGTGCGCACGGGCAGATTATGCGGACTCAAAAATTCCAAGGCCCGGCGCGATTCCGCCATGATGGTTTCCGTCTGATGTTGACTGACAGCAAGCGTGGCACGTATGGAGGCGATATGCCCTATAAGATCCCGGGTATAATCGTCCTCCGCAGCTTGCAGATAGGTTTCGGCGGCTTGAAGTTTAGGTTCGATACCGGTCATTTGACCGACCATTAACATGGTGGAAGCATGCATGACATGTAGCGCGGGCCTTGCATCCATCTCCTCCTTAGGCAAGGAATCCAGCCAATGGAGCACAGGGCCTATTGCCCCACGGAAGATCAAAGGTATCCCCTTCCCTTCAATAAGGCGTGCGGCGCGATCCACATCCGAAGCGGCAATCGCATGCTGGAAAGCTTCCAGCAGAAGATCTTGACGTTCATGCCATTCGCTGGCACGACGATGCAATTCGGACACGTCCCTCTCTCCGCCAACCGCAGAAGCACCCGTTCGGGTCAGACGCTGCCGAAGCGCATCCGAGAACAAATGGTGATATCGGTACCAGCGCCTCTCCGTGTCCAGCGGAACGATGAACAGGTTGACGCGCTCCAGGTACTCCAGGGTTTCTTGCCCGGAGATGGCGCTCAGCCGAGAATCACGAGCTCCGCTCCGAAGAACGTAGTCACACAATGGACCACACAACCGCTCAAGAATGGAGGTGTTTAGCAAAAAATCCTGAATATCCTCGGGCTGCTGCTGCAGTGCTTCTTCAACCAGGTAGTCCAGTACGTCACGGTGCTTGCCGCCGAAGGATCGGATAAAGGTGGCAGCGTCGTGATGGCCCTGCAAAGACAGCGCCGCTAATTGCAGGCCGGCAATCCAGCCCTCCGTGCGCGATTCGAGGAGCGCTGCATCCTCCGCCGACAAATCCAGTCCCATGGAGCGGCGCAGAAATTCAGAGGCTTCATCGGATGTGAAGCGCAAGTCTGATGTCCGCACTTCCGTCAACTGGTCCCGGACACGCAGCCGGGCCAAGGGCAGAGCGAGATCCTGGCGGCTGGCGATAACCACATGCATCTGCGGCGGCATGTGCTCGATGAGAAAATCAAGAGCGCTGTCTATCGCTTTGGAATCCAACACGTGGTAATCGTCAAGAACCAGAATGAATCGATTCGGCAGGGCCGCTATGTGGTTAAGGATGGCCGTGACGATACCTTCGAGCGGCAGAGGAAGAGGGGATGGCGCTTGGAGTTTGCTCATGATGCCCTCTCCGATTTCAACCCCGACGGTTTGCAGGGCGGCCACAAGATAAGCCAGGAATCTTGCGGGTTCACGATCCCCCTCCTCCAAAGACAACCAGGCGACGGGCAGCGGGGAATCTTTAATCCATTGGCTGAGCAGCGTAGTTTTACCGCAGCCTGCAGAGGCAGAAATCATAGTGAGCTTGCGCTGCAGACGCAGTCCCTCGTTCAAACCCTCGATTAGGCGGGGGCGAAGAACAGCCCTCGATCGGGGAGATGGTATATACAATTTTGTAGACAAAATAGGCGTGGACATCATAACCCCCGTTATGCCGTCATTGCAGCATTTTTTAACATATATATTATGATAAAGTGTTCGACAGCCTCCCGGTTTTCCCTCTTGTGCGCGATATTCGCTTGCTGCAGTCAAACGCAGAAGCATGATTTACAGGGTTAGGCATACGATGTATCCGAAATGCTGGAAGCCCTGTAATTGAACCCATCATTCATGCAAAAGGAGGTTTTTCAGATGAAAATTCACCATTCGATTCCTTGGCGTGACAATCTGTATCTGTTCAACTATCGAAGCGTACATACCGAGCCAGTGGAATATTTTCATTATCATGAAGGGTTGGAGATTCTGTACATTCACGAAGGCGCCGGAAGATATTTCGTCGATAATCAAACGTACTCGCTCAAGCCTGGCACCTTGGTGTTGATTAAACCTTTTCAAATTCACCATATTGAAGTCAGCGTACCACCGAATTACATTCGCAGCCTGCTGAAAATCAAAGCCTCCGTCATCGAGCGTTTCCTCACCGCACTCCTACAGTTAACAACCGCGGTTTCACAATTGCTGGAGCATCCGTGGTCCAATCAGGTGTTTCATTTGTCGCTCAAGGATTCCATATATTTGGAAAATCAGTTTCTGCAATTGCATGAAATGCTGGCCACCGTTCCGCCCAAGGTTCAGAAGGAAGTTGTTGCCTTGTTTTTATTTCATTTCTTCACCTACTTCAGTAGCCATATTTACCCGGCGGATCGTAGCGGGGGCTTCAAGTATCCTGCTCCCGCTGCTTCGATCGAGCCTGTCGGCGCCATGGTAAGGTGGATCGGCAAGCACTATCATCTATCCTTCACGATTAACGAAATGGCTGCGGAGCTTCATTTCTCTCCCAGTTATTTGTCCAAGCTGTTCAAAGAACAGATGGGCATGACCATCATCGAATATACGAACAACAAGCGCTTGGAGGAAGCCAGAACGCTTCTTGGCTTGCCGTCTCTGACAATCGAAGACGTCAGTAAACAGGCCGGATTCAACTACCCCTCGTATTTTATCGCCATGTTCAAGAAAAAGTACGGTTTGACGCCTCTTCACTATCGAATGCAGACGGAATTATGATATTTTCAAGCAGCAATGTGGTATGGGGATTGGATTATAATTAGAGCGCTTAAACAATGATTCTGATCCCTGTTAAGTGAGGTGATGTGTTTCGCACAGAAAGAATTGTAGGCAATTCATGCGACAGTACGGTGAATCGTGTCCAAAATAGCGAGGAGGTTTCATGATGATCAAGCCATCCTTCAAGTTTGGCATCGTATCCTTATTTTGCTTCATGCTTGTATTTGCATTCTACCCTGGTCATATTGTAAAGGCGGCAACCAAAACGGTCCCGGCCGGTGACGTCGCGACGCTGCGGAGCTACCTAGCCAGCGCGAATCCCGGTGACATTATTGAAGTATCCGGGACCTACTCGGTGTCGGATGGAACCATTGCAACCTCCCGGAACGGATCGTCAGGCAATTACATTACGATTCGCGGCACGGGCAGCGGAGCCACTTTTCATTTCACCGCATCGGCAGGCAATGCGGCTTTCCATATCAAGAACAGCTATTATAAGCTGGAGAATGTGACGATCAACTCCAACTCCAAATCAAACAAAGGCCTGCTGATTGAGGCCTCTCACGGCTACGTTACCAACGTAACGGTCAAAAATACGACGGCAGAAGCGTTCAAGATTCGGAAAAACAGCCAGTACTGGCTTGTCTCGAACAGTACCGCCCATAGCGCGGGGCAAGGCGGGAAGTTCGGCGAGGGCTTCTATGTGGGGGATGCCGATCAGAACTGGACCACACTGCCCAATCCGGATCGAAGCGGATATATTACGTTCCTGAATTGCAGCGCCATACAGACCAAAAACGACGGCTTTGATTTTAAAGAGGGTACGCATCATATCAAAGTGATCGGCAGCACGGTTGACTTTCAGAATACAGTGCCGGAGTCGACCGTGGGCAACAACGGAATATTCATGCGGGCCAATGACGTACAGATCATCAACACCACCGTCAAAAACAATGCGGCCACGGGCCAGGCATTCAGAACAAGCAAAACCACGGCCTCGGACGGAGTGTCCTACGGAAGCAATCTGGAGCTTAAGAACGTAACCGCATCGAATATTTCGGGAGCGATGATTTACACGAACTATACGTCGAACAAATTGTATACCGACTATACCATGACCGGTGTTGCCGGAGGACTCTACGCTTCCGGCTCCAAAACAGCGACTTCTTCCAATCCGTCCTCCTTCGTGGAGATGACGTGGAGCGGCGAAGGCGGAGATACTTACGGCTTCTAGCCAAAAGATATGCAGGCCACCTTATGGGTTTTCTTCAGGTGGCCTGCTGCTTCATGTTTTCCTAAGCGAATGGCATAATCCGCTCTCATCTCCAATGATCGGATTTACGAAGAAAATGAGCAGATCAACAACGCTTCCCGGATCGTCTCGGCTACAATATCCGCTGCCGTTTGTCCTGCAGTCAGGCCTCTGGTGCCTTGCCCCGCCCACAATGACATATACTCCGGATTGTCTTGGCGATAAGCCGCGTTTCGGATGTCGCGGGTCACCGTATTCTGCGTAGGAAAAGGCAGCGGCTCTATGCCGCTCTGGTCCCATTGCCGGATGAATGCATTGCGGATGCCCCTTGCAGGCCGTCCCGAGAACGCTTTGGTGATCACCGTGCTCTCTTCCGTACTCTGAAGGAGCGCTTGCTTATAAACCTCATGCGCACCCGATTCGACTGCGGTCAGGAATCGCGTCCCCATCTGAACGCCTTGGGCTCCAAGAACAAGCGAAGCTGCGAGCCCGCGTCCATCCATCACGCCTCCGGCGGCAATAACGGGGATCTTGATGTGATCCACGATTTGCGGTACCAAGGCAAACGTTCCGATCTGGGCCCCCATCGGGTGCTCCGAAATATCAAACGTTCCACGGTGTCCCCCCGCTTCGCTGCCTTGGGCAACGACGGCATCACACCCAGCCTGCTCAGCCAGCATGGCTTCGCGGACTGTGGTAGCCATCGCAACAACCCGAAGCCTAGCCGCTTTTGCTTGCTGCATATGAGGCTCATCCAGAATCCCGAATGCCGTACTGATGACAGGCACCTTCTCTTCGATCAGAACCGCGAATTGCTGCTCGAACCAATCCGGGGTTGCTACGTGGTCCTTGCCCGCATGGAGAATGCCAAGATCATCCCGCATCCGGTTTAACTCCTGTTGAACCTCTCCGATTCGCTCATGGCGATCCCGGGCACCCGGCACAAAAAGGTTGACGGCAAAAGGCTGATCCGTCCGCTTGCGGATTTCCTGAATGCTGTCGCGAATGGCAGCCGGCTCCATGTAAGCCGCACCCAGCGTGCCGAGTCCGCCTGCGTTGGATACGGCGGCGACCAGTTCTACTGTTGTCGGTCCTCCGGCCATCCCTGCCTGCAAGAGCGGATAACGGATTTGGAACAGCTCGCACAGCTCGGTCTGCAGTTGAATGTTCATGATATCATCTACCTCCTTTAACACTACAAATATTATCCTATTAAATGAGAGAAACTTTCAAATAAAAGAAAAACGCCAATAGGCCAACCTAAAGATTCTGGATAACCTGGTAATATGAAAGCCGCTAAGCACATGAAACGTGTTTAGCGGCTTTTTATGGGTGTTTTCGTCCAGGGAGACCGTTCTCCCCGATGGTTACAACGTCTTCTAGGACATTTTCACCAAGCTGTAGTTTTTCTTGCCTTTGCGAATGATGATGAAGCGGCCGCCGATCGCTTGGTCGGCTGTCACCTCGTGACCGACGTCGCTGATACGCTCGCCGTTCATCGAGATGGCGCCTTTGGTAATATCCTCACGAGCTTGCCGCTTGGATGGCTCGATGCCCAGATCCACAAGCCAGTCCACGATATTCTTCGTTTCCGGCGTGGCTTCGAAAGTCGGCATCTCCTTAAATCCCTGCTCGATCTCATCGGCCGTAAGGGATTTAATATCGCCGCTGAACAAAGCCGCCGTAATGCGCTTAGCCTGCTCCAGCATCTCTTCGCCGTGCACGAATCTCGTCATTTCCTCAGCCAGCATTTTTTGCGCTTCGCGTTTATGCGGCTCGCTCTGCACCTTTTCGGCCAATTCGTCAATTTGCTCTTTGGTCAAGAAGGTGAAGTACTTCAGGTATTTCACAACGTCGCGGTCGTCGGTGTTCGCCCAGAACTGGTAGAACTCGAACGGCGTCGTTTTGTTCGGGTCGAGCCAGATCGCGCCGCCGGCCGTTTTGCCGAACTTCGTGCCGTCGGCCTTCAACATGAGCGGTATGGTCAGGCCGAATGCTTTTGCTTCGGGCCCTTCTTTCTTCCGGATCAGATCCAGGCCGCTTGTAATGTTGCCCCATTGGTCCGATCCGCCGATTTGCAGCTGCACGTCCTCATGCTGGTACAGATGCAGGTAGTCGACCGACTGCAGGATTTGGTATGAGAATTCCGTAAACGAAATCCCGCTGTCAAGCCGGCTCGCAACCACGTCCTTCGCCAGCATCGAGTTAATGCTGAAGTTCTTGCCGTAATCGCGCAGGAATTCGATGATGTTGATTTTATGCGTCCAGTCGTAGTTGTTAACCATGCGGATTTGATTGTCACCCTCGGTTACGAAGAGCTTTTTCATTTGCACGGTCAGCGCGTCAACGTTAGCCTGAACCTGCTCCAGCGTCTGCAGGGAGCGCTCAGTTTGACGTCCGCTTGGATCCCCGATGGTGCCTGTCGCTCCCCCGATCAGAATGACCGGACGATGGCCGGCAAGCTGGAAGCGTTTGAGCATGATAAAGGGAATCAGGTGACCGATATGCATGCTGTCGCCCGTTGGGTCCACGCCGCAGTACAGCGAGATGGATTTTTCATTCGTAAGCTCCCGGAGGCCTTCGGCATCCGTCTGTTGGTTGATCGCATCGCGCCATTCCAGTTCGTCGATAATATTCACAGTGTTAACACTCCTTTTAGTTCAGTAATTTCCTTATAACGAAACGTCCAACTCGTTGAAAAACAAAAAATCGCCCCTTGTCTGTATAGACATAGGGACGATTGTTAACCGTGTTACCACCCTGATTGCACGAATGATCTGCACGCTGCCGCGCGTCATTCATGCCGCTCATTAGACGAGATATCGTTCGTCGTTTCCGCTCGGCATTACCCGAGATACTCCAGAGTGTATTTCGCCGCCTTGGTGTGTACCGGGTTCCATCATCCCCCGGCTTTCTAGAACAGGGACCAAGCTGCTACTGGGCTCTTTCAACGTATGTCGCTTATAAGATTACAGACAGTATAGTGAATTAATAAATCGATGTCAACCTGCGTTTCGGACGGAAGTCCTGCTTTCTCCGACAGGATGGGTAAACGCCGTTAGGCGAGCCCCCTTGGTATCAAGTGCGGCGCATGTACGCACGAACCGTAATGGGAGCAAAGATCGCCACGATAACCGCGGCACCAACCAAGGATATCGTGAGATCCCAGCCCACAGTGCCAGCGTTGGTGAGATCCCGAACGGCTGTTACAAGATGCGAGATCGGATTCATATTGACGAACCACTGCAGCCAGCCCGGCATCGTATCCACCGGCACAAACGCGTTGGAGAGAAACGTGAGCGGAAACAGCACGATCATCGATATCCCCTGCACGCCGGAGGCAGATCTTGCAATCACGCCGCAGAAAGCAAAAATCCAGCTAATGGCCCATGAGCACAAAATGACGACCAACCCCGCAAGCGCAACATAACCCAAGCCGCCCTCAGGCCGGTACCCCATAATATATCCCATCGTAAAGGTAAGCACCGTCGCAATGGTATACCGAATCGTGTCTGCCAGCAGGGCGCCCGCCAGCGGTGCGATGCGTGCAATCGGCAGCGATTTGAATCGGTCGAATACGCCTTTATCCATATCCTCGCGCAGTTGAACGCCTGTGACGACGGAGGTCGTAATCACGGTCTGGACGAGGATGCCGGGAATGATGACGGGCAAATAACTCGCCACGTCACCGGAGATGGCGCCCCCAAAAATATAGGTGAACATCAGCGTAAAAATAATGGGCTGAAACGTGACGTCAAACAACTGCTCGGGCGTGCGCCGGAGCTTCAGCAGCCCGCGGTAAGCCATGGTCAACGAATTTCGGACCGTCTGACCCAAACTCGTGCGGTTCTTAAGCTGACGTTCCGTCCCAGGCTGAATCATGGAGCTGCTCATACCCGTGCCACCTCTCGATCATTGGATTCATAAGACCCTTGGGCAGCGTCTTCCTTCACGCCGTGGCCGGTGATCGTCAGGAACACCTCATCCAGGGTCGGCTTCTGCACGCTCATCTCGGACAAGCCGATTCCTGCCGTTCGCAGCTCGATCAACAGGTCTGTAACAAGACCCGCATTTGCCATCGGCGCCGTTATCTTTCCGGCTTCCGGCGATACATTGGCATGGACGCCTAACACTTGTTCCACGGTATGGCGGGCGCGATCCATGTCAACCGAATCCTCGACAGTCAAATGCAGCGAGGAAGTGCCTACCGACATCTTCAGTTCATCGGCCGTACCCTCGGCCACAACCCGGCCGTAATCGATAACGGCGATGCGGTCTGCCAGCTGGTCCGCCTCCTCGAGATACTGCGTGGTCAGCAATACCGTTGAACCGGTATTCACCAATCGGCGGATCGTATCCCACATCTGGGAACGCGTCCTTGGATCCAGCCCCGTCGTCGGCTCATCCAGGAAGATGAGCGGTGGCTGGGCAATCAGGCTTGCCGCCAGATCCAGTCTTCTCCGCATGCCGCCGGAGAAATTTTTTAGCGGCCGCTTCGCGGCTTCCGACAAACCGAATTCCTCAAGCAGCTCTTCCGCCTTGCGCCTTGCCTCCTTACGCCCCAAACCAAGCAAACGGGAGAATATAATCAGATTCTCCGTAGCGCTGAGCGATTCGTCCACCGACGCGTATTGGCCGGTTACCCCGATCAACTGACGGACAATCTGCGATTCCGCCTGCACGTCATGTCCGAAGATTCGGGCCGAACCCGCATCCGGTCTTAGCAAGGTCGCCAGCATTCGGATGGTGGTCGTCTTGCCTGCCCCATTCGGGCCAAGCACACCGTAGATCGTTCCGGTACGCACGTTCAGATCCACGCCATCCACGGCGCGGTTATCGCCGAATGTTTTGACCAGTCCGTAAGCCTCAACGGCCAAGTCGCCAGGTTTTGGTTCTATTTTCTTTTTGTATGCATGCTCCATTATGATTTCCTCCTCTTCGCTAATGGATGATGATTGAATCGTAGCACCCCTAGTTAAACGGAATGTAAACCGGGAAAAGAATGGGCTCTTTTCATGAAAATGATCCTCATTCGATAAGGATTCGCGTGTTACTCCGAATACTTCTAAGGGCAAACAAAAAAAAGCGACAGCACAGAAACACCTTCTGCACTGCCACTTTATCCTTTATCTAAACGGGAAACCTCTTCGCCAACAAGCTGCCGCTGGACTTGACTCTTCTTCGTCAACAGCTAAGCCTTCGGCCACTTATACAAGCGTGATTAAAGGTCTTCCCCATCCTGATCCATCGTATATTTCAACTGCATGATGATATTTTGTTCGTGATCTCCAAACTGGCGACCGAACAGATTCAGTCCTCCTTGATTGACGGCATCGGGCTTAATGCCGATACGCAGCCGCAATTTGGGACTCTCGGAAAGATTCAGCTCAGCCAATGTAACACCCGACACTTTCTCCATATCCAGCGTCGTCTTCTCATGATCGACCCGCCAAGTCTTGAGAAACCCGTACTGCGTTGCCCAATCATACCACCAATTCGGGTTCAGCTTGCCGCGCCGATCCCCGAAATCGCCGGGGCTTGTCCACATGCCGATTTCCACGCCATTGACCCACACGGAAATATTCGAAGGCCAGTTATGATCATAATTGGGCGCCTCGGAACACATCTCCATGGACAATTCAAGCGATTCGATGCGAGCTCCGGCCGGAATATCCATCGGCATCAAATATTCCAAATATCCCTTGCGCAGCCAGATGATCTGGGCATTAACATGCTTGGGATGGTAAAAGCTCGCCGGCTCGTCTTCCTTTATGATATACCCGTCGGCATTCGCCATTCCGCATGTCGGCGATACTTCGCAATCGCTGTAATGGCCAATCGGCATCTCTACTTCATAGACATGCGTTACTCCTTTGGGTACCGAGTTTCTCAAATTCAACGCAATATGAATATCATCATAATTCCGGCTGCAGACCTTCATGGCCCCACGTGACGCCGGAAGCAATTCTGTATTAATTAACTCAGCCGCTTCCAACACTTTGATATTGCTCGCTACCGTCGAAACGGGGAGTTTGAGCTTCTCGGCGATTTCAATGATATTCAAGTTCTTGGAATTCAAGAGCCTTAGAATATCAACCCGAGAACGTGTTGACAAGGCATGGGCTACCGTGACCAATCTTTCCGGGTCGTTAAAACCAAGTTCCAGCACAAATCTGCTCTCCTTTAAACATATTCATTACAATAATTTTACTTCTTAATGAAATGAAAAACAATCATACTGGAAAGGCTTACACCAGCCATTTTCCTGCCTCTTGACATAAGGATCATATAGCCGGACAAGCAAACCATGACTTTCATAGCCAGAAATGGCCTCCGGGAGAACCGGAAGCCATCCATGATCAAGCTAACAACTCTTTATTTATCGGCCCACTATGCCATCGGCTGTGTCCTAATTCGCAGGCTTGATGTCAAAAAAGTCGATTTCTCCGTATCCCTCGCCTTTTGAAAAACGTATCGTGTTCACGCCGGCCTTCAACTGAATCCGCGCCGTGGACAGTCCCCAGTTCTCCCATCCTTTATTCGTGATATGGAACTTGCTCGCCGTACCGGCATTTACGCTGAGCATGAGATGGGACCAATTCCCCCCGGCTGTCCCGTTCGCCGTGCGGGCGAGCAGAATGTATTCGCCTGCCGACGCGGCATGAACCGTGAATTCCACATAACTCTCCGGCGTATCGATATGCCCGGCCTTCATGCCTCCCGAGCCGTTAGGGCTCTGAGATGCATAGGCGATACCGCCGAATGTCCCTTCCTCGCCTTCGTAACGGATATGCGCTGCTTCGCCGGAAGGCAAGGTTATCGGAGCATTCGGATTCACCGGGACGCCGAGATTTGGCGTGTTGTCGGCATGCCACGTGAATTTCTGCATTCGAACCTCGCGGTTCCACCCGGCATTATTGTATTTGGCGACATGATAGAGTATCCAGTCCTCCGTACCGTCGGGCGACTTGGTGAACGAATGATGACCCGGTCCGTACAAACCGTTACCGGACTTGAATATAGGCTGGCTGCGTTTGCTCCATGATGCCGGATTCAGCAGATCGCTGGTTGCGCTGGCCGTGATGAGGCCCAGGCAATAGTCATTCGTCCAGCTTCCGCTTGCCGAGTATACCAGATTGATGAGACCGTTTCGCACAATCACCTGAGGCCCTTCGTTTACGTGCGGGGAATGATTCGTTTCCCAGCTGTGGGTAGGCCTTGCGATTTCAACGCGATTCGAATCGATCGTCCAGGGATTGCTCATGCGGGCGATATACAAATTCTGCCGGACGTTGGTGTCGCCTTCCCAGCCGGACCATATAAAATACAGCTGACCGCCTGTTTGCAGCACCGTGCCGTCAATCGCCCATTTGTTCGTCGGGTCCGTAATCTGGCCTTTGTACTGCCAGGTTCCCTGCGTCGGGTCCGCCGACGTGTTCTCCATGACATACATGCGGTGGTTGACGTTATCCCCGTCATCCTTGGCATAGTAGATATACCAGGCGCCATCGATGTAATGCAATTCCGGAGCCCAGATGTTGCAGCAGCCCGTTTCCACGACCCTCGTCGGAGCTGCATCAATCGTCGTAAGCTGTGCGGACTTCCATATGGTCACATTTCCGCCGGTCGTTTTTGTGAAGTAGTAAAAGCCGTCGGTGTGTTTATATACCCATGGATCCGCGCCCTCCTGCATGACCACGTTGTAGAAGTTATTTTGAAGTGTAGCCGCATGTGTCGCCTGACCCATAGGAAGAATAAGGAATGCGCATATCGTGAGCAATAATTTATTCCGGTAATTCACCTTCATCCTTCGTCACGTTCCTTTCGGATAATATGCAATCATACACCATGCAGAAATGTAAACACCGCCTACTTCGATAACGGTCATGATAACGGCTCAATCTTCAATCGCGGCCTTACGGGAATTGATGCGGCGAATCACGTCGGGATCGAATTTTGGACGTCTGTCATAGGTATACAATCCGTTCACTTCCTGCTCCACGTCGTACAGCTGGGTATAACAAAAACCGAACATCATCGGATGATCCAGCAGCACATTCGTTAAGCCCGCATAACGCGTTAGAAACGCTTCTTCGGATGTCGGTCTGTCGCCGTACCCCCAGGACTTCTCGTCTTTTTGGTCCGGATTCCACCATATGCCGCCATATTCGCTGATGAAATAAGGCTGGCCTTCATACTGCTGCCGATTCGGGAAGCTATTGTACACCTCTCCGCCGTTCTTCATCGGCTCATATCGCTGCTTGAACGTCTCCGGGTTCTGGTCGTAATCATGGATATCGAAAATATCCGTCACGACATGGAAGTTGCCGCTCGTATCAATCACGGGACGCGTCGGGTCCATTTTCTTCGTGACTTCGTATACAATGCGCAGTACGTCGTTATTTTGCTTGGCGCCGTCCCGGTCCCACGTCTCGTTGAAGGGACACCAGCCGATAAGGGCCGGATGATTGAAATCGCGCTCCATCCCTTCGAGCCATTCCGGCAGAAAATGGGACAATCCCTCCGCCGTGGTAATGTCGAGCCCCCAATTGGCATGCTCTCCCCATACCAGATACCCTAACCGGTCAGCCCAATACAGAAAGCGCGGTTCGAACATCTTCTCGTGAAGCCTTGCGCCGTTAAAGCCGAGTCCCATCGAAATTTCGATATCTTTGCGGAGATCCTCATCGCTTGGCGCAGTGTAGACCCCATCCGGATAGAAGCCTTGATCCAGCACAAGTCGTTGAAATACGGATTTGCCGTTGATGCGGAAGGCCATTCCGTCCAGCATGACGGTTCGGAGCCCGAAATAGGATTGGACGGTGTCGCACACCTGATCCTGTCCTTGCAGGGATAATTCCAGATCGTACAGCCTGGCCTGACCCACCTCCCACAAGTGAACCTCCGATAATGGAATGGTAAGTTTGACGTACGGCCCGGATACGACGGCACTCGCATTCCCTACCGCTTTCCCTTCATACAGGGCGGATGCGGTCAGTTTATGGCCTGCTGCGTTCCCGTTGATCTTAATCTCGAGGTGGGCACAGCCATTATCCGGGTCACCCACCAGCTTCATGTCGGACATATAGACCCGCGGCACTTGCTCCAGCCATACCGTCTGCCAAATCCCCGTCGTACGGGTATAATCGCAGCCATGCGAGTGGAAGCGTCCGCTTTGTTTCCCACGCGGCTGGCGTCCGGAACGGACGTCATCCTCCGCACAGACGGTAATCACGTTCTTGCCCGGTGTTACATGCGAGGTGATATCTAAGCTAAAGGGCGTATATCCCCCGCGATGCGATCCTACGGATACACCGTTTACCCATACTTCCGCCTCGTAATCCACAGCCCCGAAGTGAAGCAGGATGCTGCCTTCCCATGCTTCAGGCACGGTAAAATCCCGCTTATACCATACGGCTGCCATGAAATCCTTATATTCAACGCCGGACAGCTTGCTTTCGGGGCAGAAAGGAACGGTGATCGTTCCGGACAGATCATGTCCCGGCTCATGGAATCCGCGCTCCTTCCCGCTTTTCCCATGATCGATTTCGAATTGCCAAGAACCGTTCAGATTGATCCAGTCGGGTCTTACCCATTGCGGACGGGGGTACTCCGGACGCGGCAGTGTTAATTCAGTCATGTTTAACTCCTTCATTATGTTTAATTTGTCGGCTTGCCCGGCAATCGCCTGCGGCTTTTAGCCTCGACTTTCCTTCACATACAGCCTGCTGGTCTCTTCCCAGATTTCATTCGGTTCAAGGCTGAAACATCCGATCTCTTCAGCTTCCATGTCCATATTCGGTGCATTGACCAGATTGATCTGCGGCTCAGGGCAAAAGAAACCCTCGGTCGCTTCGTTGTTCCAGATCATCCATTGTTTGTAGGAGGTGCCTACGTCATAAACCAGCGTCAACTTTTTTGCTCCATCGGTAAGCTCCATCCGGTTACGTCCGTTTTGGGCCACAGCGGTATAATGATTGTCCATGCTTTCGAAGAAGGGATAAACGCCTGCCCCCTGCATGGCCTGCTCGTTCGCCGACAGCTCCTGGTGGGAGCCGGTGGGCAGCATTCGACCATCCAGCTCCCATCGCTTCCCGACGGTCAGCTTTAAGCGGTAATCCCGGGCGTCGCCTCCCTCGGTAAATGGCGCGTTAACGGACGTATGAAACGCCAGCAGACACGGCATGGCTTCTTGGCCTGTATTGGTGATCGTTACCCGCTGGGATAGCCCCTGCTCGCTTAATCCGTACCGAAGCTGAATATGGAACCGGAACGGGAAGCTCCGAAATACCGGATGCCGTTCATCCACGCGGACAGACACCGTCACATAAGCTTCCTGCCCGGAATGCCCGTATTCATCAACCTCCCATGGAATATTGTACAGAAATCCATGTAGATGATGACCGGTTGCCTCTTCATTAACCGGCAGCTGATGGATTTTGCCGTTCCACCTGAACCGGCCATCCTGATACCGGTTCGGGGGAAACAACACCGGAATGCCATGGATCATCGGCCTTGCTTTGAAGGCCGACATTTCGTTAAGCGTCGGTTCATGCAGAAACCGGCAGCCCGTATCGAGGTCCCGGAACGATATCAAATTCCCGCCGATATCCGGAAGCATGATAGCCTCATAACTCCCGGCTCTTAAATAAACTGCTTTCTCGTTATGGTATACCCCTTCATAAGCATTCGTCCCGTCCATTTCTCCGCCTCCTATTGTCCCGTCATGATGCTGCGTATGGTTTCAAGCGGCGCTTTGGGCTTGCGGTCATACGTCAGCAAGCCGTTGATCTCCTGCTCGACATCCGTCAGCTGCGTGTAGCAGTATCCCTGGATCACCGGGGAAGAGAACATGGGATCCACTACGGCCTTGAGCCGGATCAGGAAATCCTCCTCGTTCTCGGCTCCGGAATATCCCCAGCCTTCCCAATCGCTTTTCTTGAAGGCAATGCCGCCAAACTCCGACACCAGGATGGGTTGGCCTTCATAGGAAGCACCACCGACGAATATCCTCCGGTTGGCCGGCATGGCTTCCACCGCCGATGCTGCTGTCGCATACCGCTTCTCCAGCACGTCCTGGCGGCTCTCGTAGTCATGAATAGTGACCAGGTCCGTGGTCATATGCTCCCATCCATCGTTATAAACAACCGGCCTGCTATCGTCCAAAGACTTCGTTAAATGATACATCGCAAGCCCATGCTGCTGCTGACGCTTATCCAGCTGAACATTCGGAACTCCCCAGCTCTCATTGAGCGGAACCCAGGTTACGATGCAAGGATGGTTATAATCCCGCTCGATGATCTCCTGCCATTCCGCTGTGAAGCGGCGAACATACGACTCGGAATATTCATATGCGTTGGCCGCCTCGCTCCATAACAGCAAGCCGAGCTTGTCGCACCAGTACAGGAACCTGGGGTCCTCCGTCTTCTGGTGCTTTCTCACGCCGTTGAATCCCATTTCCTTCGCCAGCTCCACATCGCGCTTCAAAGCCTCGTCCGACGGCGCCGTTAGAATTCCCTCAGGGAAATACCCCTGGTCCAGCACCAGCCTTTGGAAATACGGACGGTTATTCAGGCATAGCTTGCCGTTCTCGATCGATACCTTCCGCATCCCGAAATAGCTGGATACTAGATCGACGACGTTCTCATCCTGAACAAGGCGGAATTCGATTGTATACAGGTTCGGATGCTCAGGGCTCCACAGGCGTCCCAGACCATGATCCGTAAAATCACTCAAACCGATGGACCGCAGCTGCTCCGTGTCCCGGATTGCATATTGATCTTCGGCAACTTGTTCACCCTTATACGATACGGTGATCTGCAGCTTGAGATTCTCCATCGACTTGTAACCCTCAAGGAAGGTCCGGATGCGTATTTCGTTCCGGTCAATGTCGGGTGTCATCCTTATTTTGCTCAGATGTACCGGGGATACCGGCTCCAGCCACACGCTCTGCCAGATGCCGGTCGTACGGGTATAGAAAATGCTTGCCGAATGCTCAAGCCAGTACTGTTTGCCTCGCGGCAGGGTGACGTCGCGGCTGAAATCCTCCGCCCGCAGCACGATCGTGTTGCTTCCTTCCGCGAGCGCGGCCGTAATGTCCGCCTGGAACGGCGTATGCCCGCCTTCATGCATCGCCACTAAATGCCCGTTTACCCACACTTTGGCGAAATAATCCACGGCGCCGAAATGAAGCATAATCCGCTTCCCGTTCCAGTCCTGCGGCACGTCGAACGTTCTGCGGTACCATACCACATCATGAAAGGAAGGGTCGCCGATGCCGCTCAGCTTGCTTTGGAACGTAAAGGGTACGTTGATTTTCCGCGTGAAGGAAGCCTTCGCTTCCACCCGATGCCACCCTGCATCCTCGCCGATGGCTTCATCATCAAAACTGAAATCCCATTCGCCATTGAGGGGTAACCACTCTTTGCGCTGAAACTGGGGTCTCGGATATTCATTGCGAATCGTTTGTGTCTTGCTAACTTCTGTCGTCAAGATGCAACTCACTCCTAATGATTCAGTCTCTCTATGTGCTCGTTTGAACGTCTAGCCTTTGATCGAACCCACATAAACGCCTTTCACGAAATACTTCTGCAGGAACGGATACACCATTAATATAGGCACCGTCGAAACCACGATCGCGCAATATTTAACCAGCTCCCGGAACGCGGTCGAGCTCTGGGCGCTGTTAATAACGACTCCGCCCGCGCTGCCGATCGTGGTGGCCGTCGAATCATTGGCAACCAGGATTTCCTTCATTAACAGCTGTAACGGGAACAATTCCCTGTCCTTCAGCAGGACCATCGCGTTAAACCAGGAGTTCCAATTCCCGACCAGATAATACAGGAAGATAACGGCCAGCGTGGCTTTCGACAGCGGCAGGATCACCGTCATCAGAATGTTGGCCTGGCTTGCGCCGTCAATCAATGCCGCTTCTTCCAGCTCTCTCGGAATCGATTGGAATCCGGTTCTTAAAATGATGATGTTCCAAGTGCTTAAAGCGGTCGGCAGAATCATCGCCCACAGATTGTTGTACAAGCCGATGTCCTTCATTAACAGGAACCAGGGTATCAGCCCTCCGCCAAAGAACATCGTGATCGTAATCAGAACCATGATAAAATTCTTGAAATACAAGTCCCGTCTGGAGAGCACGTATGCCCCCAATATCGTCATGACCATATTGACCAAGGTGCCCAGTCCAACATAAATGATCGTATTCATGTACCCCTTCAGCAGGCTGTTGTCTTTGAACACCAGCTTGTAACCGTCGAGCGTGAATCCCAGCGGCTTTAACAAAACCCCTTTATGTGCCATCAAGGCGCTGGGATCGCTGACGGAGGCAAACAAGATATGCAGTATGGGATAAAAACATACCAACGTTAAGGCGGTTAACAGCGTATAGTTCGTGAAGTCGAATACGCGGTCTCCTATGCTTTTATGCTTCCTTCTTCGTTTCACTTTGAGTTGCTTGATATCCTCCATAACCTTCCCTCTCTCTTACCATAAGCTGGATTCAGATCTGCGTTTCACGATGGTATTTGTCATCCATAACAGCCCGAAATTCACGATGGAGCTTATTAATCCGACGGCTGTGGAATAACTCAGGCTCGCTTCCCTCAAGCCCCTGCGGTAAACATAGGAAGCGATGACATCCGCCGTATCGTAGATTAAAGGATTATAGAGCAGAATAATTTTCTCGTAGCCGGAAGCCATCAATCCGCCGATTGCAAAGATAAACAGGATGATGATGACCGGACTGATCTGAGGCAGCGTAATGTACCACATTTTTTTCACCCTGCCGACCCCGTCGATATCGGCCGCTTCATATAATGAAGGATCGATGGAGCTCATCGCGGCCAAGTAAATGATGCTGTCCCAGCCGATGCTCTGCCAGATTCCGGAGAAGGTATAAATCGGGCGGAACAAATTGGAGTACCCGAGAAGGGATGAGTAGTCTTTTCCCGTTATGAACGAAAGCAGCTGCGTAACGACCCCTTCATTGGCCGTAAAGATGTGAATGATCCCGCACACAACCACCAGTGAAATAAAATGCGGCATATACGTAATGGTTTGAACGGTCCGCTTAAACTTGGAAGAACGAACTTCATTCAGCAGCAAGGCCAGGATGATCGGTGCCGTAAATCCAAACACGATGCCCCAAACATTCAGCAGGAGCGTATTCTTCACGACTCTCCAAAAATAGGGTCCGGAGAAAAAATCGATGAAATGCTTGAAGCCCACCCAATCGCTGTCCGCGAAGCCCAGTAAAGGCTTGAAATCCTTGAATGCGATCATGACGCCCCACATCGGTCCGTAGCAGAAGATCAAGAACCACGCCACGACGGGAAGGGCCATCAGATAGACAAACCAATTCTTTCTGAGATCTTTTTGAATCAACCGTTTGGTATTCTTGGGCTCCGAGGGCGTCCGAACATGGCCTAGTTCCTTGTTTTTCTGTAATATCTCCATGAATCAACCACCTGTTCTTATTATGAAAACTATCGTTGGTTATACCGATCCAAGGCTGCCTGATGGAGACTTAGGAATTCGTCCAGCCCCATGCTCTGCGCTTCCTTCAAAAATTTATCGTAAGCATCGACCGGCAATTCGCCCATAATGATCTTGGCAAAGTATTCTCCGCGCAGCGTGGACAATTGGTTTCCAAGCTCGGCTTCGCGTGAGGCTTCTTCTTTCGTGAACGTGATCGGCGGCATCGCCATGCTGGTATCCATGTTTTCCGTCCAATCCTTTCGGATATCTCCGGAATAGCTTCCCTTCGCCGAGATCAACGGGTTGGCATTATGCTCATCGCGAATGTTCGGCCAACTGTGCCAGCGGTATTTCCAAAGGGTGACGTCTACCGGCTGACCGTCCGGGTCATTGTAGATGTAACTGTTTTCCGGATAATAAGGCATTCCTTGTTCATCCACTAAATGAACCGTGCCGTACTCGCCGAAGTTAATGAGCTCCCAGCCTTTTTTGCTGAAGTTGAAATCCAGCCATGCCATTGCAGCTTCGACATTTTTGCTCTGAGTCGTGATGGCTGCACCGGTTCCGGTTCTTTTGAAGTTTTTATAGGTGGTTGCGGATTTGTCCCCTTTATTCAGAACAGGATTCAGCGCTCCCACGAAGTCAATATCGTTCTGCACCTTCCAATAGCTCCACATCGTATCCGGGGAGTCCATCATGACGGCCGTATCATCGGATATCGCGCTAGCCATCCGTTGATTGAAATCGGCGGTAGCCCAATCCCGATTCAGCAAGCCTTCCTTATTCCACTGCTGCATGGTCGCGAGATATTCCTTGGCTTTCGGTTGTGCAGGACCCCATGCGACTTTGCCGTTCTCATCCAGGAAGGTCCAGTCCCAGACGCCATATGCGCCATTAATGATGCCGGTAAAAATTTGGCCGTACGTCGATCCGTAATTCAGCGGCGCTTTATATCCGACTTCCTTGGATTTCTTCAGAAATTCATACCATTCGTCTATCGTCGTCGGGACTGGAAGTCCCGTCTTATCCAGCGCTTCCTGCTTGATTAATGTGCCGAACCAGATCCATTCGGAATATGGAGCGATCCCGTAGAAACCCAGCAGCCTGCCATCATCGGTCACGGTCGTTTTTCTTCTCGTTTCGTCCGAGTTGCGCCATGCCGAATAGTTCGGGGCATGCTTTTCCATCAGGTCGGTCAAATCGAGGTAAGCGCCGTCGTTTACCCCCGCTTCCAAGCCTCCCGGATAACGGCCCGGGTCAATGATGATATCCGGCAGCTCGCCAGAGGAGATCATCAAGGTGAAGGCATCCGCTTCCTGCCCGACGGGCGGCGTAATGAAGTTCACTTTAATGCCGGTGAGCTTCTCCACCTGCTTCTGAACCAAGTGATTATTCATATCCGGGATGTTGGAGTTGGCAGGCATCCATACATCCAGCACCACATCGCCTTTGACGGGATAAGCGGAATAATCGCTTGGAATGACTTCGTCAAATACATCACCGAGGTATGTATCATTGAGTGTGCCGTTGACCTCATCGATTTGTTCCTGTGTCGGTGCTTTATTGCCCCGTATGTCCCCGCTGATATCTTCGAACGTCACCTCATTCTTCTCTACGCTTTCCTCTTGGGTTACGGTATTGTCTGGCTCGTCACTTGCCTTGCCGCTGCAAGCGGTTACCGTCGAAATGATCAATATGGATATGAATAACAGAGTGAAATAACGTTTCATCGTTCTGTTCATGCTTAACCTCCCATGATATGAATAATTACGAGCACCCTCCGCATTAGCGCCCCAGAGGATCTATATTCCGTAGTTTTTCAGAGGTGCCGGTTTAAAACTTGCTATCTATCATCCTTCATCTTCGCAGTGTCTAAGCACCCCCAATCCGAAATGCAAATCTTCCTCATGGTCATTCCAATGGATCCCCTTTTTCACATGGTAATTGACGGCATTGCCAACCCCTACACACTCATTTAATACAATTATCCTGTATCTTTAACCGAAGTATAAGTTTATAACATCATTCTGTCAACGCTTTCATACATAAATTCCGTAACTTAATTTATTCATTTTTTAAAATCCGCACTTTTAATTTCGGATATCGGAAACAATCCATAGACTTATAACCCTTATGTAAAAAGGGAGCGCCGTTTTAAATCCACGATTTTCGTTATGGATATGTGTGTCTTACACGTTTTACTCTCATTCGTAATAAACCCCCGTTTATTACAGATAATCTGTAATAAACGGGGGTTTATCGAATTCTATGAATATTCACTTACACCCTTGCAGCATTTGCCGCCCCTTGCCACTATCATCTACTCTTGGATCTTGTTATGAATCCGCATACATTATTCACCGGACGGTTTGGTCAGAGACTCAGACTCGCCGGCGGGTACGCCGAAATCCGGAGTTCCATCCGGCTTCCAGCCGAATTTCTGAATGCGGGTTGATCGCAAGACCGTATCTACTCCAGGCGCTGGAAGCGCATGGTAGACAATCCAGTCCTCCTTGCCATCCGGAGATTGCGTGAAGCTGTTATGGCCGGTAGCATACACCCCGTTTTCCACGCTTTTGCAAAATACAGGCTCCATGGACTTAGTCCAGGAAAGCGGGTCCATCGGATCCGCAGTTTCCTCCATCGTGAGCATCCCCAGCGCATAATCCTCAGACCATGTGGTGCTGGCCGAGTATACCAGGAAGATGCGGCCGTTTCGCTGAAGGACGACAGGTCCTTCGTTAATGGCCATTCCGCCTTGTTTTTCCCAGGATAGGGTCGGGGCAGTAAGTAATACATGATCTCCCGTCAATGTCCAAGGGTTTGTCATGCGCATGATGTATATAGCGGACCCATAATCCGGGAAGTGACCGTACCCGGCATACAGGAAATAAAGCTGATCCCCTATGGACATAACCGTACCATCCAGGCCGGGGACGGGAGTCGGCAGCGCACCCTTCCATTCCCACTCGCCTTCCATCGGATCAGGCTCCCCGTTCTCCAGCACGCATATTTGGCGCGACTCGTCGCCTCCCCCATCATTTGCCGTGAAATAAATGTACCATTTGTTGTCCACATAATGAATTTCCGGCGCCCACAGGTTATGACTATGACGTCCACCGGCTTCCGGAGTCCAGATCGTTTTCTTGCGACCCTCCGCAAGGCCTGTTAAGGTCGCGGATTGCGTCAGCTCCAGATATCCGCGTCTCGTCGACATAAAGTAATAATAGCCGTCCGTATGCTTCCATACCCAAGGATCGGCTGCTTGCTCTACAATCGGATTGTTGAATGTTGGTCCATGCACCATCTTCTTATCCCCCTTATCCCTTGAATTTCCTGGTTCTTGATCAACACTACGGCAATTCAACCCTTGACTCCCTTAAGCTCCCCACACCTCCCGCGAAAAGTTAAACCCAATTTTACTGATGTCTTCCAGCCTTGTCTATACGCAATTTTACGAATATTCATCGCGTTAGATTATGTGACATGTTTAGTTATAGTGAAGTATTGATGGTCTAGCATCTATTACCATCTGGAGAAAATTGACGGCGTTTCGATGCGTTTATTGGAAATTCGCTAGGTGCTGCAAGATCAAAAAAAGCTGATCCCGAAGGATCAGCTTTATCGTGAAATCGATCTCGCCAAACGAAACCCGAGATCCTCAATCCGAAACGTCGGATGGCTTCGGCGGCGGCATGTCGCCCCACTGCCCCTGGCCTCTTCCGCCCAGCTTCCGCCGCGGAATACTCTGTACGAGCCGTATACATCCGGATCGTATACATCCCAGCACCACTCCCACACATTTCCGAGCATATCGTAAAGGCCCCACGCATTCGGACGCTTTGTGCCTACCTCATGCAGGGCTCCCCCGGAATTCCCTTCATACCAAGCGATGTCATCAAGCTCTCCGTAACGATAGCCATCACTCCCGGCTCTGCACGCATATTGCCATTCCGCTTCCGTCGGAAGGCGGTAGCCATCCACCTCCCAGTTACACACGGCACATTCACCTTCGTCCGTGGCCGAATAGCATTCGTCCAGACCCGAGTGTCGAGATAGCACATTACAGAATTCAATCGCATCGTTCCATGATACATCCACGACCGGAGCATGCATGACCTCAGCGAATCCGGTTGACTGTGGCATAAGCGAGAAATATAACGCCTTCGTAACGGGAACCGGTGCAAGCTGAAAAGCGTTCACTTCAACCGCCCAAGAAGATTGGATACGGTCGTCCCTCAATTGAATTTCGCCTGCCGGAATGTTCACCATCGGGTATTCTTTTGGATTAAATCCAGGTGCTGACAATGATCTTCCTCCCGGTTTTCATCTCTTAGTTCACCCTGCTTAACCGTTCAATCCCTTGCTGTTCAGTCGGCAAGAAAAAGAAATCGTTCCCCTTATTGCATTCATATATGAAATCTTGCAAGCTTTGGCTTGGATACACAGAAAAATCACCGATGATCGCAACCTTCACATGATAATTGATATACTTCTGAAGGATTTCGCCTGCAAGGCGGGTCTTCAAATCGAAGAAGGCTTCGCTGAATATCGATTGATTCATTACCATACGATGGCTGCCCGTTTCATATTGCACGGTTGCCATAAGATCCAATGCAGACTGAACATCCTCAATTAATATTTCATTACTGCTAACAACCGCTATCGTTCCTCCATCTGTTTCAATCTTCTCTATATTCATAGTCACCCTCCTGTTTTGGTAAGTCTTCTCACATAATCCTCACATATGTACCGATTGTCGTCGCCGTTGGCTGGCGGAACGTTAGCAACTCGAAAAAAGCTCAGACCTATAGCCATCGCCAGCACACCATAGGCAGCGCTGTGTGGATCCTCAACAGACATCTGCCCCGTCCGATTACCGTAATCCATGATCTTGCCGATGCCTTGGAGATCCGTCTCGTAGCTCTTCGATACAACTTCCTGCAAATTACGATCCAGCATGGCCTTTGAGTAAAACTGGACAAAGAGCTTGGCTTGATCCGCAAGCGGAATATACATCTTGTCGACTCCGTCCAGCTGCGACACATTAATCGTGCGATCCGCGTCATCGCTGAGCGGGGGAAGTATAAACTTCAGGGTAAGATCCATCATTTCTCCCGGTGTCATCGTTTGCTCAATGCCGGATTCGATCTTCAGTCCATAGTACGCCAAGAACGATTTGAAGGCTTCAATCGTCAGATGATCCTTGTTCTTGAAATAATATGTGACAACTCCCTTGGAACAGTTCGCATGATCGGCCACCTTATCCAACGTCATGCCGTCAATTCCATACATGCTGATGCAGGTTAACGTGGCATTAATGACCTCTGCCCTGCGCTTCGGTCCCATTCCTAATTTGGGCATGATTTCTTCACCTATATCTTTGTTGATTTTATTTATACTGAACAGTCGGGATAAAAAGAGTGTACACAAGGATGGTACATATTGTCAATGGAGGTTTATTGAATCGATAACCAAGCTAAATGGGTAATTCCTACCATCCATCAGGGTTCCACCAGGTCCTACTCCCACAATTACTACTTCGAGTGATAGAAAACGAATTGATTATAGCAGTAACGGGTATTACAAATCCCGGAAAATTCTGGGAAGGAGTATTTTTGCTAAGCCAGATGAATTAATTCAACTAAAAAATTCGTGTATATTAGCGAAAAAGATCCCGTTCTCCTGCCTGGAGAACGGGATCTTCATCATTCCTCTTCCTCCCATTCACCAACACGGACGCGCTGGCCTGCCGAATCGGCCCGTTCTCCGAGACGAGCGTCGCCAGACTCGTGATGACGGTGTCCTGCTCCACATCCGGCATGACGAATGAACGCGAGCCGTCTCCTACGCACCGACTTCGAAGCGCGCAATGCGCAATTGGATGCCGAGAGCGGAGCGGTCAATACAGCATTGATGAGCACGATTGTGGTTCGTAATACGGGCAATGTCTGAGGCTAAATTGGGATGAAATTTCACCCACAGAAGGAGGCGATCGTTTTTAATCCACCAAATTACTTCAGGGACCTATGCCTGTCTCTTTCAAATACAACAGACAGCTAATTTTACATGTCAATTTTTTTAATCACTTTGGCTGGATTACCACCAACAATCATGTTGTCCGGTACATCCTTAGTCACCACGGATCCTGATGCGATAACGACATTATTGCCGATTGTTACACCTGGATTAATAACAGCTCGTCCTCCAACCCATACATTGTTTCCAATCTTTACTGGTTTGCCGTATTCCGGTCCTTTGATTCGTTCATACGGATCCACAGGGTGTGTAGCCGTATACACGTGAACACCAGGTCCGAACATACAGTTATCCCCTATCCGCACCTCACACACATCCAGAATAGTACAGTCAAAATTCGTAAAGAAGTTTTCACCAACATGAATGTTGTAGCCATAGTCAAATCGGATATTGGGCTCCATACCCAGGTTATTCCCGGTCGATCCTAGCAGCTCTTTAAGTATCCGTACTCGCAGCTCATCATCCATTTCGGTAGTTTGGTTGTATATGCGCGTCAGCCTCCTGGCATACGCCCGCTCCCGTGTCAGTTCTGGGTCCCAAGCCATATACAGTTCGCCACCCAGCATTTTTTGTTTTTCTGTTTTCATGTTATATACCCAATCCTCTCTTCTTCGTGTGAAGTTTCTGAAATTGAATCACATTTAACGACAGTCCATATCCACCGTTCCGAGATGGGGATTCTAGCTGAACTCACGTCAAAACAACATTCTCGAAATACTTGAAACTTAGATGCTATATAGCAACTTTTTCTTATGAAGTACAGTTGTGGACAAGAAGGATAATAAGCTTGGCGGCAGTATACGTCGAAGAAAGTATTTCCGACAGAAATGATGGTTCGGCCAAACCATCCAGGTTGTTTTTTTAGGAATGCAATGCAATCCAACAAGCCAATTCAAATAGTCGAGCAGGGAACGATGAGGTCCCCTGCTCAACTATTTCTATATTATCCTCTGATCTCCATTTTAACATCGCTGAATTGAGCACTGCCCTGACTGATGAACAAACCGAGCTTCCCATGCTGGATATCGTACATTCTGGCACTCATCGCTATGTTCTCATCTACGTAAATTTCGCAAATCGATCCGTCCACAAACACTTTGATTTCGTAAGGATGTTCGGGAATAAGCTCAATCGGACGTTCCAGCTCTACCTCATAAGGGAACGTCTTCCCTCCCTCTTCCGACTGCATAATCGCCCCCCGGAAGGTAAGGCGATTTCGTTGCGGTTCGAGCGTGACATAATAGGCCGTATCCAAGGAGTCTTCTGTTCGCAGCATGAACCCAAGTCCTTGGTATGCTCGGAGAATGAAACACGCGCGGATATCTTGCATTGATCTGGGAGATCCTCCCGGGTCGTGCAGCCAGCAAACCCATACGGTGTCTCGCAGGAGAGCGAGCGATCTGAATCGATCCACGCTCCCTCAACGCGGTTAAAACGCACGGGCACCGGTTCTTTAAATGCAGCATCGACTGTTTCAGGCACTTTGACACTAAGGGTACCATCCGGACGCTGAATGATTTCATGCACAACCAAATTCCCGCCCCAGTCCCAAGTGTCGTAATCCTTGCCAAGAGACTTCGGTGGATTCCAGCCGAATAAGTCGTCATTCTTCGTGGGATTCCAACCAAACAGGTAGCGTTTCTGTCCGTCAGTTACGGATTTAGCCGCATAGAAAGCCCGCCCGTCAAACGTATCCTCCTTCGGGGTAATCCAAGGGCCGTTCAGACTACGACTCATTCGGTAAAATGTGGCAAATCGTCCGGTATAAGAGGAGTATATCAAATACCACCAATCCCCGATCCGAAACAAATCGGGGCATTCGTGTGCTCCCACGTGCAGATTTGGCGCGTACAGAGGCTCGCGATACTCCCAAGTTTTAAGATCTTTGGAAGACAGCAGCGCCGTGCATCCTTTTCGATTGGTTGGCCCTTTCGCCATGGCTGCGAGCAACATCCAGTATTGACCTTCCTTCTCATTCCAGAATACGAAGGGGTCGCGCCAATCAGAAAGTTCATAAATGCTGTCGTCAGCAGCAAAGGTATCCTCGGGGATCGCCTCCCAAGTCTTGAAATCCCTACTGATTGCATGGCAAACCAACTGCTTGCCTTCAGGGAATATACAATAGAACATATGGTAGATGCCGTCCACTTTCAGAATGTGACCCGTACCGCCTTCAATCTTGCAGGCTCCTTCTTCCCGATAGTTGACGAAGTCCTTCGTTCCAACAAGATACCAGCCGTGATCAAGGCCCTCTCGATAATTATCCCGCCAACCGTGCAGGTAGAACAGCTTAAACTCCCCGTCTTCATAATAGGGAATAACGTCCCCTACCCAGGCGTTCTCCGGTCGATAGAAAAATTCCTTCATCTTCATCCCTCCTAAAGGTTTAAGTGGCTTAATCGTTCATCCAAGGAAACGGGCATGTACGCATCGCTTGTGCCCCGCTCCTGGTACCAGTAAACGGTGGCGGCATACAAACATTGGTTATTTAGCCCCCAATGATCCCCTTTGTATTTCTCAATAAACCCCTCAAAAGAGTTCATGAAGGGAATATTGTCGCAAATATGAAATCGATTGACCGAGGTATGTCCGTTCGCATCCAGTTCGATGAACGGCTGGCTGGCGAAGGCACTGTCAAACATCGGGAAAGGCGGCTCGGCCGCCCAGGCATAGCCAATATAATCCTCGCTGCCCGTTCCGAACGTGGATGGAAAGGATTCGCCATCCACAAAAAACTTCTCGTCTCCTTCTCCCCACCACCAGTCGATCGTTTTTTGATCCCAAAGCCCGTACCACCAGGTTTCGGCTTCCTCATCCGGCTTCTCCCAGGTATTGTACACATGCAGATGAACGCCGCAGAACCTTCCCCGGCCTTTCGTCAGCAGCAGAGGCCAATCCGGCCAGCGATCTCCTCCTTCCTTGAAGCGCTCCGTATCCAGATTCAGATAATCATCCCGATGCCATTTGGAATGAAAACGCAGGAGGTTTTCCGCATGAGACTTGGGTAGAGGAGTATACAAAATCTCCGCCGAAATCTCGCATGCCTCCGTCCCGTTATTTTCAATTTCAATCCTGGCCCCTTCCGAGAATGGCATGTACCAATAACTGTACATTTCATGTTCATTCATGCCGAGGGGCAGAGAGCGGTACGGCTTGATCCCGGGCGCGCTGCCAAAAAAATCGCCCAGCGGAGCCCATACGGAAGGAGTTTCTTCATTGTCCCATTTCATCGAGATAACCAATTGCCTGGACAAGATCCGCTGCTGTTCCTCGCGCCTTCGTCCAAGATCTGTCCTCATCCGGATCATGGAAATAGCGCCAGCTCCTTGTTTATCAAAAAGTAATGCCTTTCCTCCTGCCGGTACGGATACCTTAACGCTCTCGCCTACAGCCCCTTCCGTTTTCAAGAAAGAATAGGCTCCCCTTTGCTGTAACACCCGGTCTGCTTCGGCCAGTGCAATAGCTGACTCCTTGTCGATCCTACCGTTAAAGGACGGCAGTTGGACCTCAGCAGGGAAGGTGGTGTAGGTTATGTGATAATAAGCGCCCCAACCTTTATCCAGCAGCACCTTGCAGTGTCTTTGAAACGGGATGGGGATAAAGCAGTTTCTTCCGCGGGACAAAATAGGAGACAGATTCGGAAAATTGGATGGCGGCCCTTCCTGATTGAATTTTTCAAAATAATCCCGGAAGGGCTGATCAATCACGGGGGTATCGGCATGATCAATATAAATCCGGATATGTCCATCCTCGGGAAGCGCGGACCAGAATCTCCAGATGACGCCGGGACCATCCAGTTCCATGGCGACGACGCTGTCCCTTTCCTTGCGAATGAAGCCTCCTCCGTCATCATTGGCGCCCCAATTCTCGTATAAGCCTGTCTCGGCATTATAAATGGAGCTCCGGTCAAAGCTTGAGCAACATCCCGATTTCTCACCGGCCTGCGGTGGTACAGCCAGAGCTTCCAGATCATATAATCGCTTTACGAGGTCTTGATACGTATAAACCTGCCCAGCTTGATTCATGTTAGTCTCTCCTTTGTACCTGCACGATTTCTTGGTCATCTGTCCCTTTACCCAAATAGTAAGGAGCGCCTAAGCACTCACGTTACCAAATGGCCTGCATATCCCATATATCCAATGATTTAACCACTAGTTCCCCGTCTCCCCAAATCTCAAGTCCCAAAGCATCCTTACGGCTCGGATACACGCGGGTCGTCAGGCTTTTCAACCCGTTGGCATAGGCTTCGACCATGGAGCGGTCCAAATAAATGTGCAGCTTTAGATTTTCCCCTAAGAGATCCAACCTGCCGCCCTGAGTTCCTCCGCACTTTTCTCCCGGGTGAATCGTCGTTTTTGTTCGGTCGACAGAGAACGTGGATTGGTTCATATCATAAAACAGCAGGGTCTCTTCTTCTCCATCCGGTGTACGACGGATCTTGATACCGAATCGTTTGGCGCTGCCCGGCTCCATTTCCAATTGAATTTCAAGCATGTCGCCTTGAACATCCTGAAGCCGTTCATTAGCCTCAGCCAATGATTTATCCTGGAGCGATAGCCTTCTGGAGCCCCGCAGCGATTGAAGCTCCTGAATCGGCTCAATCCCCAACCGTCCATCCTCCCTCAAATACACGCTGAGCGGCAAACCGGCGTTGTGAGCCCAACCCGATTGATATTCCAGTTCGAGCGTCCGGTCGCCTTGGGCTATTGTAAATATGATCTTTCTGCCCGTCTTCGGATCAACCATTCCGCTCGGACCGGTAAAATGAAAATCACCAACATCAATTAATTGCGGTTCCTCTTGATCCGGAGTAAATGATAGACTTTGCTTGTCAAGCTGTCCGATCCAATAGAATACCTCTACATCCGCTCCCTGTCCCACAGGGCTGACCAGTAAAAGATGCTTGTCCACTCCCTGCTTGTCGCTGCCAAGGGGAAGAAGCACGGGAAGCTCCCAGATGGGGCCTAGATAAGGAAACTTCTGAACATCCGCTTTAAACAATGGCCCTTTGTAAGTCCAATTCAGCATATCCTGAGACGCAAAAGCCAGAGCTGCTCCACCTTCGCCTTCAATCCCGGATCCGACCAAAGCAAACCATCCGTCCTCGTCCTTCCACACGAACGGATCCCGGAAATCGCCGAATTTGCCCATGCCCTTCTTCTGTACAATCAACGGCACCGGATGCTTGACCCAATGAACCAAATCCGGATCTCCATCCCGGGTATAAGTACTTCGTGCAAGCGCCACGCTCTGATTCGGCGAAGCACTGTCATTGCCCGCCGTGAAGAACAAGACAGGCAGGCCGTCTGCATCGTAGGTCGCGCTTCCCGACCAGATCCCATCCGGTGCGAGCTGATCTTTTTCAGGGGCTAATGCCACAGGAAGATCACGCCAATGCACCAGGTCCTCGCTTACCCAATGTCCCCAATGAATGTGATAAAAAAAGGGTCCAAGAGGGTTATGCTGATAGAATAGGTGGTATTGGCCATCAAAATAGATCGGAGCGTGGGGCTCGTTCATCCAATGCGCCGGCGGGCTGACATGATACTGCGGTCTGTGTCGATCCAGAAGCAAAGGTGTCCGATCCAGCTTGATATCATCATACGCTAATTGCGGATGGGCTCCTCCACAGGCATCATTCCACACTTGCCGATAAGATTCGGCAATCTCCTCCGCGCTCAAAGCACGATTATAAATCTTGAGTTCATCCATGATGCCACTAAACATGTGAAGGCTAAACACACCCGCCCATTGGCTGCTGTGGTTATTTTTGCCAATGAGTAGTTCCGTGTCTACCGCTTCCGCCAAACGGGAATTTCTAGGCAGCTCAGCTGAAGCGATTTCGCTGCCGTTAAAGTACAATTTCATTTCCCCTTGATTCCCGTCAAACACAGCATTTACATAAGACCATTTGTTTTTAGGCAGTTCAAGGCCGTCCGGCGACCAAAGCTCCTGCCAGTCTCCTCCTTCCAGCCCGACTTGAAAGGACCAGGAGCCATGACGAAACATGCCCAGCAGATACCCCTGCCGGCGATCCATGTTGTGGCGGTTCACGATGGCTGACAGCTTACCTTCAAACCCCCATTCATAGGAACGGGGAGCTACCCATACCCCGATACTCAGTGCTGATCGATATTCTGTCCCCCGGTTCACATCTCCCTCTTTAAACCGATGGGCAATGTATGTCGAGTAACCATCGAACAGCAGCCCGTTTCCCATGACACCCGGTCTCCACTGCGGATTGCAGGATTCCGTAAACTCGGCTTGATTAAGTACGATCTGAATATCATCCCGTACTTGAGATATCCTCTCCACAGCATTGGCTCCGGTTCCTTCATCGAAGGGCCAATACATCATCAGCCCCTGGTTGTCGGATGTTTGGCTCAAGCTTCTCCCCTCCTCAATGTCTGTCCCAAGGTGTTATTGGAAGCATGAATAGACTGAAGTGCATGGACATGGAGCGAGTTCAGCACAACCTGCCCTGATTCCGTACTTATGGAAATCTCATTAACCGGGACATCGGGGAAAATTTGATCCGTGAGAACAACCAGGCCTTCATTCGCATACACTTCAACTGCATTGCGATCCAGCCAGATACGCAGCCTGATTTTCCCGTTATCCGGAACCAATCTGGCGCCATGCTTACACGCAAACGACGCGTGAAAATCCGTCATGCCTGATTTGGAACGGTCGATGAATAGCCATTGGCGTGCAGGGTCATACCCGATTGTCGTCTCACTTTGCCCGGACGATTGTATTTTGATATGAACCTCGCCGGCGGATCGAATATCGATGTCCGCTTCAATCTCAAGCAAGTCATCCTTCGTCTTCAGCATATAAGGGAACTCAGGTGCTACCGTGAGCATATTCCAGTCCCACGATTCTTTTCGAAGCTGCTCGATTTCCACGACAGGCATTTGAGTTAGCACGATCCCCTCATCCCTGTTGGTCAATGAAAGGATGCGAGGTAGCGTCATTGCACCTCTCCAGGCGCCGGTAGGCGTCTCGTTGGCATATTTCCAGTTGCTCATCCATCCGATGATCACGCGCCGTCCGTCTTGCTCAGGTATATCCGACCAGGTGACCCCTGCATAGTTATCTCGACCATAGTCCAGCCACATGATCTGATCAGGCGAATTGTCGTTGATGAATGTATTTCCGTCAAACTCTCCGATAAAATATTGCGTGCGTGATCCTTCCGGACAAGAGGGGTTATCCCCAATGCTGATGACGAGCACCCATTTGGAACGTCCAGTATCATCGATCGGCAATTCAAAGAGATCCGGGCATTCCCAAACACCATCATGCGAGCCTTCCTTATGTCCGAATTCCCCTGTAAGCGACCAATCGCGCAAGTTTTCTGATCCGTAAAACCGAACATGGTTTCCCGCGACGATCGTCATAACCCACCGCTCACTTTGTGCATGCCAGAACACTTTCGGGTCCCGGAAGTCTACCAGATCAGGCTCGGTAAGAACCGGGTTCCCCTCATATTTGTGCCAGGTTCTGCCTTTATCGCTGCTGTATGCTAAGCTTTGCCGCTGGCGTGGCTGCCCGGTCTCTGGACATGTGTCCGCATGGGTAAAAATCGCAACCAATCCATGGGTCCCCTCGAAAAATCCGCTGCTGTTATTAAAGTCAACGACACAGCAACCGGAAAAAATGGCTCCATGTTCGTCCGGGTACAGAGCGATAGGCTCATGCTGCCAATGGATCAGATCCTGGCTTATGGCATGGCCCCAGTGCATCGGCCCCCATTGATTACTAAAGGGATGGTGTTGATAAAACAGATGATACTCTCCCTCGAAATAGACTAATCCGTTCGGATCGTTCATCCAATGGGATGGAGGCGAAAAATGAATTCCCGGTCTAAATCTCTCATCCATCTCTTTATTTGACTCCATGATCTTATTGATTTCATCTATTGTCGGCATTGACTGAAGAGCCCCTTTCCGTGTTGTCACTAATGCACCGCCAGCATTGGCAAAAGTCAGCATGCTGATGATTTGTTGATTTTCTAATTGATTCAGAGGAATTTTGCATTCCAGTATTTGATATAATAAGCAGCCTAGAAAAGCGTCGCCGGCTCCCGTCGTATCGATGGCCTTCACTTGGAAACCCGGGACATAACCTTCATGAGCAGCCGACCGGTAATAGCAGCCTTGCTCGGCTAACGTTACGACGATAAAGGCGATGCCGAATTGTTGCTGTAACATGAGTGAGCCTTTTTCAACTTCGGTTATACCCGTGATAAAGCAAAGCTCTTCTTCTGATATTTTCAAAATATCGGCATGCTTCATACCCCACAGGATATTCTGCTTCGCTTCCTCCTTACTCTCCCATAACGAAAACCGGATGTTCGGATCGAATGAAAGCAGAGCTCCGGCCTCCTGGGCCTTGACGACTGCCGTTCTTGTTGCTGAACGTGCCGGCTCATGGGTCATCGACAATGAACCAAAGTGCAGCACCTGGCAGTTCCCAATCTTGTCGAGCGGGACATCCTCTGATCGCAACAAGGTATCCGCTCCCGGCTGGCGGTAGAAGCTGAATGATCGATCTCCGCCGTCATCCAAATGGACAAACGCCAGCGTTGTTTTGGCTTCATCCGTAAACGAAAGCGCGCTCACGTCGACACCACAGCTAATCAACGTGTTATGCAGCAGTGAACCGAAATGATCCTTACCAACCTTGCTGATTAGTGCAGATTTGGCTCCTAAACGGGATAGCACAGCTGCCACGTTAGCCGGAGCCCCTCCGGGATTGCATTCTAACTGCTCGTTGCCCCCGTCTGAACGCCCTGCCGGAGTAAAGTCTATCAATAATTCCCCAATGGCTATAACATCAAGCACAGTTTCTCCCCACCTGTCGTTTGTTTGTTTTATCTATTTAGATTTGCGTTATAACGATCGAGCCCGTTTTGATAGATCTCCATCAACTCGTTCAAGCCCATTTTCTCCAGGGTCTTCACATAGCTGTCCCACTGCTCATCGACACCGCCATCCACAATGAATTTTCCTCGTTGGGTATTGACATATTTAATCAATTCGGGCTCAATTCTATTGATTTTGTCCAGCTCCTCCGGCTCAAAGAAGATACTCGGGTAGTTTTCCTTTTCCATATAAGGATCATAATATTTCTCTAAGTCTTTAACGCGCTGCTGGGCTCTAGGCTCCAGATCAACGACTTTCCCCAAATCTTCGATGGTAATAACGCCTGGCCCGCCAGCGCCTGGAGCCACTTTTTGACGGAATTCGCCTGCGGAAGTTCCCTCAGGAAGCGGCAGGTTTACCAATTTCCCATTTTCGTCCTTCTCGAATACGATATCCAGTGGACCCCAGTGGATTTGAGCAGCCATGTAGGGCTCATATTGCTGATCGATCCAACGCATTGTAATTTCCGGATTCTTGTTCTCTTTTGTAATCACGAAAGCGCCGCGTCCTGGACCGCCACCGTTGCCGCGACCGATCAATTGATCCCCGTTCGGTCCTTTGAGCGGGGACAGTAAAGCATAATCCTTGCTTCGCTCCGGTCCGACCACCTCATCGACTTCCCACCAGATATAGGAGCCGAGTGTTTCGACTGTTGTTTTCCCTTTGGCCAGATACTGAGCTGCGTCCTGGGTGAACGATTCAGGATCAATCAAGCCCTGCTTATACCATTTTTCATGAAAATATTTCAAAGCTTCCTTATACTCAGGCTGCGTAGCGGTAAAAATCACCTTACCGTCGCGGACGATGCGATGTTCCATGTTGTCCGGAAGTCCGAAAGCTCCGAATATGCCAGCAATGTCCATACACCACTGCATGTGCATAAAGCTTAACGGAATTTCGTCGGCCTTGCCGTTGCCGTTGGGATCCTGCGTTTTAAAGGCTACTAATGCTTCCGTATATTCATCCAGCGTCTGCGGCATTTCCAAGCCCAGCTTGTCGAGCCATTTTTTATTGATGACGTGGAAGAAGGGGTTGGTTCCAAGGTTGTTCTCTTCCCACGAAGGCAGCCCGTAAATATGCCCATCCGGTGCCGTGATCGAGGACTTGATGTCCGGTCTGCGATCTAATAGCGCTTTTAGATTAGGCGCATATTGATCAATTAAATCTTCCAGCGGGAGGATGGTACCGTCTTCACCGTAATTAACCAGCTCGTAATCGGAAAGCCCGGCTCCGTAAAAAGCATCCGGTAAGTTACCGCTGGCCAGCAGCAAATTTTTCTTCTCTGCAAAGTCGGTGTCCGGAATGTTCTCCCACTCGATCTTGACGTTCGTTTCCGCTTCTAATCGCTTGAAAATTTCCATTTCCGAATACTCCGGCGCCAATGCGGCTTTCGGGGATACCATCTTTAACGATACCGGTTCATTCACAATCGGAAGACCCGTTTTGTTAAAATTCGCAGCCTGATCGGGACTTTCCGACTGATTTTTGGCGTCTCCTGAACATCCACTCAGCGCAAAAGCTCCGGCCAGCATAAGAATTCCCGCTCTTTTGAATACAGATTTCATCGTACATAACCTCCCTCAAGATCATTACGCAAGTTTGATACCTTACTTGTCTTTCTGTATAGTGGTCTGGATATAGATATAGATTCCTGCTGCACATCCCCCCCTTCAAGTACCATGACCTCATCAACCTTTGATCGAGCCGATCATAACGCCTTTGACGAAGTACTTCTGCAAGAAAGGATAGAGAATCAGCAGCGGCAGACTGGATACGATGATAACGCCGTATTTGATCAGCTCCGTTACGCGCATCTTCGCCGCGTAGGACTCCACGTCCACCATCATGCCGGAGTTTACCTGATTCTGGACGAGAATGTTGCGAAGCACCAGCTGCAGCGGATATTTACTTTCATCGTTCAAATAGATCAGAGCATCAAAGAAACCGTTCCAGAAGCCGACGACATGATACAGCACCATGACGGCGATTATGGACTTGGATAAAGGCAATACAATGCTCCAGAAGAATCGGGTGTTGGAACAACCGTCGATCGAAGCGGCTTCCCACATTTCATCCGGGATGGAGGACTGGAAGAAGGTTCTTACGATAATGACATTCATGATGCCACCGGCACCGGGGATCACAAGTGCCCAGATCGTGTTCAGCATGTGAAGATCCTTGATTAACAAATACGTAGGGATCAACCCGCCGCTAAAAAACATGGTGATTAATAAAAACCACATGATAACAGGCCTTCCAACCAGATCCTTACGGGCTAACGGGTACGCAGCAAACACGGTAACCGCTACTCCAATCAATGTTCCAATACCCGCGTATAGCAAGGAGTTGGCATACCCGATCCAAATGGAGGAGTCATTGAATATTCGTTCATAGCCGTCGAGCGTGAAGCCCTTAGGAAATAACCATACTTCCCCCGAATAGATGAGATTGGGATCACTGAATGAAGCAATCAGCACAAAATACAGCGGAAATAATACGATCAGCATTACTACGGTCAAGAAGAAATAGTTGATGGCGTCGAACCATGCGTCTCCTCTGCTTTTTCTCTTCAATAACTGGTTCAAAGTGAATCCCCCCTACCAAAGACTGGTTTCCGTTAATTTTTTGGCGACCCGGTTGACGGTAACAATCAGGATGATATTGATGACGGAGTTAAACAGTCCGACTGCCGTAGAAAAGCTGTACTGGGCCTTCTGAATCCCCAATTCATATACATAGGTCGGAATAATATTGGAAGTCGCATAGTTCAGATCGCTTTGCATTAGAAATGCTTTCTCGAAACCGATGCTCATGACGTTTCCGAGTGCGAGAATCAACAGAATGACAATGGTTGGCAAGATCGAGGGAATGTCCACGTACCATACTCGCTTCCATTTACTTGCTCCATCCATAATCGCGGCTTCATGCAGTTCGGGATTGACCCCGGCAAGCGCAGCCAGGTAAATAATCGTGGCGAAGCCGGTCTCTTGCCATATGCCTGACAAAATGTACAATGGACGAAACCATCCTTCGTCAGCCATGAACAGAATGGGTTCACCACCGAACCAGGTTATGATGAGATTCACGAGTCCGCTGTTTGGCGATAAAAAAACATGGAGCATACCGACGAGCACAACGGTAGAAATAAAGTGCGGTGCATAAATGACGGTCTGGATAAATTTCTTGTATCGCTTGCCCAGCATCTGATTCAGCATGATTGCGATAATAATTGGAGCCGGGAAGCTAAATACAAGCGATAGAAAACTGAGTGTTAGCGTATTTTTCATGATGGTCCAGAAGTTATAAGAATTAAAAAAATCAATAAAATGCTGGAAACCCACCCATTCACTGCCCCAAATGCCCTGGCTCGGTGAAAAATCCTTAAATGCAATTTGTACTCCGTACATCGGATAGTACTTGAACAGGAGGTAAACCAGAATGATTGGCAGCAGGAACAGATACAGCTCATAGTTGCGCTTGACTCGACTCCAAGTTTTGCGATTTTCTTTGATCAGGGGTTGTTGTCCCCCGGAATCTCGTGAAATCACCGTCATACTCCCTTTCTTCGTAAATTAATTGTATGTTATTGAAACGTTTCCAATTTAATTGAAACGTTTCCAATTTTGCATGAGAAAAACGTCACCCGGTGAGCCCACCGGTGAAACAGCCGTGACAGCTGATGTTTTTCCAATACTAATTCATAAGGTACGGCATTTTATTCTACGGAAACAATCAAGTCGTTTCACCTTGCCTAAACATGACCGGAAGACGATAAACTTCTCGGTCCAATGCTTCGCCATCGATCTTTTGGAAGAGCACCCTGATCGTCGTGCGTGCCATCTCCTCAACAGGCTGTCTGATCGTTGACAGTATCGGATGGAAATACGGATGGTCCTGAATCCCGTCATATCCAATGACCTTTACATCCTCCGGAACGCGAATGCCCCGCCTACCTGCTCTTTCGATATACTTGGCGGCGAACATATCCGTAATGGCAAAAATGCCGTCCACGTCCCGATACTCATTAAGAAACTCACCATAATAGGCATCGTCGTCCACAACGGGGTCTGTCTTCTCGTATATAACATAATCGACTCCCATTGTTCTGGCCTCCTGAATGAAGCCTTCTTTCCGATTCATGGTTTCACTGAAAACGGAAGTGACACTCCCCAAAAAGGCAGGCTTTCGGGACCCAGCTTTGACAAGTTCTCTTAGCGCCAGACGCCCACCTTCATAATTATCGGAAGTGACGCATGTGATTTTCTTGTTGAAATGCCTGTCGATACTGACAATCGGAATGTCATTGCTAACGTAATTTTCAATATCGTTGTACGTAATGCCGACAATACCTGCCACTTTGTTTTGCTGAAGCATATCAAGATAATACAATTCTTTTTCAGGTTTGCCGCCGCTATTGCAAAGCATGAGCTTAAAACCTTCCCGATCCAACTCATCTTCAATATAATAAGCCAGTTCGGAGAAAAAGGGATGCCAGATACTCGGGAGCAGCAAGGCTACCATCTTGGACTTCCGCATTTTAAAATTTCGGGCAATCTCATTAGGAATATAATTCAACTCTTGTATGGCCTGCTCGACTTTTCTACGCGTTGCGGGTTTAACGGCGCCCGAATTATTAATGACGCGGGACACAGTTCCCACAGCTACGCCAGCTAAATTGGCAACATCTTTAATACTAGACATCTAACCCCCCACTTATTCTCTCTTTTATGGAAATCATCATAGCATCAAATTGGAAACGTTTCAATATCTTTTTTGGAAACGCTGTCGTCACTCTTACAGGGGGAGCATTAGCAATATTCTTAACATGTTGATTAAGTTAAAAAAAACTAGAGCGACAGGGTCAAATTAAACCCTGCCGCTCTCTTATAGGTTCCGGGTAGCATTTCTACATCCGCCTACTCCGGTACTCCTAAGGCTCGAAGGTTCCGGATAGCGGTTCGCAATCCTGTTATTTCCCCGCCAAAAACTCATCCAGCTGACGCTGGATCTCAGCGACATAGTCATCAATGCCCGCCGCTTTCAGCTTCTCGATCGCTTTGGGATACTCCGTCTCAAAATCGACGAAACCGGAACGAATAGCGGCTAAATCCTTACCTGCGACTTCTTTCAGGGCCGTCTCGATTAACTTGACCTTTTCATTGTTAAATCGGAAGCCCAATGAATCGGATCGGATAGCCTGTTCATCCCAGCTCTTGTACTTATCGATGGACTCTTGCGCCACATTCGGCCCGAACAATTGATAATTTTGGTTTCTAAACATCCATTCATAGAAGAATTCGCTAGCGGTGAGCTTATTGATTCTTCCATCCACAATCTCGTAATCCTTGCCTTCGACGCCATAGAGAGCAAACAGATAATTCTCCTGGGATTTATAAATCCAGTTCACGAACTTCATCGCGCCTTCCGGATTAGGAGCATTGACAGGTATGCCCAGCACTTCTCCGCCTGCGGCTGTCACATAACGCGGTTTATCCTCGGCTAACAGATACGTCTTCACCTCGGCATCCGGCGCATTGGCTTTGATGGCATCAACGATTTCCATTTCCTTACCCAAAGATCCTTCAACCCATAAGTATAAGCCTGTCTGCATGCGGGAGTCTCTCTCGTTATATTTGATGGTCAAATCCTCTGTATACAACCCTGCGTCATACATGGAGTTATTAAACTTCGCGACTTCCTGGAACGCTTCCGTTTCATAGTAGCTGTAGGCTTTTTTACTCTCTTCCCCGAATACGACCAAATCTTCTACGGCGATCCAGTTATATTGTTCATCGGTAAAATATCGGGTCAACGGTTTAAAGACAATATCGGCGGGTCCCTTCATTTCAGGAAATTTCTTTTTCGCCCTTGTTGCGAATTCCTTTAAGTCGTCTGCTGTCTTCAAGTCCGTCATCCCTACCGCTTCGAGGATATCCTGACGAACGGCCACCAGCTGGTACATGGCGGAGGAGGGTGCATAAGCGGATGGAATGCCATGAATCTTCCCATCGATCGTTGCCCCCTGAAGCTGCTCCATCGGCAGGACCTTTAGCATATCCTGACCATATTCCTTGATTAAATCATCCAATACCATGGCTTGTTTCTTGTTGACGATGGTAGAAAGGTCCGGGAGACCGTCCCAATATAAATCGATCGGTTCATTTGCGGCCAGCATGATATCTTTTTGTTCCCAATACTGCGCCCACGGCACAAATGTGACTTCGACCTTCAAACCAAGATCGGCTGCCATCTTCTCGGCAAACTCGTTGTCCAGAAATTCGCTCATGCGATCGCTTCGCTCCCCCGGATACAGAATCGTGACGGTTTCGAGCTTGGCTGCCCCCTCTTTTTTGTCGCTGCATCCTGCCATAACCGAAACGGACGCCATCAATAAGACCAACAAGATCAGCATTGTCCTTGCTTTCATGAAAGACCCTCCCTAATAAAATGGTTTATCTATGTTAAAAGCCGATATCGGCCAGTAACCATGCAGGCGTCTATTCTTTGACGGCACCAGCCATAATCCCGTGCACGAAGTATTTTTGAATGTAAGGGTAGAGGAAAATGATCGGGCCGATCGTAATGACCGTAATGGCCATCTTCACGGTCTCCGCAGGCAGTGTGATGTTGCCTGATGCCCCTGATGGAATTCGTCCGGAGCTTATCGCATTGACGTTCGACAAGATGTTGTAGAGGAAATACTGGAGCGGAAATAAATCGCGATCATTAATAAAGATCAGAGCATGCCACCAATCATTCCAATATTGAAGCGCATACATTAAACCAACCGTCAACAGTGCGGTCTTGCTTAATGGAAGAGCGATTTTTACATAGATCGTAAAATAATTGGCGCCGTCCATCTCGGCCGCTTCATATAAAGATGGAGAGATGCTTGCAAAGTACGTTCGCATCAGAAACATGTTCCAGACGCTGAATATAGACGGCAGGATCAAGGCCAGAATGCTGTTCTTCAGTCCATAATAATTGACGCTGACCATGTACCACGGAATGAGGCCAGCCGAGAAAATAATCGTAAAATTGCTGATGAAGGCGAGTACGTTACGGTATTTCAGCTTTTTGATCGATAGGGAAAAGGCAATCATGCTGGTAATCAGCAGCGCCCCCATCGTCCCCACGGTCGTTACAAGCAGGGTCACGCCATAGGATTTGAGCAATTTCATTCCACTATTAACAAAGATATATTTATAGGTATCCAAGCTGGGGCTCAGTGGGATGATCGAATACCCGTTTCTCGCAACGGCCTGCTCCGAAGAAAAGGACACGCTTAACGTTAAAACAAGGGGATACAGACACACGAGCGCGAATAAGCCAATGAAACCATAGGCAAAGGCTATCACCAATTGATCGCCAAGCAATCTATTCTTTTGTTTCATCAAAATAGACCCTCTCCGTCATTTATTTTCTTAGCCGATTGGTTTGCAGCCGTAATCAGGATCAATCCCATCAAGGACTGAAATAACCCGATTGCCGTAGAGTAAGAAAAGCCCAGCGTACGCATCGACTGGTAAACATAAGTATCGATAACCGTGACTTCTTCAGCCAGGACCGGGTTGTTGCCGACAATACCGTAAATCATCCCAAAGTCCCCGTAGAAGATTCGTCCGACGCTCAGCAAGCTCAAAACGATGATCGTCGGCTTCAGCATAGGCACGGTCAAGTAAAAAATCCGCTGCAATTTGTTGGCGCCATCCACCTTGGCCGCTTCGTATAAGCTTCCATCAAAATTGGACATCGCCGCCATATAGATAATGGAACTGTACCCGCTCCATTTCCAGACGCTCGACAGAATGATGATCCATTTCCAATACTTCGGCTCCGAGTACCATCTGATCGGCTCTGCTCCGAAGAACTCCAGAATATGATTGGCAACGCCCACATCGGTAGAGAAGATCCCATACAGTATCGCCCCAACGACGACCCACGAGATGAAATAGGGAAAAAACATCATGCTCTGAGCGACCTTTTTGTAGGTTTTATGCCGGATTTCGTTGATCAGAATGGCTATGCTGACAGGAATGATAATGCCTAAGATGAGACCAAAAAAGTTGATGTACAGCGTGTTATAGGTAACCTTCCATCCCATGCTGTTTTCCGAGAAAAAGTATTTGAAATTGTCCAGACCCACAAATTCACTGCCGAAGATGCCGTCAACCACATTAAAATCGGTAAATGCCATCCATATTCCGGCAAACGGGATATAAGAGAACATGATCAGCACGATCAGAGCAGGCACGCACATCAGATACAGTATTCGGTTTTTCGTTATTTCATATAGAAACCCCTTAACCACGGAACCCATTCCATCACTACCTTTGCATTGTGATTAAACGATTATGCCAAAATGCTCTGCTGCAGCCTCTCCTTAAGCTGATCCAGATCGATCACGGTACCAGTAATTCTCGCCTCTTCCGCGGCATAGGCGACATGTCGATGGAGGATCTGCTGCTGAAGTCGGCATTTCCCAAATTCTCCAAAAAGTCGTTCATCAGACCGGTATCGCCGCCGTTATGTCCGCCGCTCACCGTTGCTGGCCGAATGACGGTTTGCTGAACGGGTTCTGCCATATTGGAGTTAAAGCGGGTGACTTCGATAATGTTCAAGTTATCGTCGCCTCGAATTTCCCCATGCTCGCACATGATTTTGAGCGTACGGTACATTTTGTTGGTGAATCCGCTTAAATTAAACGTTGCCGTTACTCCGTTCTTGAACTCGATCACGGTGACTTGATGGTCGCACACATCATTGTCAAGCCGATAAACACAGCGTCCGTAAGGACTCGTTGCGAGCGCTTGGAGCAGTCCCTCTTCGCTCTGATCCGCCGAAATGACGGTAGCGGGCCACTGGCCCCTTATAGGCAAATAGGCTTTTCTCGCATCGAATCGGCAGTTCGCTGCTACCTTACAGTCGAGGCATCGTTCCGCGCTTCCTGCCGGTGCATTCTCCGCCTTAAAATAAGTCAGGCTGCCATAGGAAGAGATCCGTTTCGCTTGACTGTCCACCAGCCAGGCCAAAATATCCATGTCATGGCAGGACTTCTGCATGATAATTGGACTGGCCAGGTCGCTTCTCCTCCAGTTGCCTCGTACAAAGGAGTGTGCCATATGGAAATTGCCGATGTTCTCGTTATGCTGTATGGTCACGATCTTGCCGAGCTCTTGGCTATCGATGATTTTCTTGATTTCCGCAAAGAAGTTCGTATATCTGAGCACATGGCATACAATCACTTTCCGGCCTGTTTCATTGGCTTTTCGTTGTATTCTCAAGCTTTCTTCCGGACTTGGCGAAATGGGCTTTTCCAGCAAAATATCATAGCCAAGATCAAGCGCTCTCATCGTTTGCGCGTAATGATCGCGGTCCATGGAAGAAACAATGACGGCATCGCAAATTTTGCCGAGCCGATAAAATTCATCTACGGATTCAAATTGTTTCTCCAAAGGAATCCGAAACTCGTCCGCTGCCGCCTTTCTTCTGCTGTCATCCGGTTCAACGACCGCAACGATGTCCTCGCTTGGGTATGCATGCCTTGCGTAGATCATGCCTCTTTGTCCTGCGCCGATTAATGCTAACTTCAAATCCATAACCTCCAGCAAACTCGTATTTGTCCTAACCATCTTGTTCGAAACATCTATTCCTGTTCCGGAATCACGGGATCTTCCAAGGGGTAATATCCTTCCGGATCATAGTCATCCCAAATATTCCTAAGCGGATCCTCATCGGATATTTCGACTTGGATCATGCCTGCCTCATAATATCCATCCTGCTGCGGGTTCTGTATATGCAGGGGGATATACGACCGGTCTTCGAAAAAGAGTGCTATACTCAGCGTATATTCTCCCGGTAACATATCCTTCAAGGGGACCATCTCATTATGGACAAGGTCCCCGGTTAACCAGGAATGCGTGGCGGCGTGCAGGGGATATTCATAGGAAACCTCCCCCTGCTGTAACTGCACCCATAACTGAAAATCCCGGTATATTCTCGAGCTGCCCTCGTTGACAAACCAGAAACGCAGCGGCAAGCTTCCACGACTATATACCGTTTCCGGATACGTCAGTCTGCGTAAAGTTAGATGATATCCAAGTCCTATATTCAGATTGGAGAGGGCGGCGTGCCAGCGATATGCCTCGCGTCTGGTATGAGGACCGCAAACGTTATCGGTCACATCAAGGACCACCTGGTAACGCTTCCATACCTTCTGCAGCCTATGTATGGCAAAAGCCTCACAGCATTCGATCCAATTCTGCTCACCGCACTTCACCAGCAGGCCAAATCCGCGGCCGCGGTCTCTTACATGTTGAATCAATCTGTCATTCTGCAGTTCGGCTAGCAGCGTCTGCTTCTCAAACGATTCCACATAAGCGTTCCATTCTTCCTTACTGTCAGCTAAGGTTGATATCAGAACGGCTGTTAAGCGTCTGTCGGAGTCGATATAACTCCCGACATTTCGGACCAAGGCCGCAAAACAATCAGGTTCATAACCCTGAACCCAGATCGGCAATTCCGGTACCAGGACAAGAATGGGATTATGGGCCGTACGCAGTGCTTCTTTGATCGCTTCAAGCCTGTATTCACCTCGAACCGGCTCAAGCGCTCTCCAGAAAAAGGAGACGTATTCGAATGGACCCTGGCTTCCATCAAACTCCCGATTCAATAAGGGCTGCGGTCGGATTTTTACGGTTTTATACTTCTCGTAATTTTCAAGCGAGTATTTCCCCATCCTCTTCTCTCCCTTGCAAATGGCTGTCAACGGTGCGATGGAATTGCTCGATGTCTGCATCGGTTATGTACGGCCGGCTGCCAATCTTGTCGATATCCTCCCGCAATACAATCATGCTTAATGTGTTAAAACGGGCTCCCGTCTCCATATACGCCGCAGCTGCTTTTTGCAGGGAGGTTGTATATTCGCCTGGGTTTCGGACCGGGTCTGCCTTCCTGTCCCCAAAGGCTTCATAACGCAGCATGCCGTCCCCTTCCATGGTCGGATAATTATAGAATTGTCGTTGAACGAGGACAATATTGCTTCTTTCATGATCCAGGATAAGCGACAACCTGGTATCATAAAGCCAGCTTGAGCTCCAGAAGCCTTTGATGGGTAACTCCGGAAAGTACTGGTCATAGAATGCGGCAGCCATCTCCATGGAATTCTTCAACCTGTCCGGCGTGTACCCGGGGCCGGATGGAATGTGGAGCGCTAACAGCGTATCCCCTGTTTGAAGTACCGGCTCCCATTCCTTCTTCAGGATCGGCGTCGTTTCTCTTTCAACGAATCCCATGGGATTTATCCGATTAGCGATGACAAACTCGGCATTCTCGTGCCATTCTGAGGTGAAGTTTCCTTGAAGATCATATACATCATTGATTCCGTTCCGTTGTCCATCGCTGCGAAATTCTTCGCCTGCGTGCCGAAGGGCAATAACCTCCTGCGTGTTCACATGACGGAACATGGTGAAAGGATCCTCAAATCGGTAGGGGATAAAATAAAACCGGTCTAACAGAAAGATGGAGCAGGTATAAAAATTCATCACCCATGGAAAATCATGAACCTTGGCATCGCCGTGCTGCACCAGTTTTTCCAATTGAAGTTTCAGGGGCTGTTGAGGGATCTGCTCGTAGTAAGCTTTAGGTATGGAACGCGCCTCCAGCATGTTCATGGAAGGAACAACGCAGGCCAGCAGCAAAAGAAAGGAGTATAATTCTCCATATTGCGCCATGCAACCTGGCGTCATATTCGTATAATGGGTCTCATCACAGCGATTGCGCAAAGTGCACATATCCTCTACTAAAAATTGGGTAAAATGAAATAGTACGTCATCCTTTTCTATCGCCTCAACCCCCTGAACGAGCCATTGGCGGGTAGGTTCAGGAATTTGATACTGCTCAAAGATTCCGGACAAGAACTCCCGCGGGATGAGATGGGGCTTGCCATCCGGTTTATATCGATCATATTTAGCTTCCAACCCTTCTGGCAGGTAATCAAAGTTGCAGATTGCGATACACTCGTTAAACTTCAACAGACTCTCCATTTCCTTGTCTCCCCCGTTCAACTGTTAACTTGCCCATCGGGTAATAACCGTCCTTGTTCCCCTCGATGGCCAGCTGGATATTCCCGATTTCCTTAACCCCGGTTTCGATGCCAATCTCCAAATCATATTCGCCTTCGGACATATTACCGGGTAAACCGAAACCCTCTTCCCACACAATATCTTCGTCCGGCAGCCACTCCCTAATATCCTCTCTGCTGCGCAGCGTATAGGTTTGATCTTGGCCAGTAAGCCTCACAACCAGCGGATAAGGATTATAAATCGGCGCTACTCCTACATTAGCCCACAATGCACTGATTTTTAGCTGACCGCCTGCCTTCACCAACGAATCGTACGTGAGCTTTCTCAATTCAAAGCGGTATCCCATCTTGTTCAGCCAAGCCTTGACCTTCTCTTTCCACGGTTCGGGGACTACCGTTCCTTTATTGTTAAAGGATGAAATATGCCACTTCAGCGTTTCTTGAATGATATAATCTATATCCCAGCCCTGAAGATACCAATCATTCATGTGCCAGCATGCTTCAAATAGAACCGGAGCCTTCTCCCAGGCATCGCCCATCTTGAAATTCTGAATATTCTGGGGATAGAAATCCGTCATATGTGACCACTCATTTCCATGAAAGCCGCCCATATCACCCAAGCAATCGACGCGAAAGCCCACTTTGGCTTTGCGCTCCTTCATGATGCTGATCGACAAGGCATCATGCAGCAATGCTTGGAGAAGGGTTATTTTAAACCCATCCAGGTAGGCATCTGTAATGCGTTTAATGGCCTCCGGCTTTAAAAACTCCGTTCCGCCGCCTTCTCCCCAGGCCCCTACAATCGTCAAATCAACCGAGCTTATGACCGGATGTCCGTCAAACCGTGCGGCAAACGCTTTGATAAAGTCAGACCAATACAACACATAGGGTGTTGTCTCAGGATCTACTCTCCAGAACGGAAAGTCCGGCTCCTCCGGATGTTCCGCACGATACCAGGCGGGTATATCATCCTCTTCGCTTAACGCGTATGGGGAACAGCGAACCACGGCCGTACAGCCTATCGATTTGGCGTAGTCCAGCCTCTCCTCAAGAACTTCCCACCTGTACTCTCCTTGGCGAACTTCCAGGTCCCGCCAGCGCACGCTGCAGAAATACACTTTGCTGTCGGGATGATTGTACGTTCTGCTGTCTTCCGTGAACTTATATTTCTTGTGCTCTTCCCCTCGATTGTCGCAGATCCGATCCAGGTCTCCCATTAACCCTGGTGCTGCCGTAAAACCTATGCCCGGGTTGTTTAGGATGTCTTCTAACATCATGGGGTAAACCGTTACTGCTTTGTTCATGTTTTAATCCGCCCCCCGCCTGCTAAACAAACTCTCCTGTTTTGTTACGTTGTATAACGTAACAAAATGACGTAATATTCGTGGTGTTTCGTGATTTAATGTTATATCATCCCTGCATATCCTTGCAATAATAATTTTGGTTTTTTTAAAATTTGTAGTAACACAGCACGACAGTAACATGTTATGATTGATTTTAATCATGAATGTAGATACACTTGAATAACGTAACGGAATTGCGCAACAAATCACGCAACAAGACGTTTATCAAGTCCATCATTGTTTACCATGTAACATTCCTATAAACTCTAAATGGTGACTATTCGTAACTAAAAAGGAGAATGTGTTTATTTATGAGTACCATTCGGGATGTTGCTAAATTAGCAAATGTATCTACCGCCACCGTATCCAGAGTGTTAAACAATGATACGAAATATAAAATTACGGACGAAACCCGGGAACGGGTGTGGCAGGCTGTTACACAGCTCAACTATAAAATCACTTCAAGTCCCAAGCGGAAAGTTGTAACCACGGAACATTCCGACAGCAAGTCGCACATCAAAATCGGGTGTGTACTAAGCGTTACAAAGGATAAATACAACGATCCTTATTTCATGTCGATCTTATCCGGCGTGGAAGAGCGATTGCTGAGTGCGGGATATAGCATTTCCTTTATTCGGACTGGAATTGAACTGAATGACAGCAAGATTTTATTCCATACATTCAGCGAACCGATTACCGGCCTGATTCTTATGGAATCGTTGAACGGTGAAACCTATGAGTATATACGCAAGCAGGTTCCTTATATCGTGGGGATTGATACCGAACGCGGGGATATCGATAATGTGGGCTATGATCATTACAATGTCGCTTCGATGGCCGTCAACCATCTCATTGACAAAGGTCACACCCGGATTGGATACATCGGGGGGAGCGGATTAACGAATAACCTGAAAGACAGCCGCCGTTATCGAGGCTACTACGCCAGCATGCATGCTGCCGGAATGTCGGTGAATCCCGATTGGGTTATTGATTGCATGTGGGATGAAGCGGTCTGCATTGAAAAAGTGAATCATTTATGCAAAACCCAGAATTGCCCGACCGCTTTCTTTGCAGGCAGCGATCTAATGGCTATGGCCGCCCTCAATGGCTTGTATAACAACGGCATTTCCGTTCCTAATGAAGTAGCTGTCATAGGCTTATCCAATATTGAGGTATCCAAATATTCCAATCCCCCCCTATCAACGATCGACGTACCGACAAAAGAAATCGGCATGGTTGCCGTCGACAATCTGATCGACAGAATAAACGGAAATCTTCTACTGCCTAAGAAGGTGATTTTGCCTACCCGTTTGGTCGTACGCAGTTCTACTTAAGGTAAGGGTCTGGTTCTGGGGATGTATAATGACATGTTCGGAGATCAGCCAACCCGGGGTTGATTTTGCTAATACGGCGTCTTTCAGACGGAGCTTATAAGATCGGTACATGGACAAAAATAACGAAAGCCGCACCCTGATCCGAAACGATGAAAACAGCTATCGGGAATATCCCGATAGCTGTTGTTCGTCTAAAATTCCAATAAAACCGTACACTAACTGAATTCTCGGCAAGTCAGGTAACCGTTCCTGTCCGATTACCAGCTGGACTTCTTCACGCCCGGAATTTGTCCTTTATGGGCCAGTTCACGAAACACAATTCGGGACACGCCGAATTTGCTGATGTAACCTCTTGGTCTGCCGCTGACTGTACATCGATTGTGCAGCCTTGTTGCGGAAGAATCGCGGGGCAGTTTCTGCAGGGCCTCATAATCGCCCTTTTCTTTAAATTCCTTGCGTTTCTGCGCGTATTTAGCAACTATTTTCTGTCTCTTTAGTTCCTTCGCTACTTTGGATTTTTTCGCCATTCGCCATCATTCCTCCATTTATTTAAGTTAAGAAGTTATTTACTACAGCAGGCTTATATTCGTCGCAAGCATCTTGGATATGTCTTCTTTGCAGCGGTTGCCGCTCTATAATCGCTTTTCGTTTCGCTTTCAAGATAATTTGCTCAATATCGGCAAAGCTGCAGCCTTCAAGCTGCTCGCCAACTTCAGTTACAGCTGCCTCATCACATTGAAACTCTCCAATCAGGATTCCGATATATTGCTGCCTCTTCCCATAGTCCGGTAACGAATACGTCATCTTTGTGTCGAATCTGCGCCATATCGCCTGATCCAGATCCTTCTCCAAATTGGTAGCCGCCATAATAATGCTCTTATCCCCAAAGTCATCGAGACATTGCAGTAATGTATTAACGGCACGTGCCATCTCCTTGACTTCATCGTTGTTGTCCCTCGTCCTTGCGATGGCATCGAACTCATCAAGAAACAGTACGCAGGGGAACATGCCTGCATAATCGAATATTTTGCGGATGTTGCTGCCCGTTTCACCCAGGTGGCTATGGATGATCGCGTCCAGACGAACCAGGACAAGCGGAAGCTCCAAAATGTTAGCCATATAGAAAGCCGTTAAGGTTTTTCCGGTTCCAGGGGGGCCGTACAAAACGACTTTGTTAGGAATGGGAACGTGATGCTTCTCAAATTCCTCCCTCATTCCCAAAATCGAAATAAACTCATCCACGATTTTTTGATTAAACTCAGACAATATCAGATGCCTTGCCCTTTTGGCGCAATCACTAGGCGAATAATAGGTTGCCATATCAATTCCCTTGGCCCGGGGAAGACGCGGGCCTGCACTGCTTTTGCTCATTGTCGGCTGCTGCTCCTTCACTGCATGAATCATGGTATTTAAACGGGGTTAGGTGACCCAGATGACCTCTTGCGTATCCATTTCAACTTGTTCCAGCACATCTTCAAAATCCTTGCTGGGCGGAATGGATGATAGGAGAGTCCACTCATTGCCTCTCTGTCTCGCGTACACGCACCATTCATTTTCCTTCAGGCAAAAATGAACCAATTCGGTGGAGTCCCATTTTCGTTGAAGCCAATCAGGTCTTTCTTCCGATAAAATAACGGTCCTCTCATTGAACCGGTAGGTTAAGCGTACCTCCGCTCTTAAATCACCAGGAACCTTTAGATCGATATAAGCTTCAAGAATGGCGCTTATTCTCTTCTTTGTAAAGCTATCCATTGCTGCCTCCTATCGATCCATATTCGTGACTGGATTTACTTTTTATAATTTAATCGTTGCTTAAACCTGTCGACACGCCCGCCGATCTCGGCATTCTTCTGTTTTCCCGTAAAGAAAGGATGCGATGCAGAACTCGAATCCACACGTATGACCGGATAGGTACTACCGTCTTCCCATTCCATCGTTTCCGAAGAACTCTTCGTAGAGGCGCTAAGAAATTTATAACCTACGCTCGCATCCAGAAATATGACTTTCTGAAATGTTGGATGTATTCCTTTTTGCATTGTAATCCTCTTTTCTTTTCGAGTCGCTTGACCCTTTCTTTCATTAATCGTAATAATTACGAATAACTATATGTATGAATATAAAATACATGCGCTAATCTGTCAACCTAATGTCTTGATGGCGTAAATTCAAGTTAAGCGATGGAATGAGGCAGAAATACCGGCGTTCCCGTTACCGGATCGTTTAATACCGTTGCATGGATGCCAAACACCTCTTGCAGCATGGTCTCTGTAAGAACTCGACCTGGAGGACCATCCACCTCAATACCCCCATCCTTAAGAACGACCATTCGATCCGCGTAGCGTGCGGCCTGATTAAGATCATGCAAGACAACGATGATCGTGATGCCTCTTTCTTGGTTCAGCCGTCTCACGAGTTCTAGAATCTCCAATTGATGCCGAACATCCAGGAATGTCGTGGGCTCATCCAGCATTAACAGCGGAGTCGATTGGGCTAAAGCCAAAGCGATCCACGCTCGCTGTCTCTCTCCGCCGGAGAGGGCATCTAGCGGCCTGCCTGCAAATGCATGCATTCCTGTAAGTTCAAGAGCTTCCTCGATCGCAGTATGATCCTGTTTTTTTAACATACGGAGCGGACCTACATGAGGATACCGTCCTTGCTCCACCAATTCTCTGACCGTCATGGCCATCGGTATTTCAGGTGACTGTGGGAGTATGGCCATCTTTCGTGCAAGGGCAATCGTAGATTCTCTTGCAATGGCTTGGCCATCGAGATAAACTCCCCCCTTATGCGGGATGAGCAATCGCGCTATGGTTTTAAGCAACGTCGATTTTCCGGAACCATTCGTTCCCACAAGAGCCGTTACACCGCCTGCTGGAATGGCAATCGACAGTTGTTTAAGGATAAGATTATGATGATATCCGACTTCTAATTGTTTCGCTTCCAGCAAGTTCGTGTCAGACTGTTCTTTCATTCGCTATCCCCTCCTTATTAGATAGAGTGTTTTTATTTCACTCGACTCTTTTGCCTAATGAGATACAGAAAAAAAGGCGCGCCCATAAAGGCGGTAATCGCTCCCACTGGAAGGGATACTTGCGAGCTCAGGCCAAACATTTTCAATTCGAACGATGCCGCCTGAGCCACTACATCCGCACCAAGCAGCAAAACTCCCGTCACCATCGCACTAAAAGGAAACAGCCTTCTTGCATCTTGACCCACCCATTTCCTTGCAATATGGGGGCCGATCAGACCGATAAATCCTACCGCTCCAACGGCAGCAACGGCTACAGCCGTTAGCATGGCAGCGATGATCAGCAATATCCATCTCATCCAGTTAACATGAACGCCTAGACTAGTCGCAGCAGAGTGCCCTAATTGCATGGCATTCGCAGCACCAGCGCTCATTAAGCCAAGAGGAATAATAAATACCGCCCAAGGCCAAAGCATATCCCAATGAACCCAGACTCTACCGTTAAGAGAACCGATCATCCACAGCAAAATGCTGCCGACAGCTTCCGTATGCCTCAGTAAGATCAGCGATGTGCAGGATTGTAATACGCTGCCTACTAAAATGCCGATGAGAGCAAGTCGGCTAATATCTTTTCCCTTACCCAAGCTTAAAGCGTTCACTAATAGAACCGTACCAATACCGCCAACCCATGCCACTAAGGGAATGTAGCTTGAAACTTCCCTTACCCCCTCAGCAAAAGTGATCCAGACGACAATGAATAATACAGACCCTGCTGATACGCCTAGCAATCCTGGTTCTGCGAGTGGATTACGGGTTATGGATTGAAGAATAGCACCCGCCAGTCCAAGCATAGCTCCGGCAGCCAGAGCGATCAGGGTTCTTGGAAGCCGAAGTTCCCATATGATTTGACGATGGTGCTCCTCTACGTGGACGTTCGTTAATGCACGAAGGATATCCTGCGGAGAGATAAACACTTTACCAAAGGCAATATGTATGACACTTAAAATAAAAACCAAGAGAAATGTGATCATCAACCCTATTCTAAATGTTTTCTCATAACGACTGAGGATACGGATTTTTGCTTTCATTGATCAGGCCGCCCTCCCATCTTACGTGCAAACAATCCTATTAAAATAGGTCCCCCGATTAACGTGGTCCAAAGCCCAACCGGTACTTCTCTTGGCATGAATACGGTTCGTGCGAGTATATCGGCACCTGATAATAATAGGGCACCCATTAATGCAGAGAATGGAAGAACGGTCTTGGCGTTATATTCCTGCATCACGCTTCTTACAAGGTGCGGGGCAATCAATGCAATATATCCAATAGGTCCGCACTGGGATACAACCGCTGCAGTCATGGCACAGCTTACAATGAGTAGAAATACACGAATTCGGGTAACGTTAAGTCCTACACCCTCAGCGGCCTCGTTTCCCAAACGCAATATATTCAAGGACCTGACAAAACAGAAAGCTAGCGGAATCGTAATCAAGGCCCACGGGGCCAGATTGGCAACATGATTCCAATTCCGATTAGCCAAATTTCCCATCAGGAAGGTAAACAGCAGGCTCGTGCTATTGGAGGTCCCCATCGTTACGATCCATACCACCAATCCATTCATGATTGCGGTTACGGCTGCACCAATTAAGATAAAATGGATGCTTCCGTGCCTTCCCCCGGCAGCCAGAATGACAATGCCTCCGCCTATACATCCTCCCAGAAGCGCAAACCAGGGCTGCAGCTCATAGGAGATAGGAATGTGAAGTACAGTAATAAGCGCCATGACAAACGAAGCCCCCGAAGAAACGCCTAATAACTCCGGCCCGGCCAATGAATTTTGAAGACCGTCCTGCAAGAGAACGCCGCATAACCCCAGCATGGCCCCCGCAATAGCTCCTACCACCAGACGCGGAAGCCTGACCTCAAACACGGATATCCGCTCAAGTTCAGTTCCCCCATTATAAAAAAGCAGTTGATGTAAACTTGCCCAGGATAGCTCTGGGTAACCATACTTCATCCCAACTGCCAAAACGGCAAGCATCATGGATATTAAAGCAAAAAACAGGGGAAGTCCCCCTATTTTTGCTTTCCTGAACATGGTGAAGGTTTCTCGCAAGGCTACTCCACCGCTTTCTCGTATACATCCGGATACATGATACTCATCGCTTCATCTAAAATAATGCCGAGCGAACGTGTCCCTCTTCCGCTGGCCCATACCGATGTGCGCACTTCATGTACCTGATCATTCTGAACGGAACCCAGTTTGGACCACAGTGGATTTGTTTTGAACTGCTCAGATAAGGGCTTTGCATCGGGACCGAACATAAAGGTCTCTACAAAGAGATAATCCGGATCGTTCTCAAGCACTTTCTCCAACGAATATGCCATGCCCCCAGCTTGATGGCCGCCATCGGCTTCGGGAGCAGGCCACGGATAATCCGTAACTTCCGCCAACATGGACCCAACCAGTGATCCCGCTGTATCAATGCCGAAATTCACATCGGATCCGTACATCGCCAGCGCAGATTGATCCTTCGGACTGTGTTCCTTGTAATAGTTGAATTTGTCCAGGAAGCGCTTCTTCGCTTCCTCGGCTTCCGATGTTCTACCCGTAAGTTTGCCCATATGCTCCAGGAATTCGATCGATTCTTGCACGCTTTTAGGCTGAACGATATAAAGGGGAGCAATGCTGGCTAACCCATCTCGCAATCCTTCGTGCGTCCCTTCCAATCCAATAATAAGTTCCGGTGCTGCGAGAGAAATATCCTCCAAGTTCGGTTCGAAGAAACTTCCTCCGATTTGTCCAAGATTAGCTGCTTCTTCACCATAAAACTCCGGCTCAGGAGCAAGGCCGCCCGCCGTTACAGCCACGGGTTTCAGACCGAGCTCGACCAGAGCATCTACACAAATTTCCGTCAAGCAAGCTACTTTTTCAACAGGAAGCTCCAGTGAAATCTCCGTCCCTGTTATATCCTTGAAAGTTTCTGTTGACGCTTCTTCAACTGTATTTTGAGTAGTCTCACCAGTATGTTGCTCCGTCGAAATTTCAGGAGCAGCTTGCGTTTCTTGACCATTATCTTGAGAACCGCTGCTGCAGCCGGTAATGAAGATGAATAAGATCAAGAAAATGGCTGCTAACCTCTTGTGCATAAATGAATCCCCCTAGAATCGCATCGTTTAATCGTAATAATTACAATTAAGGAGATTCTAACTGGATCTTTTTTACTTGTCAACTAATTCCTGAATCTTTATGTACCGGTGCACACTCAAGGCTTTTGATTGGTAATATTCCCCTCGTTTCCTCTATTCTTCATTCCGGCCCATGCTATAATGGACTCACTATTCAAGCATACGGAACAGGGGCGACTATTTCATGAATTCTCCTAAAACAGTACTGATCATTGAAGATGAGCAGGATATCTCTCGCATCGTGAACGACTATTTGCGTGTTCAGGGATTCAGCACATTCATCACGGAAAATGCCGGCGAAGGATTGCAGGAAGTCCGCAACCGGCAGCCGGATTTTATCATTCTCGATCTGACATTGCCTGATGCTGACGGAATTGAAGTATGCCGCAAGCTCCGTACGTTGACGGCTGCGCCCATTCTTATTTTAAGCGCCCGCAGCAGCGATACGGACAAAGTGCTTGCCCTTGGTTTCGGCGCCGATGATTATATGACCAAGCCTTTCTCGCTCAGTGAACTGGTCGCCCGCGTTCAGGCACATTTGCGCAGAATTGCAGACCCGAAATTCCCGTCAGCCCTACAGCAGCGAGTGCAATTCGGCACCTTTTCGATAGATAGAAATGCCCGCAGGGTCATGGTAGGACAGCAGGAAATTTCGTTATCCGCCAAAGAATTTGATCTGCTTTACTTCCTGGCATCTAACCCGAATCAAGTGTTTACCAAGTCGCAGCTGCTGGATCAGGTCTGGGGGTATTCAGCTTATGTCGAGGATAATACCATCACGGTCTACATTCGGCGGCTCCGCGAGAAGCTGGAACGGGCCGAGGTCAACTCCTCGTATATCAAGACGGTTTGGGGCGTCGGTTATAAATTCAACCCCGATGAGACGGTGTAGCCCCCATGTACTGGAAATCGTGGCAAACAAGAAGGCTCTGGGCAGCCTGCCTATCTATTATGGTTATTTTGCTATCCGTCGTTTGGCTCGTTTGGCCCTCAAACCAGCCCGATTCGCCATCCATTGTCAACCCTATTCGCGTGCTGACAAATACGGTTGTCCATAACCTGGAGAATGAGCATGCCGACTTGCTGCTGGCCGATGCTCCGATTCGGGGGCAATTAACCAGCTGGAGTCAAGAGACAGGGATCGGCCTCAAGGTTGTATTTCCTGACGGAACGATGATCTATGACAGCGAGGATTCATCCGTGCGCCATATTCATCCGCGCTTTGAACTCGACTACACGCTGCGTATTTCTGACAGCGAACCTTCTTATTATCATCTCGCTTTTCCGCTGCTGGACGCCGGCAGCAAGAGCTTTGTGGGCTACGCTCAGTTTGCTGTACCTGCATCTGTCGTAGCCGCAGCCTTCCCCTCCTCAGACTTGCCGCTATATGTGCCATGGGCGCTGCTATCTCTGGCCCTATTGACGCTGCTTTATTTATTCTTCTCCATCGGACGCCGGGTGCAGCGTGATTGGGTTCAGCCTGTTGCCGGGCTCAAGCCTTATGCCGAAGCCATATTGAAAGGCAACTACGAGCAGCGTGCCGAATGGACCAGCGATAACGAGGTCGGGGAGCTCTATGCCGTATTTGATCTCATGCGTGAAGAGATTCGTAATTTACATATGCAGCAAGCCGCGCACAGCCAGTCGCACAAAGAGCTGATTTCCAATCTGTCCCATGACTTAAAAACTCCGCTGGCAACGATCAAAGCCTATATCGATGCAATTCGGGAAGGCATATGCCCGGACCTGCCGAGTGTGATGGCATACCTTGAGGTGGTGCATGCGAATACGAGCAAGATGACCGTGCTCGTAGACGATTTGCTGCTGCACGCGCTGCGTGATCTGGAGCAGATTGCCGTACATCCGATTGAGCAATACAGCGCTCCAACGCTGAAGCCGATCTTGCGGGCGATGGCCCATTATATTCGTACGATGGGCGTACGCTGCCAAGAACCCTCTGCTATTCCCAACGTGCTTGTTGCTATCGATGCCATACGGATCGAGCAAGTTCTGTCCAATCTCGTCACGAACGCACTGAAGCATACAGAGCCCGGGGATACGATTCGCCTCGCTGTTGAAGAACACTCGGAAACATCCTGCCTGCAGATCATCGTCTCCGATACAGGGAGCGGAATTCCCCCGCAGGATATGCCTTTTATTTTTGATCGGTACTACCAAGGCAGCGTTTCACAACGAACTGCCAGCCAACCGACCGAGCGCCACGGGGTCGGACTTGGATTGTCGATTTGCAAGTATATTATGGAAGCGCATGGCGGCACGATCTCTTTTCACAGCCAACAGCGGCAGGGAACGACTTTCTACTTGACTCTGCCCCTCAGCTGACCCCTGTCATACTTTATTTATAATTTGATAACAAATGTGCAAGAATCGTTCTCTATAATTTGGTGGCATGGGAAGATAAGAGAGGAGATCAGAATATGCCTTCAAGCAAAACCATCATGCTGCAAGCTGCAAATTTATGTAAAACATACACCACTGGCAAGGAGCAGTACCATGCCATTCGGAATGTCGATCTGTCGATTTACGCAGGAGATTTCACGGTCATCATGGGCGACTCGGGGTCGGGAAAGTCCACCTTGCTGTATTTGCTCAGCGGACTTGATGAAGTGACAACCGGAGAAGTCTGTCTGCAGGGACAGCGCTTTGATCAATTTTCAGCCAAGGAGCTTGCACGCTTTCGGGCGAACCGGATCGGCTTTATCTATCAAAACAGCAACCTTGTACCCGATCTGTCGCTGTTCGATAACATTGCCCTCCCTGGATATATCGCAAATCAGGACAAGGAGCAAGTAAGGCAACGGGCAAATGACTTGATGGTCAATCTCTCCCTCGATAAACAGAGCAGCCGGCTGCCTTCCCAAGTATCCGGAGGGCAGCAGCAGCGGGCGGCAATCGCCCGGGCGCTCATCAATAACCCGGACATCATTTTTGCTGATGAACCTACCGGCAGTCTGAACTACGAACAAGGCGTTACGGTGCTTGATATATTGAGCCGGATGCATGCGGACGGTCAATCGATTGTCATGGTCACCCACGACATGAAGGCAGCCTGCCGGGGCAATCGCCTTATCTACATCAGCGACGGCAAGATCGGTGGCACGCTGGATATGGGGCCCTACAGTCCGGAACAGGCCTCCGAGCGGGAAGCGATGATCTTCGCTTATGTCACCGGGAGGAGGTAGTCTGGGATGCGAGCCATATTAACACTCTGCTGGGGCAACCTGCGCAAAAGAAAAATGCAAAACACGCTGATCGCATTGCTTATTGCCCTATCCGCTCTACTCGTCAGCACCGCATTCACGGTCTTGATGAATACGGAGAATGTATTCAATGATCGCCATGCGGCTGCTCATGGTGCGCACGAAGTCATAAATATGACCCGTGGGCTGCATGACGAACAGTTGGTAGCCGACTGGTGGTCCAGCCAAGAAGGCGTAAACGCGTCCAGCTTAATCCCTTACAAGCCATGGACCGGACTGGTCTTTAACGGGGAAGAATTGCCCAATCTTTATCTGTATATGATCAATMCCCCGCCGATGCCGCATGGGGTCAACAATCCTCTTCCCGGTACAGGCCCTGAGCATCTGACGGTTCCGGAAGTCGGCGAAATCTGGATACCCACCTCGCTTGCCTACAAATACAACATGCATATCGGCGATGAATTGGTGTTCACCTCAGGGTCTGCACCGGCACAATTCACGATCGGTGCGATTGTCATTGACATATCCCATGGCGGTCCTTTCTCGACCACTGCCCGCATCTGGATGAAAGAAGCCGACTATCGGTCAACCATGGGTAGCTTGTCCACTCAGGAGCAATACATGTTGTCGCTTCGCTATGCGTATCCTGAACAAAGCGAGGAATACTGGCAGCGCTTTGAGCAGGCGCTCGGATCGCCATTTTTGGAGGAACGCGTTTCATTTGCCGAATTGTCGGCCTTTTATTTTATCATGAACAAGGTGATCGGCTTTGTGATGAGTTTCCTCGGATTGGTCATGATCCTCGTCGCCTTGCTCACGATCGGCTTTACGATCACGGACACAATCCTTGCCAATTACCGCACGATCGGCATTCTCAAATCGATTGGCATGACCTCCGAACGCATCATCGGCACCTACTTGCTGCAGTACGGTTTAATGACGATTGTCGCCTTGGTCCCGGCACTGATTGCAAGCCACTTCCTTTCAGATGTCATCATCCAGAACTCCCTGTCTTTCCTCAAATCCGACACAGCTCCTGTTCCCGTTCAAGCGGCAGACGTTGCGATCTGGACTGGCTGCGGCCTGCTGCTCATCATCCTTCTATGCGTCCTTGTTTATGCTTCCAAGACACGCCATATCGAGCCCATTCAAGCGATCCGTTACGGCATGTCGGAGTCTTCACATAGTCGTATCCATCGGCATGGTGCCCGCAAAAGACTGCTGGATCGATGGTCCGTACCCACGGTCATCGGCTGGAAGCATGTGAGCGGCAACAAAAAAAGCGCAGCGCTGATCTTTCTGTTGATGAGCATCACAGTGGCTGTGCTCGTCTTTGGCGCCGTGCTGGTAACCAGCGTCTATCGCATCAGTGAAACGTCGGCCCAGTGGGGTTATGACGATGCGGATATCGCGATTATGGTTATCCATGCGGAAGGTATAGATCGGGCGGAAATGCAATCTTATATCCAAAGCGACCCTCGGGTTCACAGTCTGAACTGGTCCGGATCAGCCACCGGCGTCATCGCCATGGCCGAAGAGGATGACAATCCTCAACAGACATTCAGCCTCCCTTTGACGGTCGTGGAAGGCAGCATGGACGAGATCGGATTAGCCTCGCTTGCAGGCCGTAATCCCGTACTCCCTAATGAAATTTCCATCGGGATCAATATTGCCCGTAAATTGCAAAAAGGCATCGGCGACATAGTCACGATCTACATTGAAGGAGAACCGCATCCATTGCTAATCACCGGCACCTTTCAGTCCATTTCCAATATGTCGAACGTCGCCAGGGTCACATCGGATCTTGTCGAGCAGTTGAATCCGGACGCCGGGTTTATTCAACTTAAGGACAATGCGGACAACGATGCGTTTGTGCAGCAGTTGAACGAACGTTACAGCCCTTCCATTCAAGCGCTGAAGCAGGAAGTGCTGCTCGATTCCGTATTCAAAGAAGCCGCGGCGGTTTTGCTCATTCCGATGAGTATGCTGGCCCTTCTGTTCATGGCTGTCACTTGTCTTATTGTTTATACAACTTGCCGGCTGCATATTCGTAAGGAAACGAAAACATATGGCATTTATGCCTCGCTCGGCCTGACCGCAACCGACATTCGTCGTGCCTTGACAAGCGGCATTGCCGGACTGGCTGCGCTCGGTGCGCTGGCTGGCATCGCTTGCGGCGTCTACGCATTGCCGGCCGTGCTGCGCGGTCTGCTCTCTACCTATGGGATTGTCAAGCTGCCGCTCATCATGGAATGGCCGCTGGTCATTGGGCTGACTCTGATCGCGCTTGCTATCGCCGTCAGCGGCTGCTGGCTGGCTTCGCGAATCCTCCGCCGCACCTCCCTTCGTGTGCTGGTCATGGATTCATGAAGACGGTCCATGAACAGAAGATGACCTCCGAATGTCGGAGGTCATCTTTTTACTTCTTGCCTTAATAAATCTTTTTATTTTAATTCACATCGTATTTGTTCTTTCCACTTGATAATATTTGCGATGGCATTTGTTTCACCACCTAAATAGATATCTTCTATGGTCATTGACCAAAATTTAGATTTGCGATTTCTTTCGTTATGCGGAAGAGGGTTTGTTATTTTATCCACCTTGGTTACTGACTCTCGATTTTTCTTGAGTATATAGGCGGTATCCCAATCATGATCATAAGCATCCGTAAATAAATCAACCAGCAATCGGTAACCTTCCTCTGTAAAGTTGGAAGGATGCTGCAGCATATAACATGAAACAAGCCAAAAATGTAAAGCATATAACGCTGGATCACGATGTTCCCAGACAAGGGGAAAACCGAATAATTCATAGCAGGAAAACCCATCTACCTCCTTAGATCCACACTCAATACATCTTCCAGACTCCATTACGGTGTGATGATCAGCCACTTTATAATCCCCCTATCCTAAATGCTACTTTCCCCAAGATTAATAGATTGACGTTGCGTTACGTCAACTCTTTGTATTCAACCAAATAGAAACACATTAAGGCACAGAAGGTATCTTCTGTGCCTTATTGATTCAAGTATGAAGAAGATCTACTTTCTTTCGATATATTCCTCTTGGTTTTTTAATTCCATGTAACGAATAATCAGCTTATCCAACGACTGTGAAATTGCGACAACATCTTGATGCACCAGTTCGAAACTGCTCGCCACTCGCTCAAGTTCTCTTCGGAGAAGTTCGAGTTTTTTCGATACTTGTTTGAGTTCGCTCTCGATAGAAATCACCTTGTTCACCTACCCCCGTCGTAACAAGTGATTGATGACAGCTGCCACAGTTATCGATAACGCGAATCAGTTTATATAACTTACTTATCATTATAAATTTCGACGACAACAAAAAAAATACCCAGAATTGGGTAATCTTTATTTTAAGACAAGTTTTATGACGATTATGTAAATTTTTTAAGAAATGCTCCTTTATGGTTGACCCTCGTTTTTGCATAGATCTTTTTAATAAAAGTACGAACCGTGCTTTGGCTAATACCATAAATATCAGCAATTTCAGGGACATTTTTATTCTCAAGCCACCCATAGGCTATTTCTTTCTCGCGATTCGTCAATTCATATTGGTGAAAGTGAGAATAGATCAGCTCCCTTTGCAGAACGGGATCCTTTTGAGGTGATTTTTCTTCAATATTCTTGGCCAGGTGTTCAATGAGCGGTATGGCAAATGTAACCTCGTGCAAATAATGAAAACTAAGACCAAGGTAGCCTATAATCACATTTTTTATTCGAAGGGGGGTACAAACACACGCCAATTCTGAAAACACACGATTACAATGCTCGGCCCCAATTACGACAGAAAGCGCTTGTTGTTCCATGGATAATGAAATGGCATTGCTTCCTGCGTCTTTCATTGCCAACGAGGTCCCATTTTTTATATTATTCCTCTCGAGGAAACTTCTTAAAGAACCTGTTCCGCAATAATCGATAACGGCACCATCCGCATCTGTTATAACAAATAAATAAGGTATGGACAGCAAATTGTTCATATTCCTGGTTTCCTCTTGCAGCAAATAAAGAATTTCTTTCCGTTCAATCAACCTTTGTTTCATTTCAGTCATACTGAGGATATTAGGAAAATGATTGTTTACTTCTACCAGTGTTCTTTGACCCATTATTCCCCCTCTTCCCTTGTAAGAATAAGCGATTAATAATGAAAGCGATCTCCTATTCATCACTGCTCATTCGACAGCTCACAGCAAAAAATAAAAAAACCCCATCCATTATGATAACCACAACAAAATAGACGGAGGCTTCCGTCGTATTCGGCAGCTGGCTGGCATCGCGGTCTTAAGTAGATCCACATTAGCCCCTGTAGCTTTGCGTCGCCGCTTTTCAGTGGGTTTGCTATTATCGTGCGAAGTAGAAATTTGTCGAATATTCTAACATGTTATGACATATCCAAACTATAACTTGCATTGTTTTTCATTTAATATAGGCCGCACGACCCAAATTTCCATATTTTTGTTAGATTTGTCAATCACTCTTACACATATGCAGAATCACTTTTTGCGCCAAGCGGGTTGATAGACCGATTTCGGGGGAGGGAACTGGTGAATCCAGTTAATGATCCGGGTCGATATCCACTGGCATACAACTGCAAGGATAATAATTTTCCAATCGATTACATAGGCAGCGAAGGCGAATATAATTCCATTCATCCAGAACAATGAGGTGCCCGGGTTGATTCTTTTATACTTATAAATGGCTAAGGCAACATAACCGATTCCCCCATTCGATACCCTCTGCTTTATAAGGATGGCGACACCTGTTCCGAGAATAACCGAGCCGAATAGAAGATCGATCCATACGTTGCCGAACGGGGGTTCTAGGAACACCTCGAAGAAATTAACGGAAACGGACGTCACTGTTATAACAAATATGGTCCCGAAGGCACTGACACCATCAAGATAAGGGACTGTAAAGGCAAGGAAAATAAAATTGGCCAGCCACAGTCCGAGACTCATCGGGATCTCGAACGCATGGTTCAGAAGCACCGCGATCCCTGCTCCTCCTCCCGAAGGAATGGCGTGAGGAAACAAGAACATGGCCATGGCAAAACCTTGAATGATGGAGCCGGCGGTAATGTAGAAGAGTTTCTTAGAAATATGACGATAGAAAAAGGGGCTCTTCCGCCCGGGTAGGATCTGTAAGTTCACACGGAATCATCCTTCATAGATTAGAGTAACAAGCTAGTCCTGCTTTTTTAAGTGTATGCTTGTTCCCTGGAGGGGATACCGGGATAGATCTTTTTAACGAAAATATGTATAGGCTGACTCTGGAGATATCCATAGGCAGCCCGCTAGTATTTATCATTCTCTTGTGGTTTGGTCTATGTTTAAATTACGTAACAAAATCCATCGGTTTGTTTCTCTCTCACCCCGAGTTCAAACGTATCTTGACGAAGACCCCGGCGCATCGTTTCAAGGGAAAGCACTTCGGTGGGTTGGATATTTCCCAAATGCACATGAGATCCGAATTTGCGGAGAAGCATCGCTTGCTGCTGCTTAAGAGGTGCCTCCCAAATCAGCTTTCTTGCATCCGACACGTTGTCGATGATATTATTTATCATTTCTTCCTGGCACTCGCCATGCTTATCGTAAATACCGATGCCTAGTCCTGACTCGCGCGCTTCAACAATGATAAACTCCGCGCCTACGTCTAAATCCGCTTCCATCGTATACGCGAGCATTTCGGCGTCGATGTGGGAACCGGATTGTTTTTTACCATACTCCGTATAAACCCGAAGTCCGCGTTGTTTACCTTCCCGGATGAGCTCCGTTCGTTTTTTTCGAGACATCTCAATCGTGCCGTCAGATACTTCTATAGCGTTAAATCCAAGTCGGCAAACGGTATTAAAAAATGCGGGGACGACATCTTGCTGCACGGCTGTCTCAAGCAAGGTCCCGCCGGGCATGACCGTGATTCCATGTTGTTTGGCTAGATTGATCTTGTATAGCAGCATTTCCGTTTTATACAGCGGAGCCGTCCCAAAACCGAATTTGACACAATCGATGTAATCCGAGGCTGTTTCGATCACATCTGAGAACATGTTTCTACCCAGGCCTTTATCAATTACCATCGTCATCCCGCGTTCCATGACCCCGTAGGTGTCGTGGTCTTTTTTGCCGTGTTCGGGATTTTCGCGCAGCCCGCTCGGATCACATATCTCCATGGGCCAAACTGTTCGCAGGGAACTGTTCATTCTAGGATCTCCTCAATTCTTTTTGATTTAGTCGTTTAATCCAATGACATTGGCATAATATGCTCATACCCATTGACAGGTGCCCATCTTTTGTCATAGGGATTTGTCCGGTCATCCGATCTGCCGAGGCGGCTTAATCAAAAAGAACACCAAACCTAGTGTAACCAAAGATAGTGAAGACACGGTTATAAAAACAACCTGATCCGATTTATCCATCATCCACCCGAACAAGGGCGGCCCTGCTGCAACTCCCAAAAATCGCAAGCTATTATAAAGGGACGTAATCATCCCTCGCTCACTTTTCTCAACAGCACCGGTGATCATCGTATTCAAGCAAGGAAGAAGCATTCCGGTCCCGATACAACTGACTGTCAGCAGCCCGATAAACACGTAAATGTTCTTAAAAAAGAAAAGTGTAGCTGCCAGAGATAGGGTCATGGCAATCAGCCCGATATTCATCAGCCAACGAATCAACAGGCCATTCTTCTTGATCAAGCTTCCAGTCGTATAGGAAGTGATAACCATCCCAAGTAATGGAATGGCCAAAATCAAACCCTTCACGACCCCGTCAATGTTATAAGGCTTGTCTTCAAGAATGTTGGATAGATAAAACAGTATGCCAAACAAAATGAATAGCCCCAGCGAACCGGCAAAAAAAGCAGTGATGAGCCAGCGGCCTTTTTCTTTAAAGATGTCTCCGATTTTTCCGAGGTACTTCCTTAGTTCTTGCTTTGAATTATGTTTCGATTCTTTGATCATAAAAATGACGGCCAACAACGATAGTGCACAGAACACGGGAAATGCGAAGAAGGAAGCATACCATACGATCAGCATAAGCAAGGAGCCGATGATCGGGCTGAGTACCTTACCCGCGCCATTGGAGGCTTCGATTAGTCCCAGTGCCTTGCTTTCTGTCCCGCCATCATATAAATCGCCGACGAGCGCCATGGCAATCGGTGCTGTTCCGGCGGCCGCTAGCCCCTGAATCGCCCTCGCGGAGATAATCACCCCGAAAGAGTTCCAAATAGCACCGAATCCTGCCAGAATACCGGCACCTCCATATATGATCAGGGCGGGTATAATAATAACTTTGCGTCCAAATCGATCGGACAAATAACCAATAATCGGAATAAACAAGCCAGCTGCCAAGGAGAAAATCGTGATGATCAAGCTGCTTTGGAATTTACTGATACCCAGTTCCCTTTGCATTTCAGGAAGCCCCGGAACTAACATGGAATTGCCAAAAACGAGCACGATCGGAATCGTTGCCAGTGCGATAAATTCCCACACTTGACCCTTTGAGCCGGTAGAAGTTTTTGATTTTCCGGTAGATTCGCTGTCTTGTGTCTCCTCGGAGTCGGTCTGCAGGTCGATATCGCTATGAAAGCTGATATTCAGTTTTCGCTTTTTGGTCTTCTCCATGGTATCGCTCCTCGGACTTGAAGTTCGTGTAGAACAGAACATTTTCTTTATCCATGCTTCCTAATTATCACCACATCCGGATTTAATATTCCATCACGGCTGCTGAATCCATTAGAGGATTTGAGCACTCCTTGGATTTGGGCAAATATACTGTTACTAAAATAGCCCATTATGCCGGGTAAAAGGGGATACGACATGCCGATACAGATTATTCAAGGACACCACCACACCTTGGACGCATCACACATCAATATTGTAATTGATGTTATAAGGGCTTTTACCGTAGCGCACTATGCCTTTATCCATGGGGTTCAGGGTATCATTCTGGCAGGAACTCTGGACGACGCCTTACGTCTAAAGAAAATCTATCCTGACTTTTTATTGGCGGGAGAGATACAGGGTCTGCCGATTCCGGGGTTTGAGCTGGATAATTCGCCTGCGCGTTTACATGGCTTCGATCTTCGGGAGAAATTTCTGATCCAAAAGACAACCAATGGAGTTACAGCCACCCTAAACGCATTGAGCACCAAGCATCTATTCGTTACCGGGTTCACAAATGCAAGAACAACCGCAGAGTTTATAAAGAGGAACTTATTAAAAGACGATGACATGATGATTAATGTAATTGCTTCGCATCCGTCAGGGGATGATGATCTGGCCTGCGCACAATATATATCGGAAATTCTCCAAGACACTAATCGTATATCTGCCAAAGAAACCATTGAACGAATTCGAAAGTCAGAAGCGGCCGGGAAATTTTACGATATTGAAAGACCGGAATTTTTACAGGAGGATATTTCGTTTTGCATCCAAGAAATCCCTTCCGACTTTGTAATGAAAGTGAATCTGAACAAAAACCATCCGTTGATTGAAAGGCTCCAGGTGGGGGTCTTTAATCACTGATTATGCTAGGTACCGCTTGTGAGTTTCTGAGTCGTCATCATAAGGGTATAATTTACATTGATAAAAGAACGAATGTTCGCATATAATACAAACAAACGTTCCCGTCAATGAGGTGGTTAATGATGTTGAGTATTGGGTTGAAACCAGATGAAACCCAACTGGTGAAGGATTATATTTTATTACCCCTTTTACTTGATGTGTTAGAGCATGACCGTTCGATCCTATGTAGAGCAGATTTAAAGACCCCGGAGCTAACGAATGCGATGATCGACCATTTGCAGGCAGCTGCATTATCCGATTTAGCTCTGGCTCGCAGGAAAATGCGTGAATACGCCATTAAGGTTTACGAGGATCGAAAAACAAAGCTTGGCATTGAGGTTGAATTCATCTGCAGAGGGTACCATCACAAGCTGTCTATACTGTGGGGGCTAATTGAGGCAGAGATCGAGCAGAGATCGTACACCTACCTGGGGCTAAAAATCGCAGATAAGGGGAGTTCGCTGTGAAATCATCTAACCGAGTGATCATGTTAGGGGATTGCCAGTCCTTTTATGCATCTGTTGAGAAAGCAGACCATCCCGAGTATAAAAACCGCCCTTTGGTCGTTGCAGGGGATCCGGAAAGACGTTCAGGCATCGTGTTGGCTGCTTGTCCGCTCGCTAAAGCAAAAGGAATAACGACGGCAGAGCGATTAGGAGAGGCACTATCCAAGTGTCCCGACCTTGTCGTCATCAAACCCAGAATGCAGAAGTATATTGACGTCTCGATGCAAATCACGGAGATATACAAGAGTTATACCGATTTAGTTGAGCCTTACAGTATCGACGAGCAATTTTTAGACGTTACCGGTTCGCTGCATCTGTTCGGCACACCGGATGAGTTAGCCAGAACCCTTCAGCGTCATGTCATGGATGCCACGGGTGTGTACGCTCGCTTCGGCATCGGCGAAACCAAAATCCTGGCTAAAACCGCCTGTGATAACTACGCCAAGAAAAATCCGTCCGGCATCTACACGTTGTCCAAGGACTCGCTTCCGGATACCCTCTGGAAACTGCCCGTTAGCTGTATGTTTATGGCCGGCAGCAAGATGACCCGCCACTTTAACGTCATGGGGCTGCCCACGATCGGCAGCGTGGCTCAGACGCCACTTGCTAAATTGAAGCAGATGATGCGCCGTAAATTCGGTAAAAATTCCGATATTTCAGCCGAGATGTACTGGCGAATTGCCAACGGAATCGATGATAGCCCGGTAAGGCCAGGCACGCACCAGGTTGACCCTAAATCGGTTGGACACATGATGACTCTCCCTCGCGATTATACCAAGCTGGAAGAAATCAAGGTCGTACTTTTAGGTATCAACATAAAAAACGCGTGCATAAAACTGTTTAATCTTTAATTCTCTGGAGAAATAATATTTTTTAGGTTGTTTGATATTGAGCATTAATAAAAAATGAGCATAATTCTGTCTATTTATGCTCATTTTAGTCGAAAAAGTTGTTCTATTGATTAACATAGACGGTCGGAGTTTGATTGTATGACAAACGCGTCCTTGGTCGATTCACGAAGAAATATTTTAAAAGGCTGCCATGAATATGGCAGTTATTTTCACACTAGATGCGTCGGCTATGAATTCCCAATTGGCCAGTGGGAATCAATACAGGTGATGCTAAACCAGAAGTGAATATCTTTCCTAGAAAATGCTGCGGGAAAGCGAAACGGCTTACGAACAGCTATCGAGGTATTGGCTATACCTGCTAACTCCATTACGCCAAAACTGCCAAGGGGAGGCTTTTGTTTTAGCAAACAAAAGCCTCCCCTTCAGTTACCAACTGGTTTCTGAGACCTCGAAAGCAAATGAAGCCCATCTGCCATAACCTTCCCGTCGAGCTTAGCCTATCCTAACCTCATTTTAACACGCTTGTGCCACGAATCCTCAATCGTGAAGTCTCTTTGAGATCTTCGCTTCTGAATCTTGCCACCTGGCTTCGTGTTCATAGGATTCAGCTATTTCTTCGAGAACCCTCCCAACATATGGATAGTCAAAGTATAAACGCTCAGCCAAGGTGTGGTATTTTGCTGCGAGTTCACGCTCCTGTTCGCCACCCTCGTTACGCCAATGTACGCCTCGAGAATTATGAACGCCGATATAAAATCCCCTTCCTATTTCTGGGGATGCTATCCCCTCCATCGCCTCACAGACCGCTTCGCAGGGCCATAAACCACTTTCCCCCACCGGCGTCTTGGCAAGTAATTGGCCAAGACAATGATCTCCAATCTCAGCACGACCGAATTCGCGGCATAGACGACGAACCTCGGTAAGCCAAGCAATAAGTGCCTCTGCGTCGATTTTTCCGTTTACGTCAGTGCCAGGGATATTTGTTATCTGCTCAAGAAGGCGATGAGCTGCTGCTGCGACTGCCGCCCGCTGCTCGGGATTCTCAATCTTCCATTCCGTTGGGTCCTCGCCTTCGTCTCTCCGCTTGTAGGCAAGTGCCACCGCTTGGACAAATAACACCGGTGACTCCGCTATTTGACGTTCAAGATTCGGAATTCCGTGCTCACTGTGATCGAGAGCGTCAATGAACATAAACTCCAACTGGGCCATTTCATCACGAGTGACGTCTGCGCGCCCATTAAGCGAATCCAATGACTCTGAGATGTAGTAGCTGTCCAACTTGAACTGGCCTGCCGGTTCGGCATCAACCGTTACTACATCTCGCAGCAGCCGCTTTAAGCGGGAGGTTTCAATATCCTTGAAATTCATGTGAACGGCGTGGAACGCTGCACGGGGGCGCCGGACCTTCAGGAGGTTGTCGATCATTTCAGTTAGCTCGGCTGTCGTGTGTCGGCTCCAAGACGGGAACACATCTTTCCAGTACCCGACGTGGATATCCTCGCCATACCCATCCAAGAGACGCCAAGTGGATGCTTGAAACGGTGCGTTTACAAACAACCGGTTGAGCTCATCGGGAGGCAACTCTTGGGCCGCTGTCTGCAACACTTCGACACGCGAGTCATCCTCAATCGCCAGCAAGAAACCCTGTAAGCACCACTCGGCTTTACTGCGGAGATCTCCTTCAAGAGAAAGGCAGCGCCGGATGAAATCGACTCGTGCCTTGACTCCGGTGACACACGATACTGCGTAGCGGCCAATGACGCCCGATGCTCCACTGCCGAACATCAATTTCTGAACTCCTTTAAAACCACACTCGTTCCATATTTCTCTCATCGCATCGTGGCGAGACCTATCGATCCGCTCGTCACGCTTCCGATAGTCGAAATCCTCCTCTTCGATCTCATCAATCGATTCCTGCACCCACTGCTCAGCGAAAAGCCAACCGTGACGTATGACTGGATCTTCGGGACGGAGAAGATCATAGGATTCGCGGGCACGATCACGGGTTGCTTCACCGAGCTTCTGGTAGCGGCTTCGTCGAGTGAAAGCAAACTGCCGAATGCGTTCGCGCAGTGCTGCTTTAGCAGATTCGCCAGCGTTCCTTGACCATTCACCGATCAGATCCCAGACCGTATTTTGGTCCTCCGCAGGCATACCCTGCAGAGACTCAACTAATGCCCCAAGTGTCTTTTCGTCGTGAGACGGCCAAGCTATTAGAAGGTCCAGAGCCTTTCGATTGAAGTCGTACATTTCCTTTCGTGTGACGACCTGTCCAGCCCCGGAGGCGTCGCTACGCCAGTTGGGTCTATAGCTATTGTGCCCGATCTGGGAACCCGGTTTAATTTGCTCGATGCAAATTTCCCAACCAACATCCGGGAAACGCTTGATAATCATCTCCAATACCTTGAGCCTCTGCTCCACTGATGCCGCCGTTTGTGGCATCCATGATCTGAAGATAGCTTGAAGGCTTGCTTCAGGCTTATTTGCCCAATTATCGTCAATTTTCAATTGGGAAAGCCGGGCTAGTATCGCCGACACGCGTGGAAGATTCTGTGGTCTCCATGCAAGGCATTCCAATCCCCAAAGAAGACTCGTACGTGATGGTGAAACCCCGAACAAGCTACTGTCAACTGGCTTTAGAGTGCCGAAGACAATGGGATTTTCGTTCCGTAAATCTTCCTCGATGATTTTGAGGAATTCGTCAGGCGCTGCTTCTGCATAACGCGGTAGGTCGCGGTTGTGAGAAAGCAGCTTTTCGAGCGTCAACGGTGTTAGAAGTTTCCGGATCAATACAGCGACCCGGCCTTCGACATCAATGCCGAGACGACTCTGAAACAGGTGGTTTCCATGAACAGACAGGATGACGAGTGTCTCACAAATACCCTTGCGCAACGCACTAGAGTGATCGCGTGTTTTATCATAAAGCGCAGCTGCCCACCTGTCCTTTTCGGATAGTTCTAGAGCCGGATCGGCCTCTGAAAGGACGTATTCAGCAGAGACAAAGAACCGGCTGAGATCCGCTGGTGTCACCATCCGAGCAATTGCAAACAACGCGTCGAGCTTCGAAGCCACACCACGATATTGCCCCGCAGACCAAACCGGGCTATCATCGAACTGAAGCAGACGGGCGATGTCAACTTCGATCGTTTCATACTCTCGATTTGCCATATTGGAGACGATTTTACGATCGGCCTCCGTCTCGCTGTGCCAAGCTCCAATTAGAGTCATTGGCACGAGAGCCTTTGCACTGTCGTCGTCGCCTGCCCATTCTGGCTTTCTGATCGCAACGTTCTGAGAGAGTCGACGACGGAGAATCGTCGGTGAACGACCCGATTCCCTAGCAAACCTGTCGATGTCACCCTCCTCTACTCCCATCGAGGTAAGAGCCTCCTTAAAAGCTTCGTGGCTAAGTAAATCGAGCTTGATATCTGCTTCCGTATCGACAGCATTACGAGGGCGAAATACGATGCAATGAAGCCGGTGATGGACGTCGATAAGTTCACGCTCTGTGACTTCCGAATAAACGATTGGGATGAACGTCACTGATGAAGAAACGAGCATCCTGAGCGCCTCGGGTGATGTAAAAACCGCGGCTAGGTCTTTGAATTGGCGAAGTTCTGGATCATCGAACAGACAAGCCAGAAAAGCAAGTGCCTCATCCCGCGAGTCGGCCGCGACAACAAAGGACCTGCTGCTTGGCTTTTCAAGCCAAGTCCTAAACGTATCGCGGTACGCGGCGATCGAAGGAGCGAATATTTCTGGCGTTAGGCGTGGCTCGCTGGCATTCGCCCAACTGTTCCAGGCTTGCTCCAGCGTTTCATAACCGCTTACTGTTAAGCCTAGCTCTTCTGCTAGCCATATTTGCGCTGGCACGGATTGCTCAAGCCACTGTTCGAGATCACTCGCGTCAAAGGCTCTGACCGCCTTCCAGTCGCCAGCCGTGTTCTTGGACTTCTCCCAGTCAGTCTTGGCATGCCAATTGCGAGGTGTCACGAAGACAAAGGTGCTTTCTGCTCTCACGGCGGGATCTACCGAGGTCAGCCGAGCAATATAATCGCTCTCGGCTTTAGAACCTGGCTTTTGGTCGGTACCAAACTCCCAGTAAGAGTCGCCCTCTGGAATCCAAGGCGTAGCTACAGCAGCTTGTACGAAGCCATCGGAACCTTTGCGCTGCGCATTGTCATATCCAGGAAAGTCGACCTTTTGGAGTCCATTGCCGGTCGAGTGCACTAACTTCCGCAACAACACAGGAAGACGACTTCGGGCATCGATTTGACTATTAGCCCATTCCTCGATCTGCCTTGCCTTGATAGTCAGGAAGTTAGGAACAAAAGCACGCACCGTGATCGACCTTTCGGCAGAAAATCGCAACTGTTGGTCGTAAGCGGCCTGCATATCAAGTAGGTGCTTCCGATTAGCTCCAAACGCCCTCTCCAACCTGACAGCCATTTCTGGGGACAGGGACGCCTTTCCATTAAGGAAATTTGACAATGCTGGTCTACCGACACCAAGTCGTTCGGCAGCTTCTTTCACAGACATCCCCGAGGGAATGATAGTCTGACGCACGTAGGCGCCTGGATGGTCAGACACTCCTGTAGACTTTTTCATTTCACAAACCTCCTCTATTATGTGTAGCGTTACACAATACAATATATTTAGTATTGTATTGTGTAACGCTACACTTATCAAGAAGAATTTTCTATTTTTATAACCATAGTGGTGGACCTTTTGTTTTTCATAAACAAAAATACTCCAGATACCACACCCTCGCCAAAGCTAAGGACATAACGATGGCCGTTCAGCAAAGCACTAGCAAAGTGTCCAGATCTTATTTGGATTTTTTTCACATTGATAAAGGAACATTAGTTCGCATATAATACAAACGAATGTTCCTATTTTGATGAAACGAAGGAGGAATATATGTTGAAATCGTCTAAACGTGTGGTCATGCTTGGTGACTGCCAATCCTTTTATGCGAGCGTAGAAAAGGCCGAACATCCCCAGTACAAGGATCGGCCTATGGTGGTTGCTGGGGATCCGGAACGCCGTTCAGGAATTGTGCTGGCAGCTTGCCCTATTGCCAAGTCAAAGGGGATTACTACCGCTGAGCGACTTGGGGAGGCAGTAGCAAAATGTCCGGATCTCGTCGTTATTAAGCCGAGGATGCAACGATACATCGATGTGTCTATGCTGATCACGGACATTTATAAAAGCTACACTGATCTGGTCGAGCCGTACAGCATTGACGAACAATTCCTAGATGTGACCGGCTCTATGCATCTGTTTGCGGATACACCAGAAGAAATGGCCCAGATCATTCAGGCCCATGTACAGGCTGCGACAGGCGTTTATACTCGCTTCGGGATTGCCGAAACCAAGATCCTTGCAAAGACTGCATGTGACAATTACGCCAAAAAGAACTCATCGGGCATATACACCCTCACCAAAGAGATGCTACCTGAGACGCTGTGGAAACGCCCCGTTAGCGACATGTTTATGTCCGGCAGCCGGATGACCCGACATTTTAATGTTATGGGACTTCCAACCATCGGGAGTGTAGCTCAGACACCACTTGGAAAGCTGAAGCAAATGATGCGACGGAAGTTTGGCAAGAACTCCGATATCCAGGCGGAAATGTATTGGCGCATCGCTAACGGAATCGACGATAGCCCGGTGCGACCAGGTACACACCAGGTTGCACCAAAGTCAGTAGGCCATATGATGACCCTTCCTTTTGATTATCGGGAGTTTGACCACATCTTAACTCCATTGCTCGAGCTAA